>NZ_BAAAYL010000001.1:5248291-5557014 GCF_039536205.1 Streptomyces sannanensis | reverse complement strand
CAGCCAGGTCGCGAGACCTGCGCATCATGAGACCACGAGCGATCATGTTTCCTGGTGCCACGTCGTGCCGCCTCGTGACGTTTCCGCTGATCAGAACAGGTGTCCCGGGTTGGGCTGTGCTGCTCGGTGTTGCACCGCCCAAAGGCGTCTGTCCACCGGCTGTCCACCGCGAAGCTCGGCATTCAGTTCGTTCCGCGCGATCGTCGCAGCCCGCTCCCCATCGAGTCAGTCCTCTGGGAAGCGGGAAGGAGGCTTTTGCAGGAACCCAACAGCCAAGAACCAATCAGGGCACCTAGGCATTAACTGTATGGGGCACGGGGTGTGGTGATGACCGACGACGGCCGCGGTATCCCGATCGCGTCCCATGAAGCCCCACGGGACATGACCCCGCCCGCCCGCGCGAGAAGCTGTCGGAATGGGCTTTCTTCGCGATCGCGCGCCCGCCACGTAGTAAGTGCATGCGCCTACCGACGCTCGCGGGCGCTGGCCAGCACCGGCTCGCTGTGTTCGATCGCGAGGTATGTTTCGGCAGTCGTTCCCTCAAGGAGCCCGCTCTCCTCCGAGTCCTCAAGGGACACCTCAACCTGGCGCCCCGACAGAAGATCACTCCAGGACCGTGCATCAGCCTGCGCGAATCCGTGGCGGACATCTGCGCGCAGGCGGAAGCCTCGCTCCTCTTCCTGCGCGTAGTAGGCACGGCGAGTGGCTCGGCTGTACTCCTCGCGCTCCTCGTCGTCGACGCCGTGATGCGGCCTGACAAAGTCAGGCAGCAACACCAACTCATTCACGGGCATTTCGGACTGCGCCTGGTGCAAGGCAGCGCACGCGGCGAAGAGTCGTCGGGACATGCCCAGGTGGAGGCCAATCCCAGGAAGACGGGCGGCGATAAAGTCGCTGGCGTCCCCGTGTGCCCGCAGCGCGGCCTCGCCGGTCACGGAGTCGGAGCGCAGTCGGCGACGAATCTCCCGGGTGGGCTCGTCGTGCTCAACGGGAGTGAGGGAACCCGTGCGATGTCGCAACCGCGCGGAGCGCGCCTTGCTGACGGGGATGAGGCGGAGATCCTCCACTGCTCCGAAGGCGATTGCCTGGTAGGCCATCAACTGCGACCGAGCCACTGCCAGCAGCGCCTCCACATCTTCTGCAATGTGGTCCTCAGCCCCGTCCGGCGGCGGTCCGAGCGGCGGGATCGCGCTGCCGCCATCAGGAGGCGGAGGTGTGATCGACGTTGTGTCTATCGTCATGAACAGGTAGTCGTCCTCCCACCTCTTCCGGTGCGGCAAGGAGGTGCCGCACAGTACCTGACGGTGGGGGACGGTCATCAGGTCACTGCCGCCGTTCAGCTGCACCTTGCCATCCTTCAGGCGCCCCTCGCCGAGGTGGCGACCGGCTTTGGCCTCGACGAGCCAGGGAAGCCGCGGACTCGGATGCGTGCCCCATAGATCCGGCAGCCGGAGACTCGCGTCCAGGAACCCCTGGTTCCCGTTGGGGCCGCCAGCCTCGATGTGCCGCGTACTTCCCAGACCAGACATGCCGACACACGCCCACTGCGCCATGGTCATCCCCAGGTGGTAGCCGAACGCCGAGTGAGCACTGCGCTCGGTCCCGTGCTGATAGACGGCGCTGACGAACAGCCGACGCCCGGCCGCGTGATCCGGCCCCGACACGTCCTTCATGTACAGGTAGGCCTGCAACGGTGCCACCCGCGCGATGAATTCGTTCACCGCCAGCCAGGGCGTCTTCCGAAGCCACGGCGCCAGATCGCGCCCAACGCCCGTGGCCGCCTGCAGGATCTGCCGCCACGCGGTCGTCGCCAGATAGAAGCCGTCGCGGGGGAGCTGGCCCGCAGCGGGCCACGGGTCCACGGCACCCTTCCACTGCGCTTCAAAAGGACGCCGGAGCTTACCGGTACTGCGCACCACAACGGGTACGTCCACGGCATCCGACACTTCGAAGAGGTAGTCGACAGCGTCCTCAGGCGGGTTCATCACCATGAGCCACACCCTGTCACGTCTTCACTGTCTCTACGGTCGCCAGCATCCCCGCCGCTCCGCTCGTGCTGCCAGGCCGGTGAGACGTACAAGTTAACGGCCTCTTGGCGCGCTCGGTGTTCAAGTGCAGCTTGGAGCAGACCCGATAGAGGGCAGTCAGGTGCGGGTCGTGGTCTTCGAGGAAGATCTCGGTCACGGTGTAGCCCTCCATACGCAAGCGCACGCGGATGAGCATGGAGGTGGCGTCGAGGGGCGCCACGTCGGGGTCGTAGGCGACGGTCGATAGGTCGCCCTTGCAGGCGAGCATCATGGGACTGTCCCGCGTGGTGGTGCCGCGGCGGATCCGGACGGTGACGCCGTTGAGGTGGGCATGGGTGATGGTCGTCACGCCGTCACCCCAGACGGGGTTAGGAGCCGTCGCTGGCCCCGCCGGCAGGATGTGGTCGCCGACCCGACGGTCGGGGCGCTGGGACCCGGCCGTTGGCTGCTGCTTCGGTCACGCCGCCCTACCTGGGCGTTCTCGGCCCAGTCGGCGCGAGCGTCGGCCCGGTCTGCGGCGACCTGATTGAGGCGATCGGCCTGCCCCCGCAGCTTGGCCGCGACGTCCGTGACCCCCTTCGGGTCCAAGTTCTCCATGACGCAGTCCTCGACGACCGCAATGGTCGCCCTCACCTCACCACCCGTCCGCCCGTCCGCCCCTCCGCCCCTCCGCCCCTCCGCCCCTCCGCCAGGATGACCACCGATTCGCGGCTATCCATCCGCCGGCAGCACCGCGGCGCTGAGCTGGCTCCTTGGGGCTGGCGCCACAGGGCGGGGCACCGCCATCCCATCAGCACCCGCGACGGCAGTTCGTCACCCTGAGGGACAGGCGGAATCTTGCCCACAATTCCCAGAAAAGCACGGCCTCCGCTCGCAGAATCAGTTTTAACGATCGCTGCCGAGCAACACACACGCTCCCTGCCCACGCATTCCTACGAACCGCCAATTAATCGTGTACAACGCGGGACCTCTTCTATCGCTCACGGCAGACACGAAGGACTGGATTCCTTGATCCAACCCATGTCAACGTAGGAGGACTCGAAAAAACGGCCCATCAATGAAGGGAATTACCTCCCACGAGACCCAGGGACCTGACTGCCTACACAGGCACCTGGAAATTGATTGATCGAAATAAAGCGCATGGGAGCTTCGCGCATGGTTCCAAATAATCCGATCGCTAAAAGACATCGCACCCCGTTGCCGCAGTGGCTGACTAACCGCCCTCGTGATCGCAGGGGTTACCCGATCACCTACGTCACAGCGATTCGCCCCGATGGCCTCCCCGACTTCACGGAAGTGGACGGTGCTCGACGCCTGGAGTGCATCCGCGACGGGCTTTGCGGTTTGTGCGGTGACCCTCTTCGCTACTGGCGTGCAGTAATCGGCGGCCCGGCGGTAATCCGGCTCCGCCTGACGCTGGATCCTCCCATGCACGTTGAGTGTGCAATCTTCGCTGCAACAGACAGATCTGCTGGCTGCCCGTTCTTGCTGAAAACTGGCACGGCCCGTTACTCAAAGCCTGCCGTGCCGGGGACGCCGGAGCGCCCCAGCCGCATGTTCTTGGCCACCACTCGCTCTCACCAGTTGGAGCGCGATGTCTCTGACGTCCTCGCTCGTTGTGCAGCGTTTAAAAATGTGTGGGAGATCCAGGATGGCAAGCTAATTCCCCTTCAAGGGGCTATCTCCTGTCCTTGATACGAATGGCGCAGCCGGCAGGCTGGATGCCCTCGCCCCCGCAGTCGTGGGGGCGAGGAACTTCCGAGCGCGAGAGGGGCCACCTCGGCGGTCAGCCAGCGCTATCCTGAGCGCGAAAGCCCCGGTTGACCGCTGGCCTCGCCGCCGGGGCTAAAACGTACCCGGCGCAGTCTCTCTGCTGGAGCTCAAGGTGTTCAAGGGCCGTCCGTGGATGCAGCCGGGTCTGTCGATTGATTGTGTGTGAGGACGTGATCAGTGGGCCAGAGAGGCTGGGGCAGCGACCGTCGGCTGACCGCGATCAGCAGGGGTGGGCTTTCGGTTCCTGCTCGCCAGGCGGTCGTCGACGGGCAGATCCTGCCGGGCAGTGCGGTGCTCGACTATGGGTGCGGGCGTGGGGAGGATGTGCGCGCGCTGGAGCACATGGGGTGTGAAGCGGCCGGCTGGGATCCGTTCTACCAGCCGGATGTGCGCTTGGAACCGTGCCCGGTCGTGCTGCTGACCTATGTCCTGAACGTGATCGAGGACCCCTCTGAGCGGCGCCGCACCCTTCAGCGTGCCTGGGAACTGGCAAGCACAGTCCTGATCGTCTCCGCGCGCCTGACTTGGGAGCGGTCGAAGGTCAGCGGCGAGGAGTTTGGTGACGGCCTGTTGACCCGGCGCAACACCTTCCAACACCTGTACGGTACCCGCGAGCTACGGACGTACGTAGAAGAAGTCACGGGGGTCCGTGCCGTCTCCGCCTCACCTGGGATCATCTACGCCTTCAAGGACGACACAGCGCGGCTGAGCTACCTGGCACGTCGCATCATCGCCGACGACCACTGGCTGGCCTCGGACGACAGGACCTCCGCGATTGCTGCGCTGGTCCGGGTCTCGCTGCGCGACCATACGACGGCGCAGGTAATCGTGGGCGCCATCCTGGGCGGCACGGCGGCAGCTGTGGTGTTCGCAGGACTGCGCTGACCCATCCGCGCAGGTTCACCGCGTCAGCGGACCGAGAGGGACCCGCCGGATCAGACAGCGGTTAGCCAGTGTCGCTTGACGCCCTCGCCTCTCGGGGCCTGCTGCTACCCTGCTGCCTCGCCGGACGCGTCCTGGCAGCGTTCTTCGGACGGGATCTGATGCCTGTCAGGCGCTTCGGGGTCTCGGTTCACTCTCGGCACAGGATGCCTGAACGCCGTCAGCATCCTTCCCCTCGGACAGCTCCGCCGAAGCCGTGGCCAGCACGATCCAGGCGGCCTTGGCGCCGCATTCCGTGACGTGGAACCCCCACTGCCCCTGGGCCAGCTCATTCACGATGCGCAGGCCCCGTCCCCGCTCAGCGAGCAACCCGCCCGCCCCCTCAGCCGGTTCGGCGTCCGACGAGGACATGGCACCGAGGTAGAGGCCCGTGGGGAGCAGAGGATCCCCATCATGGATCTCGCAGATGTATCTCCCGGCGGCCGAGCGGAGGTGCACCTCGTACGGGCCGCACGCGTGCTCGTGCGCGTTCGCCACGAGCTCCGAGACTGCCAGGACGCCGTCACTGATGACGTTTCCGGACAGGCCCAGGTCCTTGAGGACACGTCGCAGAACCGCGCGGGCTTCGCCGGTCGGGTTGAGAGTGTGGTCGGTCCAGCGGTACACGAGGCCGAGAGCGGCGGACGGCGCGCTGATCATCGGGCGGCGGACCTCCTTGTGGGTGACGTCGATGGCCGTCTCCCGAGGCTGCGACGTGGTCGCGGAAGTGCGTCAGGTACGCCGCAGAGAGACGTACGGCCGCAGGAAGCACGCTGGCTTCGGGCGCGCGGCTCCGGGAGGATCGTGGCTCAAGCACCAGCCACGAGGCCAGTCGCGAGTCACGCACTCAACGATGGACGCAGGTGCCCCTGATACTCATGGGCGTTTATGAGCGCAGGGACGAACGATCGACAAGGCGCTCCAGCGAGACCGCCGACACCCGCCGTCGGCCTTCACCTCTGCCCGTCCGGCCACTGAGAGTATGGGCGGGTGAGTGCTGACGTGTTGGGACGCTGGGTGCCGGATCGTCCCGAGGATGTAGCCGCGGTCTTCGCCGAGGCGGAATTCCCGTGGTGGATCGCCGGTGGCTACGCGATCGAACTCGCGGTCGGCCGCGAGCTGCGCGCACACGGCGATCTCGACGTCCTCGTCCTCCGGCGAGACCAGGCCCTCGTACGTGAACTGCTGGCCGACTGGGACCTGTACGTGGCGGACCCGCCCGGCCAGGGGAAGCTGCGACCGTGGCGTCCTGGAGAGGTCCTTCAGCCGCCGCTCCACGACATCTGGTGCCGCCGCACACCGAAGGCGCCCTGGTCCGTGCAGCTCATGCTGGACGAGGCCGAGGGCACCCAGTGGGTCTCGCGGCGCACCCCGGAGATCCGGCTCCCGATCGACCGACTCGGGCGAACGAGCGAGACAGGCATCCCGTATCTCGCGCCCGAGGTGCAGCTCTTCTACAAGGCGAAGGCGACCCGGGACAAGGACGAGACCGACTTCGATGCGGTACTGCAGCTGCTCGCCCCTCCGGCACGCGCCTGGCTGGCGGACGCGATCAAGGTGATCGCGCCCGGCCACCCCTGGCTCCGGCGGCTCCTTCCGGTCAGCCGAACGTGAGCAGCGGAACGTCGTAGAGGCCGGGGTTCCGGGGCCGGGTCATCGTGGGCGACGTGACCTCCACGATCAGCAGCTCGCTGAGGAACTGGACCTTGGCGCTGAGGAGGTGGCTCGTCCTGCCGTCGGCCGACTGGGCTTTCAGGCCGGCGGAGACGTGGATGTGCGGGAGTATCTCGCCGGTGGCGGGGTCGTGGGCGAGGGTGCCGGCGCCGAACGCCTCGACGTTGGTGACGTACGTCTTCGCCCAGACCGGTGCGTCCGGGTCCGCGAGTTTCTCGCAGGCACCCACGATCTCGGCCTCCGCGAAGGCTCCGATGAACGAGGGGATGTAGCCCTGGCGTACGCCGTTGTCCTGGCAGAAGGTGGACAGCGCCTCGAAGAAGTCCTCCCCGTGGTCGAAGGTGACGCCGAAGGTACGGCCTACGGTCAGCTCGTGAGCACGCATGTGCGGGTGTCTCCTGATGATGTGGGATCAGCGGGCGGAGGCAGTGGTGAAGGTCTCGCGGACTGCCACCCCGTCGGCGCCCTGGGCGAGCAGGGCCTGCAGCAGGAGCCGCGCCTGGTACGGGCCGAGGTCTCCGGCGCCGATAAGCCCTCGGCCGAGGAGGTCCTTCTCGGAACCGGGGAAGCCGTACGTGTCGGACAGGACCGGGCCGTTGCCGATGCGGGAGGCGAGGACCACAGGAATGCGGGAGGCGAGCTTGGTGAGCCCTTCGACGAGACGCTCCGGAACGTGGCCGACACCGAAGGCCGCGACCACGAGTCCGTCGCAGTTGCCGTCCCACAGGTCGAGCAGGGCACCGTCGTCGCCGAGGGTGACGGTGTAGAGCCCGACGCGCGCCTCACGGGTGGGGGCGCCGACCAGCGGTCCGCGGGACGGCAGGCCGCCCACCATCCGCACCCGGTTCTCCGCGATCCGCGCGATCGGGCCGCACGCTGGTGAGGTGAAGGCGGCGGGGCTGGTGGTGTGGGACTTGCGGACGGTCCGAGCCGAGTGGATCTCGTCGCCGAGTACGACGAGGCAACCGGCGCCGCTGAGTCCGGGGTCGGCGGCGGCCAGGACGGCGGCGTGGATGTTGGCCGGACCGTCGGCGCCGGGCAGGGTGGGATTGCGCATCGCGCCGGTGACGACGACCGGCTGCTCGTGGCCGTGGTAGAGGTCGAGGAGGAAGGCGGTCTCCTCAATGGTGTCGGTGCCCTGGGTGATGACGACGCCGTCGACTTCTCCGGTCTCCAGTTCCGCCGCGATCGCGGCGGACAGTGCGGTGAGGTCATCGAAGGTCAGGGAGGCGCCGGGCAGACGTCGGAAGTCCCGCACCTTGAGGCCGATGCCGCTCGTGGCCAGGGCGGGTACCGCGGCGAGGAGCTCGTGGGCCGAGAGCGCGGGTACGACGCCTCCGGTGGTGGGATCGGTGGTCATGGCGATCGTGCCGCCGAGGGAGAAGACCGCCACGTTCCTGACCGACTCCGTCATATCCCCTGCTCCCCTGTCCGGACGCCGCCGAGCACGGCCTCACGAGTGGTTCACGCAGGCTATCGGGTCGGCGCCGTCCGGATACGCGGAATGATCACCAGCTGCTCGGCCACGAACCGGCAGGCGGCCTCCAGCCCTTCGAGGCCGAGCAACCGGCTGCGCGGCCGGGCGAGCCGCTCCGTGCCGACTGCCGACAACTGTGCGCACCTGCGACCGAGCCAGGAGGCATCGAGGCCGAGGTATTCCGCGGTTGCCGCAAGGCGCTCTCCGGCCTGCTCGGCTGCCGTGGCCGAGTGGTGGCTGACGTGGCCAGTCACATCGGCGAACGTCCGCAGGGCCCCCGGCCGCGCGGTGACCGCCAGGTGGGACGCCCCCTCGGTCCGTACCCAAGAGGCGATGACGGCCCGGCGCCCGGGAGAGAGGGCGAAACCGTCAGTGTGTGCGAAGCCTCCGTCGTCGGTCACCCAACTACGAATGCCGAAGGACTCCATGAGCGCAATGGCGAGGAACAGCAGAACGCGCTCGTACGCCAGCGAGGCAGCGACCGCCGTCTCGGGGATGCAGAACCCCCGGCCGCTGGTACCGCCCGGACCTCGCGGGGCCATTCGTTCGAGATAGCGGTACTTGTGCCGGAAGAACAACCACGTGGCGGCCTCCTCACCGCGCTGTTCCCTGGTCCAGAAGACGGGTGCGTCGCCCAGGTGGTCACGGTGGCCCAGGATGTACCGGGCTGCGGTCTCCGAACCGATCAGCATCCGGGAGACTTCGGTCAGGCCGTGGTCGGAGGCGAGCGGCAAGCCTGGGGAAGCGGTGAGCGACGCCAGCGAGGTGTGCAGGGACTGATCGTCGCCGAGCAGTGCCGCCTCGAATCCCGACATGGCCCACAGGATGCCGTATGTCAGGTCGTCCAGTTCGTACGCGGCGGGGATGTCGACCGGGTCGGAGGCGGTGGCGGTGGCGCGTACGCCGCTCGGTCGGGCGTCGGTGACGAACTGCCGGACCGCCCCGTCCACCGTGCGGTTCGCGACGACGAGCGCGCGCATCGGCATGGTGCGCCAGGCATCCAGCTCCGGGCGGGAGTCGAGTCTCAGGTTGTCCCCGAGGAACGAGGCCGCGGGAAGGGTCAGCACGGGGAGCGCCGTCGTCGAGACCGACCGGCCGGCGGGTAACAGGAGCTGGCCCGGCCCTTCGGGCAGCGCCGCGTACCCACGGGCCCTGGTGTCTGCCGTTCCCGGCCGGCCCGTGGAGTCCGGGTTGTGCGGATCGGCCGTGGGCAGGAGCCCGAGCAGCTCCTCCGGAACTCCCAGCGCATCGGTCCACTGGACGAACTGCCGTCGGTCGCGGATCTGTTTGAGCCCGCGTTCCAGTCTGCTGACCTCGGCCTGGTCGATGCTGACCATCCGCGCCACGCCGGCCTGGGAGAGGCCCGTGTGCTTCCTGAACAGCTTGACGACGGTTCCGAGTTCCCATGCGGCCACGGCTCGCCGGACCGTCGGATCACGCCAGAAGGCCGGGTCGGCCCGTCGGGCGGCCGGCCCGTCCTGGCACGAGGCGCATCGTGTACCGGCGTTGAAGCGACTGAGAAGGGCACCGCAGCGCGTACACCGCCGCTGTCCGCTGTCGACCATGGTCGGCATTCTCCCTCGCTCTGCGACCACCCGGACACGTTCCGCTGGTGGGGCTCATAAACACTCATAGGCGTGGGCCTTCGTGGCGGCCATCGTGGTGGAGCACCACCGACCGGAGCCGCGTGCCGCGACTCCCCGGACGTGAGGATCCGACCTGTGACCTCCTTGACCCTGCCGCCCCGGCCCCCCGGTTCGCCGCCGCTGGCCCATGCCTGGCAGACGCTGGCGGACGGGCTGCTGACCCAGCGGCTCCATCTCCATCTCGACGAATGGCGGGCTGCCGTCGCCGAGGGGAAGGCACTGCCGGACGTGCCCGGCGCCGATGTCTCCGTGCTGGCCCAGCGCCCGTCTCCGCTGCCGGCAGGCGACGAGTCCTCGATGGCGCTGCTGAAGGACGCCGGGCTCGGCTTCTGGTGGGAGCTGCCCCAGCGACACGGAGCGGAGTCACAGAACCAGCGCGGGGCACTTCACCGCGCCGCCGACACCGCTGCCCAGAACCTTGCGGAGCAGTCCGGGGCGGCCTGGGCCGACGCCGTGACCGCCGTCAGCGCCGCCGCCGCTTGGTGGGTGGGCTTCTTCGCGGTCATCCGCCATCGCGGGGTGCACCACATCACGCTGGAGCCGCACCCGGGCCCTCTCCATGAGCAGGCCCTGGGCACCGCAGTGAGCGTCGTGGCCACCGGCATGGCCACGCGGGTGCTGGAGGCGGCGCTGCGCGACTCCGACAACGACCCGGCCCTCCGCGCCACGTACTGCCGGGCCATCGAGGTCGGCGTCTGCGTAGAACCCGAGCTGCCCCGCCTCATCGACGAGTTGGCGGAGCTCCGGCTCGTGGACCTGGTGTCCACCACGGCCCGCTGGCGGGGCCGCTTCACCAAGTACGCCGGCGGCACGGGGGCGGGGCAGGTCGAATGAACCACCGCTATCCGTTCATCGTCATCGAGGGACTCGACGGCACCGGCAAGACGACGCTGCGCAAGGGCCTGTTCCGGCTCTGGGAGGGGCTCTACGGCGTCACCCCGCTGTGCGTGCTCACCACCAACTTCCTCGCCGCCGACCAGGCCGCCGCCATCGTCACCGGCAAGTACCAGCCGAACGCCGGGAACCGTGACGCCTACCTGTCCGCGATCGCGGCGGACAAGCGGGCCACGCTGGATCGCCTCGTGCTCCCCCAGCGGCCGGCCCGGCCCGTGATCGCGGATCGCTGGCTCCTCAGCGAGCTGGCCTTCTTCGCCGTGAAGCACGGCATGAGGGTGTCGGAGACGTACGAGGCGCTGGCCGCGCAGCTCACCGCGGCCCCGGATCTCACGTTCGTCCTGGATCTGGAGACCGACACCTCGATGAGCCGGGCGCAGGCCCGACAGGGTGACGCCGTCCGGGCCGACTGGGACGTGCACGACGTCCAGAGCCGGGTTCGCGAGACCTACGAGGCCGTGGTCTCGAAGCCCGACGAGTTCCCGCTCCTCGGCGACGTGGTCCGCCTGGACGCCCGCCGGCCCCAGTCCGAGGTGCTGCTCGCAGCCTGGGACGTACTGCGCGAACGGCAGCTGGTGCCGTCGCTCGCCGCCCGTACGGAAGGAGGAGAGACCCATGGCTGACGGCACGAAGGCGATGCATCTTCGTGAGGCCCTCGACGACTGCGAGCGGAAGCACCCGCTCCTGGCGATCGGTGCGGTGAACGCGCTCGCCGCGCACGTCGCGGCGGAGGCGGGCTTCGACGCCCTGTGGGTGAGCGGTCTGGAGGTGTCCGCGGCCTCCGGACTGCCGGACGCCAACGTCCTGGGCCCCCGCGACCTGTCCGACGTGGTCGCCTCGCTCGGCCGGGTCACCGAACTGCCCGTCGTCGTGGACATCGACAACGCGGGCGGTTCGGGGCGCACGGCGGAGCGGTTCGCGTACGACCTTATGCGCGCCGGAGCCGCGGCAGTGTGTGTCGAGGACAGCGCGTACCCGAAGTGCAACAGCTTCGCGGCCCACCGGGCCCAGAGCCTCGCCGACCTGGACCTGCTGCGCGAGCAGGTGGGGCGCATACGGAAGGTCGCCGGTGACGGCCTCGTAGTCGTCGCCCGCACCGAGGCCCTTATCGCCGGCGAGGACATGGCCACAGCGATGGCTCGCGCCGAGGCGTACGCCGAGGCCGGAGCGGATGCGGTACTCATCCACTCCAAGGACGCGACCGGTGATCAGGCGCGGGCCATCGGACGTGCGTGGAGCCACGGCGTGCCGCTGGTCAGCGTGCCCACGGCGTTCCCCGACCTGAGCGCCGCCGAGCTCGGCGAGGCCGGCTTCCGCCTCTGCATCTACGCGAACCAGCTCAGCCGTGCCGCCCTCGCGGGTATGCGCACCGCCGCCCGTCAGTTCCGGCGCGGAGGGAGTTTCCGTTCCACCGTCGCAGGGTCCCTCGCAGAGGTCGGCGACCTGATGCGCGTCGGCGAACCGGAGGCGCTGTCGTGCCTCTGACGCCCGAACTGCCTCGGATCAGTGTGTCCGTGAAGGCGGCGATCGTGCGCGACAGCGCCGTCCTGCTGCTGTCGTACGACGACGAGGCCGGGTTCCACTACAACCTCCCGGGCGGCAAGGCCCAGGTCGGCGAGGACCTGCGCCAGGCCGTGAACCGCAAGGTCGCGCAGGAGACCGGCCTGCAGGTCGTGGCCCGGCGTCTGCTGTGCGTCGTCGAGTACGTCCCCGATTTGTGGCAGGGCGAGTTCGGAGACGTACAGAAGGTTCAGTTCAACTTCCTCGCGGAGCAGGTGGACGACGCCGAGCCGCAAATGCCGGAACCGCCGGACCCCATCCAGGTGGGCTTCGAGTGGGTTCCGCTGGAACGCCTGGGCGACGTGTACCTGCTGCCCCGGATCAACCGCCCGCTGTCGGCGGCGTTGAGGCAGGAACTCGCCGACCCCTTCGTGGACAGGTGGTGACTTGATGGATCCGACGTTGAAGGATCTGCGGGAGTGGCTGCTGCGGGAGCACGCCGGGACGGTCTGTGCCGACCGGCTCCGCGTGATCGCCGACGAGCTCGCCGACCTGACCGCCCGCGGTCTGCCAGGCGCTGTGGTCGAACTCGGTTGCTACAGGGGCGCGATGGCCCTCTGGATCCGTAGCGTGCTCGACTCGTTGGGCGACCACGACCGCGAGATCCACGTCTACGACTCCTTCCAGGGCATGCCCGCACCCGGCGCCGAGGATTCGGACCATCTGGCTGCGGGCGAGCTCCGTTCATCCCCGGACGACGTGCGAGCCACGCACGCGGCCTGGGGCAGGCCGGCGCCGGTCATCCATCCGGGATGGTTCGACGAGACCCTGCCCAAGGAGCTGCCCGACGAGATCGCGTTCGCCTACCTGGACGGCGACTTCTACGACTCGACCCTCGCAGGACTCACGCACTGCGTCACCCGTCTGGTGCCGACGGGCATGCTGCTCGTCGACGACTACGCGGACACGGCGGTCAATCCGCGGGCCTGGGACGGCCTCCCAGGGGTGAAGCGCGCCTGCGACGCGTACTTCGGCGCGCCTTCGCCCGTGACCGTCGTCGTCGGCGAGGGTGATTTGGCCTTCGGCCGGTACGAGAAGCCGGAGTTCCTCGGATGAGCGCTGTCCTGGTGCTACGCGGTGGGGCGGACGCGGGCGCGATCCGCCGCGCCCTGCCCGATGTCCTCGTACACGAGTTGCCGGACCTGGCCTCGCCTCTGCCCGCCGACACCGCTGTGCTCGTCCTGCGTTCCGGCGTCCGTCTCGGCGAGAGGGAACTCGACGCGCTCCCTCACCTGCGGCACGTCGTACGGACCGGCTCCGGCATCGACCACATCGACGTGAGCGCCCTCCGGCACCGTGGCATCACTCTGCACCGCAACGCCGAAGCCGGCGCGGGCGCCGTGGGCGAGTGGGTCCTCGCCGCTGCCCTCGCTCTGGCCCGGCGTATCCCTTTGGGACAGCACGCGCTGCTACTCGGCCAGCACGAGAAGCAGGCGTGTATGGGAGCGTCACTCGGCACCCTGGCCGCAGGCATCTGGGGCGCGGGCCCGGTGGGGCTGGCCGCCGACTGGGCCCTCGCCCCCTACGTGGGCCGCACGGCCTTCGCCGCGTGGCCGTCGAACCCTCCCGGTCTGCGGGAGCTGTCGCCGACAGCCCTCATGGAGCAGTCGCAGGTACACGTGATCGCTCTGCCGCTGCGCCCCACGACCGAACAGCTCATCGGCGAGGACTTCCTCGCTTGCGTCGCGCCGCAGCGACCTCTGCTGATCTGTGCAGGACGGCTGGAGACTCTCGACGTCGCCGCTTGCCTGCGGGCACTGGCGGACGGGAGGCTCTCCGGCCTCGCCCTCGACCCGGTCGAGCGAGAGCACCTGCCGCTCCTCACCGGCTCCACGACGCCGCTCAACCTTCTGGCCTCGCCCCACATCGGCGCCCAGCGCTCCGACGTGCGCGGCGCGCTCGACCGATGGGCCGTCGATCTCCTCAAGGAGATCACCGCTGACAGCAGGATCCTGATCGAAGGAGGCCACCGGTGAACCCATCGGCACGATTGCGCCGGAAGATCGCCGACAGAATCGCCCAGGCGCTGGTCGCGTCCGGCGCGGCCCGCGAGGTCTGGCTGGAGGGAGCCCTCGCCTGCGGCTTCGCCCACGCAGCGAGCGACATCGACCTGCGTGGCATCGTGGACGGCGACCTTCCGGCGTGGGAGTCGCGCATCGTGGACGGCGTCCGTGTCGACCTCCAGGCGACGGCGCCGCAGCGGGCCGAGGAACTCCGTCACCTGCTCCGCTCCTTCGACGTGCGCCGCGACGACCTCGGATCGTTCCGCCGGGTACGCGCCTCGATGCACGACCTCATGTGTCTGCGTACCGCCCTCTCATACGGCTCCGGGCGCTGGGATCCGGTACTCGCTCCCGAGGAACGCCAGGGCTACCGACGCTGGGCGGTCGCCGACCAGGCCGAGGTCGCGGCGAGTCTCGCGGAGGACCTGACCGGCCTCGTCGAGGACGGCCTGGCCGAATCGGCCGGCGTCGTGTGCCGGAAGCTGGAGACCTGCCTCACCGCGCTCGGCTGCGCGGCGGCCGGCCACCCGGTCCTGGGCGACAAGTGGCTGCCGCTGCTCGCCGACGCGCAGCCCCGCCCGTCGATCGACCCTGCTCGCGCAGAGACGTGGGAGTGGTTCCGTCCGGTTCAGCGAGGCGTGACGAGAGCGCTTCTGGACTGCTGGCCCGTCGACGACCCGCTGCAGAAGCCTCCCAGTCTGGGTGCCCCTGACGCCGGCTGGCTGCCCCAGCGGTACGCCGACGGGTGGTTCCTTCGCCGCGGCGACGTCCACATCCCCATCACCGGCGGACAGCTTCTCGGGTGGCTGTCCACGGTCTCCGCCGATGGCGTGTAGACCGCGCCTCTCCTCCTCAGGAGTCCTCTGATGCCCGTCACCCGCACCGCCTCCATCGACCTGGAGAGTCTCTACGCCCCGCTGTCGCGCACCGGGCCGGACACGGCCGTCTCCGTCATCCTCAAGCTCCGCGGGGAGACCTGCGACATCGACTGCCTGTACTGCTTCGAGAAGCGGAAGGAGTCACCGGGCGGTGCCCGGATCAGCGCAGAACAGGTCCACCGCCTCGGTTCGATCTTCTCCGGGCGTCCGCTCAGCGTCGAACTCCACGGCGGGGAGCCCCTGACCGCCGGCCGGGAACGGATCGCGGAGATCCTGGACGCGCTCGCCGCACAGCCGAACGTCATCCGCGTGAGCCTCCAGACCAACGGCCTCCAGCTCGACGACGCCTGGCTGGACCTGTTCGAGCAGCACTACCCCCAGTTGGAGATCGGCCTCTCCCTCGACGGGGACGCGCTCGGGAACTCGTGGCGTGTCGGTTACGACGGCCAGCCCACGTACCCCCGAGTGGTCGAAGCCCTGGAACTTCTCGGCCGTCGGGAACGTCGCGTCGGCGTCATCTGCGCCGTCACCCCGTACGTCCTCGGCCGAGCCTCCGAGGTCATGGAGCAGCTCGCCTCCTTTTCCTCCGTGACGACGGTCAGCCTGGTGCCGTGCTTCGACGCGGCGGTCACCCGGTCGACCACTGTGGCGGGATCCCGTACGCCGACCAGCCGGGCACTCCAGCGACGGGCCATCGGCCCCACCGGCCCGGCCTGGGCCGTCACGCCGCGCCAGTACGCCGACTTCGTGCTGGAAGCCGCCCACCACTGGGTCGCCGACGGCCTGTTCCACCGCGTCAAGCTGGAGCCCGTCGTCTCCGTCATCCGCCGCCTGAGGGGTCTACAAACCCGTTCCTGTCACTTCTCCGACTTGAAGTGCGACCACGTCCTCACCCTTTATCCCGATGACCGCTTGGGATGCTGCGACGAGCTGCCCTGGCCGCAGGCCGGCCTGGCCGCGCTCGGTGACGTACACGCTGAGGCGGACGTGGCCGGCGCCCAGGGCAGCTCTCCCCTGCTCCGGCAGGCACGCTCCCTGGTCACGAAGTGCACGACATGCGACTACCGCGACACCTGCGGCGCGGGCTGCCCGGCGGTCCGCCTGCGCTTCGCCGCCGCGGGCGACGAAGACGCGTACTGCGACCACCGCATGCGCCTGATCGACGGCGTCGCCACCCTGCTCGCCCAGCCGGATCTCCCGCCCGCTGCCTCCTGTTCCCGGCTACGCTGGCGTCCCGTCCGCCCCAACGACATGCACCACGTCGTGGCGTTCCTGGCCCGCTGGGATGATCCCGCCGCACCGCGCCCGCCAGCACGCCTCCAGGTAAGTGCCCACGGCAACATCAACACGGTCGGCCTCCCCGGCATTCACGAGGCGGACGATCTCGACCCGCGACACCCCCAGTGGTACGAGGGCATCGAGCCCGGCGTCCGCCCGGTCGTCGACGCGCTCACCACGGGTTGGAACACCGTCACCTATGACAGCTGCCAGGGCCACGCCTACGCCGACCTCCCCGCAGCCGAGCCGCGGTTCCTCTCGGTTGGCATCCTGCCGCGCGACCGCGCCGAGTACGCGCGTACAGCGGTGCGCCTGTGCCGCGCCGCTGGCCGAGCCGAGTCCTCCCTGCCCGGAGCGTGTTCGCTGGTCCTCGGTCGCAACGAGCTCACGTGCCGCACCACCGGCCGGGTGTATCCGACGCTCGACCTCCATCTCGTACCCTCTGCTGGCACCACGCCTGCCGAGTACTTCGAGGACCTCGCCGAGGCCGTGCACGTACTCACGGAGGCGCTGGCCGAGGCCACGTCTGCCCCGCCGTCCGCCCTCTGCGCCTGCGCGACCGAAGCCCACTCCAGCGATGGAGGCGAGCAGTGATCCACATCGCCGAGACGCTGTCCATCCGGACCGTGGAGAGCTTCCTCAAACCGAACGAGATCGAGCGCCTCAACAACGTCATGGACGACGCGCTCGGCCCCCTCGGGCGCGACCGGTACGGCGCGGGCCGCCATACGACCATCCACGAGATCCCCGGTCGCTCCCCCGCCGAGGCGCAGGACGTCTACGAGCCGGCCGGCCGGATCGAGCTGACCGACATCCCGCACGAGGCGACCGCCCTCCTCGACCAGGCCCTCAAGCTCCACATGGCCGCCGTCACGCGCACCCTGCCGTCGGTCACCGGCCACCGGCCGTGGATCTACCTCGAGTACGGCGCCGGCCAGTACATCACCCCGCATGCCGACGGCATCGCCCCCGACCCCCTCACCCGTCCCCGCCAGATCGCCGCCGCGACGGTCACACTCACGGAGATCCACGACACGGGCGGCGCGTTCTACGTGGAGACCACGGGCAACGACGCCGCTTGGACCACCGACGAGGCGCCGACCGGGTCGGGTTACACCCCGGGGATGCGCTTCGCACACGACGGGACGGACATGTCCTCTCCCTGGTTTCGCAGCATGCCGCGCACCCGATGGAGCGTTACACCCGCTCCCGGCACTCTCGTGGTCTTCGGCAGCCAGCTCGTCCACGGCACCGAACCGGTCCGCGCCGGCCGCGTTCGCAAGTTCCTGACGCTCTTCGTCTCCGAGTAAGGAGCCATGCATCCGTGACCGGCCCCCGCGGCCCGCCCGCACCAGCCCTTCGCCCCGACCCACCACCCCTACCTGAGGAGAGAGAGCGAGCAGTGGCAGACGACAAGACATTCGACGAGTTCCTGGAGGCGGTCGCGTCCCTGCGTGACAGCGACCCCGTGCGCACCACCGCGCACACCTCCAACGCGGCCACCGAGACCTGGCTGGCCACCACGGTACAGCCTGACGCCGCTGAGTCCACCACCGAGTCCTGACCCGCCACGGGGCCGGGCCCGTCCCGGTCCGGCCCCGTCCCACTCCCGGAGCCCCAGATGAGCGCTCTCTCCCCGGAAGCCCTGGTCGCCCTCGGTGGCATCGCCGACCATCAGCGCCAACGGACCAGCCGTATCGCCTCCGTACTCGGCAACCGCCTCGGCTCGTCCGCCCTCGACTACGCCGTGGCCCACCACCTGCTCGAAGGCGCCGAACACGCGGCGCGCGCCCGGAACGCGGACCGCCTCGCCTGGTACCGCCGTACGACGGTGCGAGACCTGCCCCATCTGTCGGCCGGCCCGCACATCGTGCTCAGCCCGCGCCCCGCGGACCTGCTCCGCTCAGAGATCTCCGAAACCGCCTACTACCTCGTCGGCCCCGACACCAGCCCTGCCCCACCCGAGACCCATGACCTCGTTCGTGCCGCCCTCGCCTCCGCGACCGAGCACGGCTTCGGCACCCTGCTCACCCAGCACGCCCCCGTCATCTGCCTGCTCAACCGTCGCCGACTCGACGAGACCCTCCACAGCTGGGCCCTCACCCGCCTCTCGGGCACGGTCTTCACCGACTACACCGCCCACCCCGAGGTCCTGGCCCGCGACCTGATCCACGAGGCCGCCCACAACTGGCTCAACGACGCCCTGGCCGCACACGACGTGCGCCTCCCCGCCGCCGTCACCTTCTTCTCCCCCTGGCGGGGAACTCCTCGTCCCGTCTACGGCTTCCTTCACGCCTGCTGGGCTTTCTCCCTCACTGTGCTGTACGCACGGCGGGCCCGCTGCAACGCCACGGGTGGTGTGGTCCCCTTCCTCGACGCGCATCTGCGCCAGCAGGAGAGCCAGCTCGTCTCCGCACTCGATTCGCTGGTTGAGGCACTCTCGTACGTCTCCGCTGACGCGCTCCGTGATCGCGTCAACCATGCCGTAAGCAAGGCCTCGATTCGGCGTAACCCGGGGGCTATCCGAGCACTCCCACCCCTGACGGCGCGGTAACAAGGCACTTACTACAACCACGAGCACAGGCATTCGGCGATCGGCCCACCCGGGCAGAACAGCATGCTCAAGCAGACCGCCGTCCGCACCGGGGCCGCCCTCGTGGTGGTGGTGGTGGGATCGCCTGGGCTGGTCGATGCTCACCTGAAAAGGGCACCCGGCAAGGCGGCGCCCGTCGGCTGACCAGGTGCCGCCAGGACGATGAGACCGTGATCGGCTGCCCTGCCCTGGAGCAGCTCGGTTGCAACACGGCGGCCGACGCATCGGTGCCGAAGGTCCGCGACGAGCCCGCGCTGCGCCCGTCACGGACCGAGATGCACGTACGCCGCCCACACCTCCACGGTTTCCGGACGATTCAGGCGCTCCTCCCGTACCACGGCGTACAAGGCGTAGGCCGCGCCGGCGGCCGTCGGGGCGGGAACCGGCCGGCCGCCGGTGCCGGTGGGCGCCAGCAGGTTCGCGTAGAAGCGCGTGGTGACGTGCCGGGCCCGGCGGCTGTTCAGCTGCCACTGGGCGGCGACGACCTGCCGGAATCCGGCGAGCTGCAGTGCTCCGGCGAGGCTGACCGGCTCGTCGGAATGGGCCCGTGGCGCCAGGTGGGTCTGGCAGGCCGAGAGGAAGGCGAGCTCGGCCCGGTCCAGGCGGAGGCCGGCGATGTCGCGGATGCGGAGAGAGTCGCTCGTGGTGTGGTCCCACAGGTAGAGGAGCCCGTCCGGTTCCTCGGGGTGCTGTTCGCCGTGGCCGGCGAAGTGGAACCACCCAGCGGTCTTAAGGCGGCGCAGGACCGTCGCCCGGAGAGCCTGCTCGTCGCGCAGCGGCTGGGCCGCCGGGAACAGGCGCGCGACGGCGTCGATCTCCATAGCGACGTGGTCCAGCTCGGCCAGGTCCGATCCCGGCGGGGTCCCACCCACGCCGACGAGCAGCATGGAGGGTTTCGCCCCCGGCGCGCGCCGGTCCGCCTGGCGGGCCGCCGCCAGGGCACGCAAGGTGGGGGTGTGGCTGCACACGTACCGGTCACCGAGGCTGTCGCCGCCCGCCGGGTCACCGGGGGCGAGCGGCTCCTCGATCCGAGTGGCCGCATGGACTGGAAGGTGGTTGAACACGCCGGTGGGGCACCACCACATGCGGGGCGGGAGCGTGTCCTCGTCCCGCTGCGCGGCGGGCGGCAGAACCCTCAGTACGGGTTCCGCGACGGCGGTCCACAACCAGTCCAGCAGGTCGGTCAGGTACGCGCGGAGCTCGGTCAGCTGTTCCCTGGGGTCGTCCTTCTCCCCTTCCTCCTCGGGCGGGTGCACGAGCCGTGACAGGGCCTGGGCGCGGAGCACCGCCTTGCCGTGCCGGAACGCGGGTAGCGGCACGACGGTGAGGGTGCCGTCGTGGAGGACCAGCGCGTCCGAGCGGAACCGGCTGGAATTGAGAACGACGACGGGGCCGTCGTTGGCGGCGGCGAGCAGGTCCCGGCAGGGCAGCGGTTGGAGGAAGTCGGCAAGTCCGGGGAGTCGCCGCACCTGCCGGACGAGGTGGTCCCAGTCATACTGGCGCTGCCTTCGGTACGCGCGCGCCCGCTCCGCGTCGCCCGACCGGGCGGCGGCGTGGTCGGCGCGGAGCAGCTCCAGTTCGGCCGCCAGCCGGGGGTCCAGGCACCGCACGGCCTCCAGGTCGGCGCGCATGTCCAGGGCGTGGGAGAGCAGTTGGCCGCGGCCGTGTTCGAGGATCTCCAGCGCCCGCTCGGGGGCGCCGGCATGGAGGGCGATGGCCGCCGCGTCGGAGACCGTCTGCGAGGTCTCGCTCAGGGCGTGCAGCCGGTCGTCGAAGGTGAGGCCGCCCCAGGCCACCCGGGGCAGGACCTCGATAGCGGCGAGACAGGCGTCGAGGGCGCCCGCCCAGTCGCCCTGGTCGACCTGGAGCTCGGCTCCCTTGACGGCCGCGTTCCAGCGGGTCGTCGCGGCCGCCGACGGATGCCGGGCGACCCGCAGGCATAGGTCCACGGCCTCGTGCAGTTCCTCGTCCGACGGTTCCCCGGAGTTGACTAGCGTGGTCGCGAGGAACAAAGCGGGCAGCGCCCAGGATGGACTGTCCGCGTCTGCCGAGCGCACGGCCCGGCGCTGGACCGCCAGTGCCTCGTCCCTGCCGCCCCGTTCACCGGCGAGCAGGTCGAGGGTCTGCAGGGCATCGCTGTACTGGGTTTCGGTGGCGGCACGGCTGGTGTGCCCGGCCGGCAGCAGCCGTAGGGCCTCCTGGAGCAGGGCCACCGCACGCTCGTAGTCACGGCGGGCGCCCTCCGAGTCGTTGTGTTCCGCGCGGTGGGCGCCTCGGCTGGCGAGACAGGTGCCGACGTCGGACAGCAGCAGGGGCCGGTCCGGTGCTTGGGCGGGCGCAGCCGCGAGTGCGGCCTCGGCCTCGGACAGTGCCTTCCGCAGCACGTCCGGGTCCTCGTCGAACAGCCACCAGGAGTGCAGCGCCGCCGACAGGTTGCGGCGGGCGAGCCGGCCGTCGACCTCGTGCACCGACGTGGCGGCGACGGCCCACTCCAGATGGGGGACTGCGGACCGGAGCAGCAGCTCGCGGTCCTGCGTGATCTCGGCCTCTTCCCGCAGGACCAGGCCGAGGTTGTGGTGCAGGATCCGCTCCTCCTGCGGCAGCAGGCTCCCACGGTCGAGTGCGTCGAGCAGGAGCCGCTCCGCGGCGCGGTAGTCCTCGGGCCGGCCCGGGATGCGGAGGACGAGTGCGTGGTTGGAGAGCCGTATGGCCCAGTCGGGCGCGGTTCCCGGCAGGGGAGCGAGATCGACGCCCTTGGCTGTGTGCTCGCGTGCCCTTTCGTAGTCCTGCTGGCGGCCGGAGCGTTCGTAGCGGAGCCGCAGCGTGCACCCGAGGGTGGAGTGCAGCACCGGTAGGTACTGCTGGGCCTCCCGCGGCGGACACTGGCGGAGGGCCTGTTCCGAGTGGCCGATAGCGGTCGCCAGGTACTCCGGATCGCCCGTGGCCCCGTAGAGCTCCTGCTGGATCATCGCGAGGCTGGTGTGGACCAGCCAGGCGCCACCGCTGTCGGTCAGGCCCGCGGCGAGGGACCGTTCGTACAGCGCCGCGGTCTCCCGTAAGTAGCCGGTTCCCGTCTCGGCCGGGAACCGGCGGCGGACCTCGGCCATCAGTCGCAGATGGTGTGCGTGGTCCGGTGCACCGGGTGGGACCGCGGCCAGGGACTCGATGGCGAGGCGGTGGGCCAGTGCGATGTCCTCGGGCGCGAGCGGCTCGTTCGCGGAGACCGAAACGATGAGCGAGGCCAGACGCCACTGCCGGTCGGCATGGCTCGGCCGGTCGGTGGGGGTGAGGCGCAGGGCGGTCTCGAAGTCACGGTGGGCGCGCTGTGCGTCCTCCCTCCGGCTGAGGAGCCGGTAGCGGGTGGCGAGCAGAACGCCACGGAGCATGAAGAGCTCTCCCGTGTCGCCCGCGTGCTCCCCGAACGCGTCGATGCCGCAGGAGCACAGCGCGTCGGCCTCCTGGGTGAGCTGGTGGTCGTAAGTGCCCTCGTACTGCTCGCGCAGGAAGCGGACGCGTTGCTTGAGGAAGAGCAGGCATGAGTCCACCCCCGGGCCGGCGGTCGGGGTCAGGGTGCCGCCGAGGGTCTGCCGGGCCTGTTCGATCCAGGCCGCGCTCGCCGGTTCGTCGCCCCGTAACGCCGCCAGCTGTGCCGCGGTGAGGAGCACGGCGGCGTGCAGGTCCGGCGCCCAGGGCAGGCCGCGCGATCCGTCAAGCGCTGGCGCCAGCGATCGGTGGCATTCTACGGCGAGCCGGGCATCGGACGGGTCCTTGGCGGCGCCGTAGCGCAGTACGTGGAGCAGCATCAGGCTCCAGCGGCGGCCGATCCAGTCCGCCGCCTCGGCGGGGGGCGTACGGGCCGCGGACTCCGCCATCAGGGCGATCGCCTGGTCGAGCTGGTCCTGGACGCCGGTGGCGAGCCACTGGTCGCGCTTGATGGAGGCCAGTTGCGCTTCGAGCGGTGCGCGCTGCGGGTGGTTCGGCGTGGTGTTCCGCAGGGCGTTGCGGTAGAAGGCGGCGGCGCTGTCGAGGGAGTCCACGTCGCGGGGGTTGTCGTACCAGGCCTGGAGGTCCTGGTAGGCGTACCGGCCCATGTCGGCGGCGACGCGGTTCGCGTCCCGGACGAACAGCAGTCTCGCCGCGAGCCGTCCGAAACCGTTCAGGCCCTGTGCGCGGTCCATCCGCCCCCCATCGCCGTCCCGTCCGATGCCCTAGGCTGGGCCCGGAGACCGGGAGATTACCAAGGGGGCGATGTGCGGGCCGAGTTGAGGCGTCTTCGCGAGGAAGCCGAGGAGATCCTAGACGAGACGGTGCGCAGGCGGTTCACTCCGGAGGGCTGGCACCGGGTGGAGGAGTGTCTGGCCGCCATGTCCGGCTCGCTGGACCGGGACGACCACGACGGTTTCCGGCAGGCGCTCTTTGAGCTCGATGACCTCGTGACAGTGATGCGCGCGCCCAGGAAGCTGACGGGCGAGACGACCGAGGCCTCGGAGCGGATCCTGGAGCGCAAGGCGCTGATCCAGGACTGGCTGGTCGAGGACGCTCCCGAGGGGGAGCGCACCGAGGACCAGGATGAGCAGTGAACCGCGCCATGCGCGAGAGGCTCTGCAACTCCACTACTTCTTCGCGTCCCGGCGGCTCGACGACCGGGGCGGACGGCTCCTGCGCCTCCTGTGGGAGACGTGTGCGCAGGCCGGCATGGACACCGCGCTCCAGGACGGCGGCGAACTGTCCCTTCCCACCGACCTGAGGAACGGGAGCAGCGTCCACTTCCTGCGGTTACGGGCCGACGCCACCGGGGCCAGGCAGGCGCTGCTCTACCGGCTGCACGACGTTGTGGGGCTCACCGTCATGCTGGCCGAGGAGGAAGGGCCGGGCCGCACCGCCGGGCAGAGCGCGCAGGCGCTACGCGCGCTCGGACGCGTCTGGGAAGAGGCCCGCTCGCGAGCCGCGTCCGTGGCCGCGGCGGCAGGGGATGCCGGAAACGCCGTCGAAACCGACGCATCGCTGATCGGATCGGTCCGCGTCTACCGGTCACTCGGCGTCCCCGACGGCGGTGCGCCCCCGGACCCGGCGCGCGTCGCGGAGGGGCTCCGCCGGGACCTGTCGCCCGATTCGCGGCTCTCCCGCCCAGTGGAGACCGACGACGGGCTGAGCTTGTGGGAGCTCACCCGATCGGGGGAAACGTACACGGCCCGCCGCGATCTGCTCCTCACCACCGTGGCGAACGACCGGCAGGAAGGCCTGCTGGACGACTGGAGCTGGTACTCCGCGCACGGTGACCTAGTGCCGCTGACCCGCTATCTCATCGCCGCCGCTCAGATCCGGGAGAGCCACCGGTTACGCCTCGACAGCGACGCAGCCCTGACCGAACACGTCGGCAAGCTGAGACAGATCGGCGAAGAACTGACCAGGAAGTGGCAGGAGCTGACTGCAAGTTCGGCGGACCGCCCCGCCACGGGCCGACGCGCCCTCGAACGCTGGGAGCGTATCGCCGAACAGGCCCGGCAGGCCCTGGCCGAAGAACGACTGGCGAGCGCGACCAGCGGCGGCCTGCGCACCATGACCCGCTCCTTGGAGATCTCGTCCGCTGGCCTGCGCGTCCTGGGGGCGGGCGCGGACGGCCGGCCGAGGGTCCTCGACGGCGACGAGGAACTACGCGCGCGGCTGGCCGCGGTCCTCGACGACGACATGACCTACCTGGGCATCGCGCGGGAGCAGGTGGCCGAGGCCGCGCGGGTCGCCACGGAGTCCGCCGCGCAACGGCTGCAGAGCCACCAGCAATACCTGTCCCTGATCCAGACCACGGTCATCGGTTCCGTGCTGCTCACCCTGACCGCGATCCAGGCCCTGGCCTACAAGCTGCCCCTGCCCGTACGGTTCCACGCCCCCCTGATCGCCGTGCTCGGCTCGCTGGCGTTCGTCCTCCCGCTGCTGATCGCACGCCGGTGGCGGGGCGGGACCGGCGGACGGATCGGCGCCGTCCTGGAGGTCGGGTCCCTGGCGCTGACCGGTGCAGCGACTGGCTGGCTGGTGGGCCGAGCCCTCGGCCACACGACACCGAGCGTGCTGATCTGCATGGTCCTCCTGGCCGTTGCAGGCAGCTGGCTGACCCGGAGGTCGTCTCCCTGACGAGACCTCCGTCAGCACGCGAGGAACGCAGGACACTCGCCTTCGGACCCGATCGAGAACGGCCTCACCATGACCGCACCTCCTCCCCCGCCGCCTACCTCCGCAAGGTCGACGCGGTGGCTACAAGGCACTGGTCGTGCTGGTTCCCGCCGTCGTCGCCGGCGTGGTGGGGACGTGGGCGTCGGACTGATTCGACTATGGGGTGACCCCTCTTAAACATGAGCCAGCCCGGCGCGATAGCGCCGAGTACAACGCGAGGCCGGACGCTTCCTGTCCCGATGCCTGCAAGACCTCGTCGGTGAGCAGCACGCGCCGCCCTCTCGGGACACGGACCGTCCCCCTCGACGATGACCGGGCGGTGCAAAACCTCACGTGGTCGTACCACCGCCGAGCGTGCTGCCGAAGAGGTTCTCCAGCAGCCCGCCCGCGAGCGGAGAACGCACCGTTGGCCCGGGCGCCGTCTCGGAGCCAGCTCGGCTCCTGACGCTGCGGACCCGGGCCTCAGCTCCACCCCCGGTGCACCTTCCGTGCTGGGCACATCGTCGTCCCGGGAGCACCTGGGCTACGTGGCGGGCTTCCATAGGGTAACCGAGAGCTCGATCTGGTCGGGAGCGTTGTTGGCGCGGCGGTTCGAATCGCCTCCGACTAGGCGGGCAACTGTGGCCCGCACGATGTTGCCCTTGTCGGTCACGATGCACAGCACCGTCTTCGGCGGGAGCTTCCATTCGGACATCTTGGCTTCGGTGAAGCCTCCAACCTGGGCGCTGCGAGCGCAATCTTCGGCGGTGGCTGGCATGGACTCAGGGCGTAGCTGCGCGGCGTTCCGGCCCTTCACGAGCGTCAAGTAGCCCCAGACTGGGTTGCTGTACGACAGGTCCGGTTCCTTCGGAGTGCCGGTTTGCTCGGAGTTCGACGTCATCGCGGACCACTCGCCGTCGGTATAGCGGCGGGTGGCAGGGGTGTCGAAGTCGAGGGAGCCGATATCGTCATCGGGCAACCCGAGGCTCATGGTCTGATCCTCAAAGACCATCACGTAGGACCGCGGGGCCGACGAGGGACTCGCCGGAGTACTGCTGGAGGACGGGGTGCGGCTGTTACCCGGTGCGGGCGTCGGCGTCGAGGTGGCAGCGGGAGGCTTGGCATCCGGCTTGCTGTCGCCATCGGCACCGACCTGCACGGCAATGCCAGTAAGGGCTAAGATGCTGGAGATGGCGATGCCCCAGACCCCGATCTTGGACGCGTTCTCCAGGCGGGAGTATCGGGTGCGCATTCCATGCAGCCAGGACGGCGGCGGTGCGGACAACGGTCCTCCAAGGTCTGTTGTCGATCAGCGGGCTTGGAGTTTACTGCCGGAAGATGGTCCTGGGGTCCCGCTTCGACCCAAGGGCTGCAATGGGCCCTCGACGGCTAACAGGCCAATACCGTCCAACACTCCACGGCCCCGTCTCGGGAACGTGGCGCGTGAGTGCCTCATGCACGGTCTGAATGGGCGTTAAGTCCGGTCTTTCTTGCTTCGTGATCGCTCGATCGTGGGACTGATCGCCGCGCGGGCCAGGCACTCGACATGGACATGCCGGGATGCAAGCGTGGACAGAGAGCCGTATCCGAGCGACCTATCGGACGAGCAGTGGTCGTTGATCGAGCCGATGATCACGGGCTGGAAGCAGGAGCGGGTGAGGCGGTAAGCGACCGGTGACCCTGGGTCCTGCGATCCGCGGGAGGTCGTGAACGCGATCTTCTACCAGAACCGAACGGGCTTTCATTGGCGCTACTTGCCCCATGACCTGCCGTCCTGGTCGGCGGTGTTCTACTACTTCACTCTGTGGCGCGAGTGCGGCCTGGACCAGCGGATCCAGGAACTCCTGCGCTGCCAGGTGCGGGAGAAGGCCCGGCGATTAGAGGACCCGGCCCTCGCGATCATCGACACCCAGTCCGTGCGTGCGGCCGCCGGTGTCCCGAAGACCACGACAGGACTTGACGCCAACAAGAAGGTATCGGGCCGCAAGCGCGAACTGGCCGTGGACGTCCTGGGCCTGATCATTGGCATGGTGGTGCTGGCCAAGTCGTCGGCCCAGCGCCAGTGCCTGGGCAGGTGGAGGGTGAGGCGGCGGGCGCCAGTGGCGATCCGGGCCGGGATGTGGATCAGGTGGCGGCGGATGGTGCCGGTCATGGCCCGGGCGTGGAAGACGGCGGCGAGGCGGCCGGCGGCCCGGGTGAGGTTGTAGGCGGTGGCTGCGAGGGTGAGCCAGGCGGCGTTCGCGGTGAACTTCCCCGACGGCAGGTGGGCGAGCGCGGAGCGCTTCGTGGGACTGATGAGGCGTAGGAACTCCCATCATCCAAGGTCAGCGGGCACCTCTTCCCGTTCTTCGTCCACAGACCGACTATCGCGCGGTCGATCCAGGCTGACAGATGCACCACGGCGCGCAGACCCCGGAACAGGGTTTTCCCTGTTCCGGGATCACAGCATCGCGAAATACGTCAGGCGACCCACTGGGGAACGACCCGGCTGAGAATCGGGGTGCGGTCCCCAGGGAACCGTGCGGGAACGATCGTCAACGACTTCAGGACGCAGCCCAGGAGCATGCGCCGGTCCGCGAGCGTCGACTCCGCCCACGCGTCCGCCAGTGCCTCGCCGTCTGCGAAGAAGACAGAGAGGTCGGCTTCCCGTGCGAGTTCGGCCGCTTCGAGGTCGAGCGACTCGATCACCGCCGACTGCTCGGCTGCCAACGTCTTGAACCGGTCTTCGGACAACGTGCCTTCCACATAGAAGTCGTGTTCCAGCTTGTCGCGGCGTGTCCTCGCCGCGTCGAGGCCGGCCATGACCTCCTTGCGGCGCTGTTCCTTCTCCACGTCGTGGAAAACCGCCCAACGTCGGACGATGGCGTCGAGGCCCGGGGATCCGTGTTCGAGAGCCGAGACGTGGCTCAGCCACATCGCCTCGACCGCCGCGTCCATACGCGGCGCTCGGACCACTACACCAGGGCAGGCGTCCTTGCCGTACACCGATCGGGTGCGGCACCGATACATGAGGCTGCGGGCGCTGCCGCTGCCACTGCCGGTCATGCCCTTCCCGCAGTGCGGGCAGGAGAAGATGCCTCCGAGGAAGGTGGTGTGCGGGCGTTTCCCGCGTGATCCCCCGCCCATCTTGGTGACGCGCGCTTCGATCAGCGCGAGGATCCGGAGCCGCTCCCCCGGGCTGACGACGCCGGTTCCGATGACCACCGGGTTACCTTCGGCGTCCCGCACGGGCTCGGCCGAGGGCACCCAGACGTCAAGGGGCTGGCCGTGCTCGTCGAACCGCCTGTCCTTGGTCGGCAGCAGGCCGGCCCATGCCGTGGAGCGCACCATGCGCGTGATCGCGCGGGCGTCCCAGCGGGCGCCGTCGCGCGTCCGGATGCCGTCCCGTTCCAGGTCGTGGGCCACGCGCATCGCGGACTTCCCGGCCAGCAGCTCGTCCGCGATGCGACGGGCGTGCGGGTACTCGGCAGGGTCCGGTTCGATGTGTCCCGATCCCCTGGGGGAGCGGACGCCGTACGGGGTGCGGCCACCCGGCCACCGGCCGGCGGTGCGTGCCGCGTTCTTTCCGGTCGTCACCCGGAGGGTGAGGTCCTTGATCTCCTCGCGAGCGCGTTCGGCCAGGATCGCGAAGACGATGCGGGTGCCCGGCTGGCTGGAGTCCAGGCGTTCCTGGAGTACGAAGAGCCGAGCCTGCCGGCGGTCGAACTCGTCCAGGGCCGTGCCTATGGCAGCCATGCCCCGTCGGTCGAAGCGGTCAGTCTTCCAGACGGCTAGCGTCTTGATCTCGCCGTCCATGACGGCGGCCATCGCGCCTTCGAGCTTCTCGCGCCGCACGTGCTGCTTGGAAGCGCTTCGCTGCTCCAGCCAGACCTTGCGGACGGTGAGCCCCTGCCGGTCCATCTCACGGCGCAGGTCGCGCGCGTGCTGCTTGAGGGTCTCGACCGTCTCCCTCTTCTTGCTGCGGCGCAGGTAGAGGTCGACCAGGTCCTCCGGGGACTTCCCTGCCAGCTCCTCGGGAGAACCGTCCCGGAACTCCTCTGCCGTCTTCTTCGCCATAGTGCCCTCCTACCTCACAGATCCGGCCGCTCCAAACGGCATCTGTGCAGGTGAGGGCTGGTGTGTACTACTCGGCGCTCTCCCAGGCCAGTGCCAGGAAGCGCTCGATGCGTCCGAGGTCCAACTCGACTGCGAGCGAGACCGCGATGATCGCGTGATCGACATTGGCGGCGAGGATCTGGCCCTCGGACCGCTTGGAGGAGGTGCTGCGCACGAACGCGGTCCGGCGCGGCAGGTACGCCCGTACGTACCGGGGGCTGCTGCCCTCCGGGTCGACGGCGGCCCAGTCTCCGGTGCAGATCACGCGCATCGGGTCGTGCGGGGTGACGAACGCGGTGTCGGCCCGGACGACGCCGTCGGCGGTGACGACATCGCACTGGCCACGGTCGACCCGTACGACACGGCCGGGCAGCAGGCCTTGCGCGGCGTAGGAGGCGAACTCTGCCTCCAGGTCCTCGTCCCAGCCGTAGGCGGCGAGAGGGTGCGAGACGGAGGAAGGAGAAGAAGAGAGGTACAAGAGGGGACCCTTCGAAATGTGGTCCCGGGAAGGAGAAAGTCAGCCGGAGACCACGGGGGTGGAAATGATGAGCTCCTGAACGCGGGCAGCCCGCAGCGCAATGACAGTCACCAATGTCCTCACCTCCCGTTTCTCATACGGCTCTTGACCGGAGTGACCTTATCGGGGCCGCTGCCGACGGCGCCACTTCTTTTTCGAGCGGTGTCCGATTCGTTCAAGACCTCTGGTGAACCGCCTGCCTACGGTGGCCGCATGAACGCACCGCGACTCGATGCCATCGGCCTGGTCGTCTCCGACATGGCCGCCTCCCTCGCCTTTTACCGCCGGCTCGGCCTGGACATCCCGGCCGGGGCCGAGTCCGCGCCGCATGTCGAGGTGTCCCTGCCCGGTGGGCTGCGGATCATGTGGGACACCGAAGAGGTGGTCCGCTCCTTCGATCCCGGCTGGACGCGCCCGCAGGGCGGACACCGGATCGAGTTGGCCTTCGACTGCGGGAGTCCGGCCGGGGTGGACGCGACGTACGAGGCGCTGGCCGCGGCCGGGTACGCCGGCCATCTCAAGCCCTGGGACGCCGTCTGGGGGCAGCGCTACGCCGTGGTGCTGGACCCCGACGGTGCCGCGGTGTCGCTGTTCGCCGCGAGCGACGCGGTGGCGTAGGCGGTGAGGGTGGTGCCGGCCAGGTCGCGCATCTCGCGGGCGAGGTGGGCCTGGTCGGCGCAGCCCGCCGCGAGCGCCGCCTCGGCGTACGGCACTCCGGAGCGTACGAGCGCCAGGGCACGCTGAAGCCGAAGCACCCGGGCCAGCGTCTTGGGGCCGTAGCCGAAGGCGGCCAGGGAGCGGCGGTGGAGCGCGCGCACGCCCAGGCCGACGGCTTCGGCGGTCGCGGCGACGGTGTGGCCCGCGTCGAGGCGGACCGTGATGGCGCGAAGCAGCGGGTCGGGCGGGGGCACGGCGGCGGCGTGCCGCAGGGCCAGGGCCTCCAGGGCGGCGGCGGGGTCCAGGGCGGAGTCCATTCGTCCGGTGAGCCTGCGCACCTCGGCGGCGGGCCACAGTTCGGCGAGGTCGACCCGCTGGTCGCGCAGCTCATGGGCGGGTACGCCGAGGTAGGCGGGCGCGGTGCCGGGGGCGAAGCGGACTCCGGCGTAGCGGACGGTCGCGGGGTCGTCGGGGACGTACGCGTGGGTGTCGGGGCCGGCGACGAAGAGTCTGCCTTCGGTCCACAGCAGGTCCATGCAGCCGTCCGGCAGGACGGGGTGGGCGGCGCCGGCGGACGCGGTACGCGTCCAGACGACGGCGCCGCCCAGGCGGGAGGGCCGCTCCTCGTACATGCCTCAGAGGCTAGGAGACATCTGAAGATCTTGCTCAGGCCGCCCGAGTCGCCCTGATTCACCCGTAAATACCGATCGGGGCAATCCGGTGCAAGGCGGGTGCGTTTTCAAAATCTTCAGGGCGCTCCTAGGCCCTGTCCGATCGGTCAGGCCGGATCAGGGAGCGGCGGCTGGTGCCGTGCATCGCAGGGCGGAGGAGGGCCCGCCGCGGAACGGCTGGTGTCCGCGCATGCGGTGGGGGTCGCCTCTGGGGGCTCCCCCAGAGGCGACTGGGGGACATCGGCGACCGACGACAACGCGGCGAGCTGCGGTGCCTGGGGCCCCCGAGGTAGCTGGGGGAGCGTCGCGAGCCGGCAGGACCGGCCGGACAGGGCACGAGTGACCGCACCGACAGCGCCCCGCTACGAGGCGCGTTCGTCTTTGTCTCCGCGTCCCGGTGTCCACAGGTGCGAGGTGACGTCGTCCGGCGGCAGGAAGCGCGACCAGCGTTCGGGGAACTCGGAGGGCATCCCGGGGTCGTCCGGGTCGTCGTCCTCCTCCTCGTCCGCCGCGGCGCGGGCCGCTTCCGCGCGGGCGACGATCGCGGCGGCCTCGGCCTCGCGGGCGCGTTCGTTGGCCGCGCGGGCGGCGGCCGTGGCGACGGAGGGCCAGACGCGGTCGATCGCGGCGTTGACGGCGGCGCCGACCAGGACGGCGAAGGCGGAGACGCCGATCCACAGCAGGACGGCGATGGGGGCGGCGAGGGAGCCGTAGATGGTGGGGCCCTCGACGGCGCTCGTGAGGTAGATACGGAGGAGGAAGCTGCCGAGCACCCACATGCCAAGGGCGACCAGTGCGCCGGGCACGTCCTCGATCCACGGCGAGCGCACCGGTACGGACACGTGGTAGAGCGTGGTGAGGAAGACGATGGAGAGCAGGATCACCACCGGCCAGTACAGGACGCTGACGACTTCCGTGCCCCAGGGAATGATCTCGACGACCCGGTCGGGGCCGACGACGGCGAGTGGCAGCACCACCGCGCCGATCAGCAGCGCGACGATGTAGAGGAGGAAGGAGAGCAGCCGGGTGGCGACGATGCCGCGGCGGCCGTCCAGTCCGTACATCACGGTGATGGTGTCGATGAAGACGTTGACGGCGCGCGAGCCGGACCAGAGGGCGATGGCGAAGCCGAGGGAGACGATGTCGGGTCGGCCGCCCTGGGTGACGTCCTCGAGCAGGGGCCGGGCGATCTCGTTGACGCCACGGTCGGAGAGGACGGTTCCGGCCGCGTGGAGGATGTTCTGCTGGATGCTGGCGACGGTGTGCGTGTTGGTCCAGTCGTCGACGTAGCCGAGCAGTCCGATGAGGCCGAGCAGGAGCGGCGGCAGGGAGAGCAGGGTGAAAAAGGCCGCCTCGGCCGCGAGGCCCAGGATGCGGTACTCCATGCAGGAGTTGATGGTGTCCTTGAGGAGCAGCCAGATGAGCCCGCGCTTCGAGACGTGGGGGTAGAGGGCTCGAGCTCTGCGAAGTCGGCCATGTGGCCGTTCGGGTGTTTCATTTGCTGGCTGCACCTCTTTACCGTATCGGCATGGCAGCCACCACCCACACAGTGACCAACCAGGTCCCGCCCCTGGTGGGGTACGACGTCTTCGCCGCCGACCGGGCCCTCTCCGAGGCCGTGGAGCGGCATATCGCACCAGAGCTCCTCGACGAGGTACGGGGGGAGCTGTCGGAACTCGGCAGTGCCGCCGGTTCCGCGCAGGTCCAGGAGTGGGGTGCGCTGGCGAACGAGAATCCGCCGAAGCTGCGCACGCACGACCGGTACGGCAATCGCATCGACGAGGTCGATTTCCATCCGGCCTGGCACCGGCTGCTGGGGCATGCGGTCGGAGCGGGGCTGGTGAATGCCTGGGGCAGGCCGGGCGGACATGTCCGGCGGGCGGCGGGCTTCCTGGTGTGGACGCAGGCCGAGGCGGGGCACGGCTGTCCGCTGTCGATGACGCACGCGGCGGTGCCGGCGCTGCGTACGGACCCGGGGCTTGCGGCCGAGTGGGAGCCGCGGCTGACGTCGCACGTGTACGAAGCCGGGCTGCGGCCCGCGGCGCTGAAGCCCGGTGTGCTCTTCGGGATGGGCATGACGGAGAAGCAGGGCGGCAGCGATGTGCGGGCGATTACGACGAGTGCGGTGCCGCTGGATGTTGAGGGTGAGTATCTGCTGACCGGACACAAGTGGTTCTGTTCGGCTCCGATGAGTGACGGGTTTCTCGTGCTGGCGCAGGCGCCCGGCGGGCTGACCTGTTTCCTGGTGCCCCGGGTGCTGCCGGACGGGACGCGGAACGTCTTCGCCATCCAGCGGCTCAAGGACAAGCTGGGCAACAGGTCCAACGCGTCGAGCGAGGTGGAGTTCGACGGCACCTGGGGGCGCCGGGTCGGTGAGGAGGGGCGCGGGGTGCGCACCATCATCGAGATGGTGGCGGCGACCCGGCTGGACTGTGCGACGGGTTCGGCGGCGCTGATGCGGCAGGCGGTGGCGCAGGCGGTGCACCATGCGGCGTATCGCAGCGCGTTCGGCGGGCCGCTGATCGACAAGCCGCTGATGCGGAACGTGCTGGCCGATCTGGCGCTGGAGTCGGAGGCGGCGACCACGCTGGCGCTGCGGTGTGCGGCGGCATACGACGCGGACACGGACGAGGAGCGGGCGTTTCTGCGGCTCGCGGTGCCGGCGGCCAAGTACTGGGTGACCAAGCGCTGCACGCCGATGGTGGGCGAGGCGCTGGAGTGCCTGGGTGGCAACGGCTATGTGGAGGAGTCGGGGATGCCGCGGCTGCTGCGCGAGGCGCCGCTCAATTCGATCTGGGAGGGGTCGGGAAATGTCCAGGCGCTGGATGTGCTGCGGGCGCTGCAGAGGGAGCCGCAGGCGCTGAACGCCTTTCTGACGGAGGTGGGGAAGGCGCGCGGTGCCGATCACCGGCTGGACAACGCGGTCAAGGATCTGCTGACCGAGCTCGCCGATCTGGACGGCATCGAGGCGCGGGCCCGGCGGCTGGTGGAGCGGATGGCGCTGGTGCTCCAGGGTTCGCTGCTGGTGCGCTGGGCTCCGGCGGAGGTCGCGGACGCGTTCTGCGCCTCGCGGCTGGGCGGGGACTGGGGTACGGCGTTCGGGACACTGCCGCACAGCCTGGATCTGCGGGCGGTGGTGGAGCGGGCGCGCGCGGAGGTGTGAGACGGGGGCGGCTCGTGCGGGCCTCCCCCTGTCGGTCAGACGCCGGTGATCTGGCGGGCGCGGAAGGCTGCGCGGACGGCGTCCGCCGCGTTCTTCCCGGCCAGGGTGAAGAGCGCCACCGTGGCGGTGGCCGCGGCGAGCAGGCCGCGGCGTCTGTACGAGCGGGTGGTGCTGCGGGCCATCTGTGTCCTCCCATTGTGGTCCGTGGGGGGTGGCATGACGCGGCCGCGATCCTTCCGCACTCCGGACAGCCTTGGCCAGGGCTGTGACCGCATGTTTTGCTGGCCCGCATGAGCATCACTGTCACCACCTGGTCCCTCGAACAGACCTCGCCGGACGATCTTCGGCCCGCGGCCGAGCCCGCCGGGGACGTCCGGATTGTGCGCGCCGAGGTACCGTCGCCCGAATTCAGCCGCTTCCTCTACACCGCCGTCGGCGGGGACATCCGCTGGACCGACCGGCTCGGCCTCACATATGCCGAGTGGCAGAACGTGCTGGACCAGCCCGGTACCGAGACCTGGGTGGCGTACGAGAACGGCACCCCGGCCGGCTATGTCGAGCTGGCGGCGCAGGACGAGGGCGTCGTGGAGATCGTCTACTTCGGGCTGATCCCGGCGTTCCGGGGGCGCCGGATCGGCGGCCATCTACTCTCGTACGGTGTGGCGCGGGCCTGGGACCTGGCGGAGCGCTGGCCGGACCGCCCGCCGACGAAGCGGGTGTGGCTGCACACGTGCTCCCTGGACGGTCCGCACGCCATGGACAACTACCTGCGCCGGGGCTTCCGGCTCTTCGACACCAAGACCGAGGAGCAGCCCGAGGTGGCCACACCCGGTCCGTGGCCGGGCGCGCAGGCTTAGTGCGCCGACCGGAATGGTTCACCGGCTCGCGACTCCCCCGGCTACCCGCTGGGAGGTGCCCCCAGGCACGGCACCTCTCCCCCATAGCCCTTCGGGCACGGGAGGTACCCCCACCGTTGTCGCATCGCGCGAATACGGCCGAGTACGAACTGCGATGCTCCGCCTTGCGATGCACCGCACCTGGGGGCACCTCTGGGGGCACCCTGGGTGCACCCCCAGCGGTAGCTGGGGGAGGTACTGGGGGCGGTAGCTGGGGGAGGTAGTTGGGGGAGCCGCGAGCTTCCGGCAAACCTTTCCGGTCACAGCACTGGCCCGCGCGGGCCGGGGAGTGACGGCCGCCACAGCATTCCGGATTTCGAGACCCAGCCGTCCGGATTATGGATGGAAGTGGACTGCCCCGAGATCCCCGTGCCACGCTTCCGTCATGTCTTCAGCTGGAATCGCCTTGGTGAGTCGGCGGCACGTCGACCTCGGCCGTATGTCCAGCGCCATGTGTCCGGCGAGCTGAGAGTCCCAGCACCGCCGCGTTCCTCCCTTTCCTCACCGTTTCACCGTCCCGCGCGGGCGGCGCGCTCCGACGCGCCCCCGCGCAGGTGAGAGCCGTCTTCCCGCAGTTCCGAAGGACGTACCGCCATGGCCGCCACCCCTGAACCGCCCGCATCCGCAACGCCCCGCCGCAAGGCCGGACGCCACCGCGGCGAAGGCCAGTGGGCTCGTGGGCACCGCACGCCCCTCAACGGCAATGAGCAGTTCAAGAAGGAAGACGACGGTCTCAATGTGCGGACACGCATCGAGACGGTCTACTCCAAGCAGGGATTCGACTCCATCGACCCCAACGACCTTCGCGGGCGTATGCGCTGGTGGGGTCTCTACACCCAGCGCAAGCCCGGGATCGACGGCGGCAAGACCGCCGTCCTGGCGCCGGAGGAGCTGGACGACGAGTTCTTCATGTTGCGGGTCCGTATCGACGGCGGCCGGCTGACCACCGAACAGCTGCGGGTCATCGGCGAGATCTCCCAGGAGTTCGCGCGCGGCACGGCCGACATCACCGACCGGCAGAACGTCCAGTACCACTGGATCCGTATCGAGGACGTGCCGGAGATCTGGCGGCGGCTGGAGGCCGTGGGCCTGTCGACGACCGAGGCGTGCGGTGACACCCCGCGGGTCGTCCTCGGCTCGCCGGTCGCCGGCATCGCCGAGGACGAGATCGTCGACGGCACCCCCGCCATCGACGAGATCCAGCGCCGCATCATCGGCAACAAGGAATTCTCCAACCTGCCGCGCAAGTTCAAGTCGGCGGTCTCCGGTTCGCCGCTGCTGGACGTGGCCCATGAGATCAACGACATCGCCTTCGTCGGTGTCGACCACCCCGAGCACGGCCCCGGTTTCGACCTGTGGGTCGGCGGCGGCCTGTCCACCAACCCGAAGATCGGTGTGCGGCTGGGCGCCTGGGTGCAGCTGGACGAGGTCCCGGACGTCTTCGAGGGCGTCATCTCGGTCTTCCGCGACTACGGCTACCGCCGGCTGCGCAACCGGGCCCGGCTGAAGTTCCTGGTCGCGGACTGGGGCGCGAAGAAGTTCCGCGAGGTCCTGGAGACCGAGTACCTGAAGCGCGAGCTCGTCGACGGCCCGGCGCCGGAGCAGCCGGGCCGGCAGTGGCGCGACCATGTCGGCGTGCACAGGCAGAAGGACGGCCGCTACTACGTCGGCTTCGCGCCGCGCGTCGGCCGCGTCGACGGCACCACCCTGTCGAAAATCGCAGCGCTGGCCGAGGAGCACGGCTCCGGCCGGGTGCGTACCACGGCCGAGCAGAAGATGATCGTCCTCGACATCGCGGAGGACCAGGTCGATTCGCTGGTCGCCGCCCTGGAGGAGCTGGACCTGCGGGTCAAGGCCTCGCCGTTCCGGCGCGGCACGATGGCCTGCACCGGTATCGAGTTCTGCAAGCTGGCGATCGTCGACACCAAGAACCGCGGCCAGTCGCTGATCGACGAGCTGGAGCGGCGCCTGCCCGACTTCGACCAGCCGCTCACGATCAACATCAACGGCTGCCCGAACGCCTGCGCCCGTATCCAGGTGGCGGACATCGGTCTCAAGGGCCAACTGGTGACGGACAGCGAGGGCAACCAGGTCGAGGGCTTCCAGGTGCACCTGGGCGGCGCGCTGGGCCTGGAGGCCGGCTTCGGCCGCAAGGTCCGCGGTCTGAAGGTCACCTCCGCCGAACTGCCCGACTACGTCGAGCGGGTCGTCAAGCGTTTCGAGGGGGAGCGCGAGGACGGCGAGCGCTTCGCCACCTGGGCGGCACGTGCGTCGGAGGAGGCTCTTTCATGAACGCGGCAAGCGGAACAAGGAGCACAACGTGAGCGAGCGTGCGGCTCCCTTCTACTGCCCGTACTGCGGCGACGAGGACCTGCGTCCCAGCGAGGAAAACCACAGCGCCTGGGAGTGCGCGGCCTGCAACCGCGCCTTCCAGCTGAAGTTCCTCGGGCTGCTCGCCCGTGGATTTCGGAACGACCGGGCAGGAGGGGAAGAGATATGACCAAGAGGCTCAAGGAGCTCGCCGAGCGGGCGGGGCGTGAGCTCGAGGACGCCTCCCCGCTGGAGATCCTGACCTGGGCCGCGGAGACCTTCGGGTCGCGTTTCTGCGTCACCTCGTCCATGGAGGACGCGGTGGTCGCCCATCTCGCCTCCCGTGCCTTCCCCGGCGTCGACGTCGTCTTCCTCGACACCGGCTACCACTTCCCGGAGACCATCGGCACCCGGGACGCGGTCGAGGCCGTGATGGACGTCAACGTCATCACGCTGACCCCGCGTCGGACCGTGGCCGAGCAGGACGCCGAGTACGGGCCGAAGCTGTACGACCGCGAGCCCGACCTGTGCTGCGCGCTGCGCAAGGTCCAGCCCCTCGGAGAGGGCCTGACCGCGTACGACGCCTGGGCCACCGGCCTGCGCCGCGACGAGTCCCCGACCCGGGCGAACACCCCGGTCGTGGGCTGGGACGAGAAGCGGCAGAAGGTCAAGATCTCGCCGATCGCCCGCTGGACGCAGGACGACGTGGACGCATACGTCGCGGAGCACGGCGTACTGACCAACCCGCTGCTGATGGACGGCTACACGTCCGTCGGCTGTGCCCCCTGCACCCGGCGGGTGGCAGAGGGCGAGGACGCGCGAGCCGGCCGCTGGGCCGGCCGGGCCAAGACCGAGTGCGGCCTGCACGGCTGACGGACCATGACAGGGGATTCGGGGGCGTCCCCCGACAAGACACAGTTTCAGGAGACTTCGATGAGCGTTACGGCACAGGGAGCCACGGTCTGGCTGACCGGTCTGCCGAGCGCGGGCAAGACCACGATCGCGTACGAGCTGGCGGGCCGGCTGCGTGAGGCGGGGCACCGGGTGGAGGTGCTCGACGGTGACGAGGTCCGCGAGTTCCTCTCCGCGGGCCTGGGTTTCAGCCGTGAGGACCGGCACACCAATGTGCAGCGGATCGGCTTCGTCGCCGAGCTGCTGGCGAGCAACGGCGTGAAGGCGCTGGTGCCGGTGATCGCGCCGTACGCGGACAGCCGCGAGGCCGTGCGCAAGCGCCATGACGCCGCGGGCACCACGTATGTCGAGGTGCACGTCGCGACACCGGTGGAGGTGTGCTCGGTGCGTGATGTGAAGGGCCTGTACGCCAAGCAGGCCTCAGGCGAGATCAGCGGGCTGACCGGCGTCGACGACCCCTACGAGGCCCCCGAGACACCCGACCTCCGGATCGAGTCGCACCGGCAGACCGTCCAGGAGTCCGCGGCCGCGCTGCACGCGCTGCTCACCGAGAAGGGACTGGCCTGATGACGACCGCCCCTGTCACCGAGACCACCGACAACGCTCCCCCAGCCTCCGGCCGGGGGTACCCCCAGCTGTCGCATCTGGACGTTCTGGAGTCCGAGGCGGTGCACATCTTCCGTGAGGTGGCGGGTGAGTTCGAGCGGCCGGTGATCCTGTTCTCCGGCGGCAAGGACTCCATCGTCATGCTGCACCTGGCGCTGAAGGCGTTCGCCCCGGCGCCGGTACCGTTCTCGCTGCTGCACGTGGACACCGGGCACAACTTCCCCGAGGTCATCGACTACCGCGACCGAACGGTCGCGGCGCACGGGCTGCGGCTGCATGTCGCCTCGGTGCAGGAGTACATCGACAACGGCCGGCTGCGTGAACGCCCCGACGGCACCCGCAACCCGCTGCAGACCGTGCCGCTGACCGAGAAGATCGCCGCCGAGCGGTTCGACGCGGTCTTCGGCGGGGGCCGCCGCGACGAGGAGAAGGCCCGCGCCAAGGAGCGGGTGTTCTCGCTGCGCGACGAGTTCTCCCAGTGGGACCCGCGCCGCCAGCGCCCCGAGCTGTGGCAGCTCTACAACGGCCGGCACGCCCCCGGCGAGCACGTCCGGGTCTTCCCGCTGTCGAACTGGACCGAGCTGGACGTGTGGCAGTACATCGCCCGCGAGAAGATCGAACTCCCTCGGATCTACTACGCACACGAGCGTGAGGTCTTCCGGCGCAACGGCATGTGGCTGACCGCCGGCGAGTGGGACGGCCCCAAGGAGGGCGAGACCACCGAGACCCGGCTCATCCGCTACCGCACGGTCGGCGACATGTCCTGCACCGGCGCCGTCGACTCCGACGCGGCCACGATCGAGCAGGTCATCGCCGAGATCGCCGCCTCCCGGCTCACCGAACGGGGCGCCACCCGCGCCGACGACAAGCTGTCCGAAGCCGCGATGGAAGACCGCAAGCGCGAGGGGTACTTCTAGTCATGACCACCACCACCATCGACACCAGCGCCACCTCGCTGCTGCGTTTCGCCACCGCCGGTTCCGTCGACGACGGCAAGTCCACCCTGGTCGGGCGGCTGCTGCACGATTCGAAGTCCGTCCTGGCCGACCAGCTGGAGGCCGTGGAGACGGCATCCCGCAACCGGGGCCAGCAGGCCCCGGACCTGGCACTGCTCACCGACGGACTGCGCGCCGAACGGGAACAGGGCATCACCATCGATGTCGCCTACCGCTACTTCGCCACGCCCCGGCGCCGGTTCATCCTGGCCGACACCCCCGGGCATGTGCAGTACACCCGCAACATGGTCACCGGCGCCTCCACCGCCGAACTGACCATCATCCTGGTCGACGCCCGCAACGGCGTCGTCGAACAGACCCGCCGCCACGCCGCCGTCGCCGCCCTCCTGCGCGTCCCGCACATCGTGCTGGCCGTCAACAAGATGGACCTCGTCGACCACGCCGAGCCCGTCTTCGCGCGCATCGCCGAGGAGTTCACCGCCTACGCCACCCAACTCGGCTTGCCGGAGGTCACTGCGATCCCGATCTCCGCGCTGAACGGCGACAACGTGGTGGAGCCCTCCGCCCACATGGACTGGTACGGCGGCCCCACCGTGCTGGAACACCTGGAGACCGTGCCCGTCGGCACGGACCCCTCCGACGCCCCGGCCCGCTTCCCGGTCCAGTACGTCATCCGCCCGCAGACCGCCGCACACCCCGACTACCGCGGCTACGCCGGCCAGATCGCCTCCGGCGTGCTCCGCGTCGGCGACCCGGTGACCGTCCTGCCCTCGGGCCTGACCTCCACCATCACCGGCATCGACGCACTCGGCCGGGCCATGGACGTGGCCTGGGCCCCGCAGTCGGTGACCCTGCTGCTGGCCGACGACGTCGACATCTCCCGCGGCGACCTGATCACCCCCACGGCCGCCGCCCCGACGACCACCCAGGACGTCGAAGCCACCATCTGCCACCTGCACGAACGTCCGCTCAAGGTCGGCGACCGGGTGCTGCTCAAACACACCACCCGCACCGTCAAGGCGATCGTGAAGGCGCTCCCGTACAGGATCGACCTCACGCACGACCTGGCGCACCAGGACCTCCCCGAGGAACTGGGCGTCAACGACATCGGCACGGTGGTGCTGCGCATCTCCGAGCCGCTGCCGCTCGACCCGTACGCGGTGTCCCGGCAGACCGGTTCCTTCCTGCTGATCGATCCCGCGGACGGCACCACCCTCACCGCCGGTATGGCAGGCGAGGCGTTCGCCAGGAACGCCTCTGCCGAGGGCGCGGCCCACGGCGACGGGTGGGATTTCTGATGACCTGCTTCTACTCGACCTTCGCGAAGGAGGGCGGCCGCGTCGGCAGCGGCGTCCTCGGCAGCGGCACGGGAGGTGTCGGCCGATGTGCGCGATGACGTACGCGCGCATGCCTCGCACCCTCCCCCACTCCCGGCTGCGCCGGGGTGGGGGGACCCCCATGCACCAGCCGTACCGACGAAGACACGCCGATCCCCCGGCCGCGTCCCGGAGCAACGACGGGACGTGAGCACCGGGCCGACGAGAGGACACCCTCCCGTGCCTGCCACGCGTACCCTCCCCCAGTCTCGGCTTCGCTCGACCGGGGGTGCCCCCGTCACTTTGCGCCGCGGCGTCGCCGCTGCCGCCGCCCTGCCGCTGCTCGCCGTGGTGCTCGCCGCCTGCGGCTACGGCTCCCAGGCCAAGGACGACGGCAAGAAGGCCGATGTCGCCGCCGACGCCAAGAAGCTCTCGGCAGACGTCGTGAAGATCGGCTACTTCCCGAACCTCACCCATGCCACTGCCCTGGTAGGTGACCAGGAAGGCATCTTCCAGAAGGAACTCGGAGGCACCGAGCTCCGGTCGGCCACCTTCAACGCCGGCCCGTCCGAGATCGAGGCGCTCAACTCCGGTTCGATCGACATCGGTTTCATCGGCCCCTCCCCCTCGGTCAACGGCTACGTCAAGTCCAAGGGCCAGAACCTGCGGATCATCGGCGGTGCCGCCTCCGGCGGCGTGAAGCTGGTCGTCAACCCCGAGAAGATCAAGACCCTGGACGACGTCAAAGGCAAGAAGATCGCCACCCCGCAGCTGGGCAACACCCAGGACGTCGCCTTCCTCAACTGGGTCGCCGAGAAGGGCTGGAAGGTCGACGCCGAGAGCGGCAAGGGTGACGTCTCCGTGATCCGTACGGACAACAAGGTCACCCCGGACGCCTACAAGTCGGGCGACATCGACGGCGCCTGGGTGCCGGAGCCGACCGCTTCCAAGCTGGTCGCGAGCGGTGCCAAGGTGCTGCTCGACGAGTCCACGCTGTGGCCGGACAAGAAGTTCGTGATCACGAACATCATCGTGTCCCAGAAGTTCCTCAAGGAGCACGAGGACGTCGTCGAGGCGGTGCTGCGCGGTTCGGTGAAGACCAACGCGTGGATCGCCGCCGACCCGGACGAGGCCAAGGCCTCCGCGAACGCGGCGCTGGAGAAGCTCAGCGGCAAGTCCCTGCCCGCCGAGGTGATCGATCCGGCGTGGACGTCCGTCCAGTTCACCGACGACCCGCTGGCCGCCACACTCCGGACGGAGGCCGACCACGCGGTCGAGGCCGGCCTGCTGGAGAAGCCCGACCTGAACGGCATCTACGACCTGAAGCCGCTGAACAAGGTTCTGAAGGCCGAGGGCAAACCCGAGGTCGCCGACGCCGGTCTCGGCGTCAAGTAACCACCCGCAAACGGACTCCCCCGCCGCTCCGCGCGGGAGGGACTCCCATCCAGGAGGTGACGACCATGACCACTGCCATCACCAGGACCGAGGACCGTGCGGAGGACACGGCGGTGATGCCCGCTGCCCGGATCGAGCATGTCTCGAAGTCCTTCGGCGGGCCCGCCGGGCAGCAGCTTGTGCTGGACGACATCAGTCTCGATGTCGCACCGGGCGAGTTCGTCACCCTCCTGGGGGCCTCCGGGTGCGGCAAGTCGACGCTGCTCAATCTGGTCGCCGGGCTGGACCGCCCGACCGCGGGGTCCATCGAGACCCCCGGCGGGCGGCCCGCCCTGATGTTCCAGGAGCACGCCCTGTTCCCGTGGCTGACCGCGGGCAAGAACATCGAACTCGCTCTGAAGCTGCGCGGGGTGCCGAAGTCGGAGCGTCGTGGGGAGACCGAGCGGCTGCTGGAACTCGTCCGGCTGGGCGGCGCGTACGGCAAGCGGGTGCACGAACTGTCCGGCGGTATGCGGCAGCGCGTGGCGATGGCCCGTGCGATCGCGCAGAACAGCCGGCTGCTGCTGATGGACGAGCCGTTCGCGGCGCTCGACGCGATCACGCGTGACGTGCTGCACGACGAGCTGACCCGGATCTGGCGCGAGACGAACCTCTCGGTCCTCTTCGTCACCCACAACGTGCGCGAGGCCGTGCGGCTGGCGCAGCGCGTGGTGCTGCTGTCCTCCCGCCCGGGCCGTATCGCCCGCGACTGGACGGTGGACATCCCGCAGCCGCGCCGCATCGAGGACGCCGCCGTGGCGGAGCTGTCCGTCGAGATCACTGAAGAACTGCGTGGGGAGATCCGCCGTCATGGCCGGCACTGAGACCACACCGAAGGACGCGCGCGACGCCGTCGCGGCGACCCACGACCTGGCGGGACTGGAGGCCGGTCTCGACGCCCTGGAGACGGTGCAGGTGCGCCGCACTCCGGTGCGTCAGCTGCTGGTCCGGAAGGTGCTGCCGCCGCTGCTGGCCGTCGGCCTGGTGCTGCTGGTCTGGCAGTCCCTGGTGTGGGCGCAGGTCACCGAGGACTACAAGCTGCCCGCGCCGTCCGCGGTGTGGGACAGCGTGACCGGCATGTGGCTGCAGGGCACGCTGCTCGATGTCGTCTGGACCAGCGTGTCGCGCGGTCTGCTCGGGTTTCTGCTCGCCCTCGCCATCGGCACGCCGCTCGGCCTTCTGGTGGCACGGGTGAAGTTCGTCCGCGCGGCGATCGGCCCGGTGCTGTCCGGTCTGCAGTCGCTGCCGTCGGTGGCCTGGGTGCCGCCCGCGGTCATCTGGCTGGGCCTCGACGACTCGATGATGTTCACGGTGATCCTGCTGGGTGCGGTCCCCTCGATCGCCAACGGTCTGGTGTCCGGTGTCGACCAGGTGCCGCCGTTGTTCCTGCGGGCCGGCCGCACCCTCGGTGCCACCGGCCTCAAGGGCACCTGGCACATCGTGCTGCCGGCCGCGCTGCCCGGCTATGTGGCGGGCCTCAAGCAGGGCTGGGCCTTCTCCTGGCGGTCGCTGATGGCCGCCGAGATCATCGCCTCCTCGCCCGAACTGGGCCTGGGTCTCGGCCGGCTGCTGGAGAACGGACGCAACAACGCGGACATGCCCGGTGTGTTCCTCGCGATCATCCTGATCCTCGTCGTCGGCATCGCCGTCGATCTGCTGATCTTCAGCCCGCTGGAGCGCTGGGTGCTGCGCAGCCGCGGCCTCCTCGTCAAGGGCTGACAGCCGTGTCGCACCGCCCTGTGCTGCTGGTCATCGCCCATGGCAGCCGCGATCCGCGGCATGCCGCGACCGTGCACGCCCTGGTGCGGCGGGTACGGTCGATGGGGGTCCCCCCTGGTCATGGGGGTCCCCCCTGCTCATGGGGGTCCCCCTGCTCGTGGGGGTCCCCCTGCTCGTGGGGGTCCCCCTGCTCGTGGGGGTCCCCCCTGCTCATGGGGGTCCCCCCTGCTCGAGCGAAGCCGAGAGCTTGGGGGAGAAGCCGAGAGCTTGGGGGAGAAGCCGAGAGCTCGGGGGAGGAGCCGAGAGCTTGGGGGAGAAGCCGAGAGCTTGGGGGAGGAGCCGAGAGCTTGGGGGAGGAGCCGAGACCTCGGGGGAGGCCGGACCTGCGCGTGGAGACCGGCTTCCTGGACTTCGACGCACCGGCCGTGCCGCGTGTGCTGGAGCGGCTCGCGGCGGACGGGACACGGGACGTGGTGGCGCTGCCGCTGCTGCTGACCCGGGCCTTCCACGCCAAGGCCGACATCCCGTCCGTCCTGCGCGAGGCGCGGACCAGGCACCCGCGGCTGCGGATCAGCCGGGCCGAGGTGCTCGGTCCGTCCCCACTGCTGCTCGACGCACTGGAACGGCGGCTGTACGAGGCCGGGCTGACGCCCGGTGACAAGCCCACCACCGGGGTCGTCCTGGCCTCGGCGGGCTCTTCGGACCCGGAGGCGATCGCAGTGATCGCTGAAATCGCGCGGGAGCTGCGGAACACCGGTTGGTGCGCCGTGCGGCCTGCGTTCGCCTCCGCATCCCTTCCCCGTACCGAGGACGCGGTACGGGAACTGCGCGCGGCCGGGGCGCGCCGCGTGGCGGTCGCCCCGTACGTCATCGCACCCGGCCGGCTGCCGGACCGTATCGCGGCGGGTGCCCGCGCGGCGGGCGCCGATGTCCTGGCCGGTGTCCTCGGCCCCTCCCCCGAACTGGCCCGGCTGCTGCTGGAGCGCTACGACGCGGCGTGCGCGCCGGCCGCCTGACCGGCTTCAGCCACCCGCATCACACGTCACGTGTCTCGGTCCCTCAGCAATAGGCCCGGACGACGGCGATACAGGCGCTGCACCACCGGCAGCAGCGCGCCCAGTTCAGCCGAGGAGGCGGTCAGCTGAAGTCGAGGCCTCCGGTGCGGGTCCGCTTGACCTCGAACAGGTCGGGGTGGCCCGCGAGGACCCGGAAGCTGTCGAACAGCCGGGCTGCCTCCGCGCCGCGCGGAACGGCGCGCAGGACCGGGCCGAACCAGACGGTGCCGTCGAGGTGGATGGTCGGGGTGCCGACGTAGGCGTCCGCCTCGGGGTCCTTGCCCGCGTCGTGGCTGCGGCGCACCGCTTCGTCGTGCGCGGGGTCGTGGGCGGCGGCGGCAAGCCCGGCCGGCAGGCCCAGTTCGGCGAGGGACTGGGCGATCACCTCGTCGAAGTCCTTGTTCTTCTCCTCGTGGATGCGGGTGCCGAAGGCGGTGTAGAGGTCACGCAGCACGGCGTCGCCGTGCTGTTCCGCGGCGGCCGTCGCCACTCGCACCGGGCCCATGGACCTGTCGACCAGTTCCCGGTACCAGTCGGGCAGGTCGTTGCCGATGTTGTGCAGGTAGAGGCTCATCACCCGGAAGCGGAGATCGATGTCGCGTTCCCGCTCCACCTCCAGCATCCAGCGGGAGGTGATCCAGGCGAAGGGGCAGGCGGGGTCGAAGTAGAAGTCGACGACGGGCTTGGCTGCTTCGGTGGTCATGGCAACGACGCTACTCATGGCTTGTACCCCTGCTGCGGGCCATTCGGCGCCACATCGGCTGGGCCACTTGGGAGGCTGTTCAGCCGGCCACCGAGGTCATCTCCACGAGTGCGGTGACGGTGTTCCAGTTACGGCTGGTGGCCTGGATGCCCTTGAGCAGGGACGGGCGGTGGAGTACCTCGCCCAGCTTGGACTTGCCCAGACCCTCCGGGGCGTACAGATACAGCGCGCGGTCGCCGAGGCGGAATTCCTCCGGCAGATACGTCCCGGTATCGAGCGAAGCGAAGCGCTCCGGGCCGGGCTGCTGCGAGAAGAAAGTGACATGGAGCTGCCTGGCCTGGAGTTCGGCGGCCGGGAACGGGCATGCCTCCGCCACGGCCTTGAGACAGCCGCCGTCCCGCACCATGACGGGGACGGGGAAGCCGAAATGCTTCTCGATGGCACGCTCCAGTTCGGCGGCGAGCGCGTCCTCGTCGGACGACTCGCTGGTGAACACGGCGTTTCCGCTGTTCAGATACGTACAGACGTTCTGGTGCCCCAATTCCTCCAGGAGAGCCCTGAGTTCGGCCATCGGGACCTTCTTGTTGCCACCCACGTTGATGCCACGCAACAGCGCCGCGTACGTCGTCGTCATGGGGGACCACCCTAAGGGGCGGCCGCCGCGCCGCGTGGGGGGACGGCACGGCGGCCGCCGGTCGGTGGTGGCGGGGTGTTTTGCCTCCGGAACGGGGAGACGTCCGGGGACCGGCACGAAACCCTGCCGGATCGACGCGCCCTTATCAAGCCTTGCGGACGCCTGTGAGTCATCCAACAAAACAGCGTAAGCCGGTTTAGATGTAAGGGGCTTGAGTCCTACCTCGCAAGGAGGCCCACCACTCCTGGAGGAGGAGACCGGTCCCCCGTCGGATCACCGGACAGCAGGACGATCGGGGAGGGCACCCGCCCCTAGCTTCGTACCGGACGGCGGCGCGGGGCCGCCGGTGCTCACGAGGGGACAGCCGTCATGCGGCAAGGGGAGACAAGGGTGCGCGGGATAGCCGCGCGGGCGGGCGGCTGGAGCGCCCGGCACCGCTGGGCGGCGGTCGGCATCTGGGTGCTGTTCGTCGTGCTCGCCATGGGCATCGGCTCGGCCGTCGGCCAGGTCGAGGTCAAGCAGAGCCAGCAGATGCCCGGCGAAGTGAGCCGGGCCCACCAGATCATCGAGGACGCGGGGCTTGAGGAACCCGCCGGCGAGACCGTGCTCGTCCAGGCCACCGACACTGAAACGAAGGCGACCGCCCCGGAGTTCCGTTCGGCCGTCGACGCGGTCATGAAGGCAGTCCAGAGCACCGGCGAGGTGTCGGATGTGACGTCGCCGTACGAGACCGGGACGGTGTCGAAGGACGGTCGCAGCGCTCTGATCCAGTTCAATGTGCGCGGCGACCCGGAGACCGCGCACAAGCGGATCGAGCCGGTGCTCAAGGCCGTGGAGAAGGCGCAGAGCGAGCACCAGGGGCTGGTGATCGAGGAGCTCGGCGGCGCCAGCATGAACAAGACCTTCAAGGACGCCTTCGGTGACGACTTCAAACAGGCGGAGTTCTCCGCGGTGCCGGTCGCGCTGGGCATTCTGCTGATCGCCTTCGGCGCCCTGGTGGCCGCGCTGCTGCCGGTGCTGCTGGCGATCTCCGCGATCATGGCCACAACCGGTCTGATGGCCGTCGCCAGCCACTTCCAGCCCATGGGCGAAAGCGCGAACTCCGTGATGCTGCTGGTGGGTCTGGCCGTCGGCGTCGACTACTGCCTGTTCTACCTGCGGCGCGAACGCGAGGAGCGCGCGGCTGGCCGTGACGCACAGACCGCGCTGATGATCGCGGCAGCCACGAGCGGCCGGTCGATCGTCGTCTCCGGTGTGACCGTGTGCGTGGCGATGGCGGGCATGCTGTTCACCGGCATCGCCGAGTTCCAGTCGATGGGCCTGGCCGCGCTGATCGTCGTGGCGGTCGCCATGGTCGGTTCGGTGACCGTGCTGCCCGCGCTGATGTCGCTGCTGGGCGAGCGGGTCGAGAAGGGCCGGGTGCCGTTCCTGAACCGCGTCAAGCGGTCGAACGGCAGCGGCGAGAGCCGGGTGTGGCGTGCGGTGCTCGGCGGCGTGCTGCGCCGGCCCAAGGTGTCCCTGGCGGTGGCCGCGGGCGCGCTGGTGGCCATCGCGCTGCCGGCCGTGGGTATGCACACCCAGCAGCTCACGCTGGACCAGGAGTTCGGCGACTCGCTTCCGATCGTCCGGACCTACGAGCGGATCAACAAGGCCTTCCCCGGCGGAACCGACCCGGCCCGGGTCGTCGTCAAGGCCGAGGACATCAGCGCGCCGCCGGTGCGCCAGGCCATCGCCGACTTCCGGGCGCAGGCGATCAGTTCCGGCGCCTCCGAGGGGCCGGTGGAGGTGGTCACCCATCCCGAGGAGAACATCGCTGTCATCGACGTCCCGCTGGTGGGCGGCTCCGACATGGCGAAGGCCGAGAAGAGCCTCGACCTGCTGCGCGACGAGGTGCGGCCGGCCACCTTCGGCAAGCTCGACGGCATCGAGGCTCCGGTCAGCGGCCAGGTCGCCGGGTCGAAGGACTTCAACGACAAGATCGTGGGCTCGGTGACCCCGGTGTTCGCCTTCGTCATCATCTTCGCCTTCGTGCTGATGCTCCTCTCGTTCCGGTCGCTGACCATCGCAATCACCTCGATCGTGCTCAATCTGCTGTCGGTGGGCGCGGCGTACGGCATCCTGACCGCCGTCTTCCAGCACGGCTGGGGTGCTTCACTGGTCGGCACGGAGGGCGTCGGAGCGATCGTCTCCTGGCTGCCGCTGTTCCTCTTCGTGATCCTCTTCGGACTCTCGATGGACTACCACGTGTTCGTGGTGTCCCGGATCCGCGAGGCCAGGCTCAAGGGCCGCGACACGCGTGACGCCATCACCCACGGTGTGGTGACGACGGCGGGTGTGGTGACGAGCGCGGCCGTCATCATGGTCGCGGTGTTCGCCATCTTCGGCACGCTCTCCATGCAGACCATGAAGCAAATGGGCGTGGGGCTCGCGGCCGCGGTGCTGATCGACGCGACGGTCATCCGGGGCGTACTGCTGCCGGCGGTCATGGCGCTGCTCGGGGAGCGCAACTGGTATCTGCCGAAGTGGCTGCGGTGGCTGCCCGACATGACCCACGACGAGACCGGCCCGGCGGCCCTCCAGGACCGGCAGGTGTCGGTCCGGCAGGACGACGACGAGCCGGAGAGGGTCCGGGTCTGACGGGTCCCGGTCCGTACGAAGGGTCCGTGAGCATCGCTCACGGACCCTTCGCCGTACCGCCATTCGGCCGCCCGTCGGTTGCACGACCGGCCGGGCCGCAGTGGTATCGGGGCGGATGCCCTTGACGGCAGAGGGACGCCCGGAATTACGCCGGCCGAAGGACGAACATGCACATACCAGAATCCATAGTGGGCCGCGGGCGTCACGCCGCGGCCACCGTCGCGACGGTGATCTGCACGACGCTGTTCACCACGCCGGGCCTCGCACCGGCCGAGGGGAAGCCCCCGCCTGCCTCGGCGCCTGCCTTGCAGTGGAGCTCCTGCCGTGAGGCCGGCGGCTTCGACTGCGCCACCGCGAAGGTCCCGCTGGACCACCGCGATCCCCGGGGACGCACGATCGAGCTGGCGGTCGTCAGGCGGAAGGCGACAGGCCCCGGACGGCGCATCGGCACGCTGTTCTTCAACCCCGGCGGCCCCGGCGGGCCCGGGACGAAGGCGCTGCCGGTGTGGTACGAGCAGTTCCCTCCCGAGGTGCGGAAGCGCTTCGACATCGTCAGCTGGGACCCGCGCGGGGTGGGTGAGAGCACCGCCGTGCGCTGCTTCGGCAGCCCGAAGGAAGCCCTTGCGTGGCTGGATCGGATCCCCGACGGATTCCCGGTCGGGGACGAGGAGAGACAGACCTGGACCGAGGCGCACACCGAGCTGAGCCGGCGCTGCGAGCAGCGTGATCCCGAGCTGCTGAGACATGTCTCCACCGCCGACACGGCCCGTGACCTGGACCTGCTCCGGCAGGCCGTGGGCGACCGGCAGCTCAGCTACCTCGGGGCCTCCTACGGGACATACCTGGGCGCCACCTACGCCAACCTCTTCCCCGACAAGGTCCGGGCCATGGTCCTGGACGGCAACGTCGACCCCCGGGCCTGGGTGGACAACGGCTCCAGGAGCGAACCCCGCCTGGGCACGTTCCTTCGACTCGGCACCGACCTGGCCTCGGCCGCGACACTGAAGCAGTACCTCACCCTGTGCGGGCGCGCCACAGCCGCCCGCTGCCCCTTCTCCGCAGGCACGCCGGAGGCGACCCTCACCAAATTCGACCAGCTCCTGGGGCGCCTCCAGAAGCAGCAGGACGACACCTGGACCTACAGCACGACCATCAGCGCCCTGGTCAACAGCCTCTACTTCCAGACGGAGTGGAGCAACCTCGCCAAGATCTTGCAGGACCTGTGGCAACGGAACTCCCCTGCGCAACCGGCACCGCCTGTCGGCCATGCCGCCTATCCGGGGTTCGAGCAGAAATACGCGGTGCTCTGCGCGGAGAGCCCCAATCCCCGCGACCCGCGCAGCTACGAGCAGCAGGAGCGGTTCAGCGTCGCCCGGGCCGGTGACCTCGGACGCTACTGGACATGGCTCACGGAGCCGTGTGCCACCTGGCCGGCCAGAGCCGCCGACGCCTACACGGGCCCGTGGAACCGCCCCACGGCGCACCCCGTCGTCGTGGTCAACACCACCCACGACCCCGCCACCCCCTACCGAGGGGCACAGGCCATGGCCCGCCTGCTCGCCCGTGCCCGCCTGCTCACGCTCGACGGCTACGGACACACGGCGCTGCTGAACCCGAGCCGCTGCGTCAACGAGTACGAGAGCCGCTACATCGTCGACGGCCTCCTCCCCCCGGTCGGCGCCACCTGCCGACAGGACGCACCCCCCTTCACCGATCCCAAGCCACGCGGCGGTGTCCACACCGGCGGCGGCGCACTGGCCGGGGTCCGGGCCATCCGCTGATGGATTTCCGGTGCGGCCGGGTCAGCCCGCAGACTGGGCCGAAGACAAAAGGCAACGATCAGCGGGAGACACCCATGAACGAGGCGACGGCACGCCGGATACTGGCCGCGGCAGGGCTGGGCCGGGGCGCGGAACTGCTCGCCCTCGGCGAGAACGCCGTGTTCGCCGTCGGCGATGTCGTCGTCAAGGTCGGCCGCGACGCGACGCTGCTGGAGCGGACCGCACGTGAAGTGGCCGTCGCGGGCTGGCTCGCCGAGTCGGGCATCCCGGCGGTACGGGCCGCCGAGACCGAGCCGCGCCTGGTGGAGGGGCACCCGGTGACCGTGTGGCACCGGCTGCCCGAGGCGGTACGTCCCGCGGAGCCCCGCGATCTGGCCGGACTGCTGCGGCAGGTTCACACCCTCCCGGCTCCCTCCTTCCCCCTCCCCCGCAGGGAACTGCTCGACGGCGTGGAGCGCTGGCTGCGCCTCGCGGGCGACGCCATCGATCCGGCCGACGCCGCGTATCTGCGTGAGCGCCGGGACGGCTTCGCCGCGGCGGCGGCCGCGCTGACGCCGTATCTGCCGGCGGGGCCGATTCACGGGGACGCGCTGACCCGCAATGTCCAGGTCGGCCCGGACGGGCCCGTCCTGGTCGACCTGGAGACCTTCTCCCTCGATTTCCGGGAGCACGATCTGGTGGTCATGGCCCTGTCCCGGGACCGCTACGGCCTCGTTCCGGACGCGTACGACGCCTTCACGGCCGCCTACGGCTGGGACGTACGCGACTGGGACGGCTGTGCGGTCCTGCGCGGCGCCCGCGAGACGGCCAGCTGCGCCTGGGTCGCCCAGCACGCCCCGGCCAACCCCGAGGCCCTGGCGGAATTCCGCCGCCGGGTCGCCTCCCTGCGCGACGGCGACCCCGAGGTCCGCTGGTACGCCTTCTGACGGCGCGCCGGAGGTCCAAGGGAGGTCAGGCCGGCGACACCGTCAGGTCCCGCAAGGGCCAGGCGGGGTCCACTGATCGATTCGGCCTGATGCGGCACGCAGAACGACCGCGCTGAGCACCCGGACCACCCCGCCGGCCAGCAGTGACGGCCGCCGCGAGCGCCGCCGCCGGGCTCTTGGTCTCTTCCCGGAGCAGCTGGACGCCTCGCCCTACGACGCGGACTTCGACGAGCCCGGCGTGCAGCGTCCCGCCGACGAGGACTTCTGGGCCCGTCTGCGCTGGTCCGTCGCCATGCGGCACGCAGCGCTATTGGAGGAGGGGTACCTCCGCAATGCCTCCCGCTGGCACCGCCTCACCGAAGACACCCTCGATGCGGTACGCGCCCGACTCACCCCTCGTGCCCAGTTGACCGTGTGGCCTGACCTGTCCACCGATGTCGACGCGGTCCTCGCCTCGCTTCCCGACGAGGGTCCGGTGGAATTCGTATGGGAAGACGAGAACGGGGCTGTCTCCAGCACGATGGCCGACGAGTCCGAGTACCGGGAACTGGCCGCGCAGGTGGCCGGCGCCCGTGCCGCCAAGGCCCTGCCCTTGGCCCTCAACGAACGCGACCCACTGTTCACCGCGGTCCTGCCCGACAGCGACGGTGTCCTGCGCGCGCGGTGGAGGACCGAGCCGACGCCGAGTGACCGGGACTGGGCCTTTGTCAACTACCCGTCGCTAAAGCCGACGGGCTTGCACAACGGGCGTCACTGGCGGTGATGCTGTGTTTGCGTCCGGCCCCTCCCCGCTGGCGCGGTGGTGGGGCGGGGGCCGTTGACTGGGCCCCGCGTCGCCACAACTCCCACGCGCGGGCGCGGATGTTGCGGGAGCTGTTCCGGTCTGCGTGATCAACGAATCCGCAGTTCCGGCATGCGAACCAGGCCTGGGAGACCCGGTTCGCCTTGTCGATGTGCCCGCATTCCGCGCAGGTGCGCGAGGTGTACGCCGGATCGACATGCACCACCGGCACCCCCGCCCGGCGGGCCTTGTACGCGATGAACGCTCCCAGCTGGGCGAACGACCAGCTGTGGAGGGTGGCCCGTTGGGGCTTGCGAAGCCGTACCCGCTCGCGGATGCCCGTCAGGTCCTCCAGGGCGATCCCGCGACCGGTGCGTTCCGCCTCGGCCACCACATGTTTCGCGATCTTGTGGTTGATGTCCTTCGCCCGCCGCGCCTCCTTGCGCCCGCGCTTCTTCAGCCGCCGTTTCGCGGACGGGGTGTTCTTCTTCTGCAGCTTGGCCCGCAGCTTCCGCTCCCGGACCCGGACACGGTTCAGCTCGCGCCCGGCCATGATCTCGCCGTCACTGGTGGTGGCGATGTTCACGATGCCCAGGTCGATGCCGAGGAAGTCCACCGGATCGCTGTTCGGCGACGGTTCGGGGACCTCGCACGTGGCGTTGAGGAACCACATGCCGTCCCGGCAGACAAGATCGGACTCACCCCTGCGGTACAGGGCCAACGTGACCAGCTGCTCCGGGCCGGCGGTGAACGCCACGTCCTTCATCCGGCCCGTCACGGTCCAGATCGAGACCCGCCGCCCGGCGATCTGCCAGGACAGCATCCGGTCGTCGTACGGCTGCGCACCCTCCGGCCGGAAAACGATCGGCTCGCCGGTGGCCTTCCGGTAACGCTTCGATCCGGGCCTGCCCAGGTTTCCGGCCTTCAGGTTCGCTTTCAGCACCGCGTATGCGTCGCACGTCTTCTTGATCACGTGCTGCGCGGCCTGCGCACCCAGATTCCACCGGGCCTTGATCTCGCCGTAGGTGTGCTCGCGCAGCGCGAAGTTCTTCTTCACGTCTTTGTCGAACGCGACCTCGCTGGCCCAGGTCGCCGCCTCGTTGCAGGCGCGCAGGGTCGCCTCAAGGGCCGTCGCCTGCAGCGGCGTTGGCAGCAGCTTCACCTGCACCACCAGCTTCACCCGGCCAGGCTAGCGCCCAGCACTGACCTGCGTCACCGAAATGGGAAACTCCGCCCCATCAGGGACGAAGCATCGCATACACCCGGCATGCGCACTCGGCCCTCACCCCGAAGTACCCACGCGGCGTCTTCACGGACGAGATCCTCACGCGCTGCGACGAGACCATGCGGGACGCCTGCGCCGAATTCGGGGCAGGCACCCGGCCGCTCCGCGGCCGAAACCCTGCAGCGACACTGCGGCGCTCCGCGCCGCAGTCGCAAGGATGCGATTCCTCCCGGGCGTGAACGCCCGGGGTTCCTCGCAAGATCACGCTGAAGACTCTCCACCGTGGGCAGATCTGCACGGGCACGGTCACAGAGATCGCCAGCTTCGGCGTGACCTTTGTGGACATCGGCGGCTTTACCGCGGTGATCAACGTTCCCGAGCTGTCCTGGCGCCGTTTCGATCACCCCTCCGACGTCGTCGCCGTCGGCCAGGAGATCTCGGCCGAGATCCTCGACGTCGACCTGGTGCGCGAGCGTGTGCCGCTGTCCCTGAAGGCATTGCAAGAGGACCCGATGCCGCAATTCATACAGCAGGTCGGCCAGATCACGAACGGCGTCGTGACCAAAATCGTACCGTTCGGCGCCTTCGTCCGTATCGAAGACAGAGAGGACGGCCTCGAAGGCTTGGTGCACCTCACCGAGTTGGCCGAAGGACAGGTGGACCGGCCCGAGGATGTTGTTCAGGTCGGAGACAGCCTCACGGTGAAGATTCTGGACGTCGACCTTCCACGGCGTCGGATCACCCTCTCCCACCTGCAGGCGCGCCGGGGAGAATGCTGACCAGCGCGGTTATCGCCTCCGGGGAATGAGCGGCCAGGCCGGCTCGACGACTGCCGTCGGATCCGCGGTTCGCCGCAGATAGGCCTGCAAAGAGACCGACTGTTCAGCCGCCGCGCGCACCTGAAGGTCATGCAGATCCGCCAACGGCATCAGGCCGACGGGCTGGTGCTTCTCACCCATGCGTCGCACCACGCGGGCGGCGGCCACGGCATCGGCCCTCGCATTGTGCGCGTCATCGAGCGACACCCCATAGTGAGCACACAACGCATGGAGGGCCCGTTTGCCCTTCCGGTACTTGTCGATGTGCTTGTCGATCACCAGCGGATCGATAACGGGCGAAGGCACACTTCCCAGCCGCTCGCTGATCGACTCGATCTCGTAGCGCCGACACTCACGGTCCAGCAGCGACAGGTCGTAGCGTGCGTTCATCACCACCAGAGGCGTCCCCGAGCGCAGCCCCTCGGCGACGGCCTGCACGATCTCCTCGATGGCTGAAGCAGCCGGCACCCCGTGCTCGCGGGCATGTTCCGTCGAGACGCCATGGATCGCCGACGCCTGCTCGGGTATGTCTACCCCGGGATTCAGCAACCAGGTCCGCTCGGCCGAGACGGCCCCGGCCGAATCCAGGCACACGACCGCCGCCGTCACAATGCGGTCGGTCTCGACGTCGGTACCCGTGGTCTCCAGGTCAAAGGCCACCAACGGCCCACTGATCCAGCTCATCACGCGGCCCTCATTCCGGCGTGGGCTGCCTGCCGGAGCCGCGCTTCGCCATGAGACACCTGAGACGTGTCTGGCGTGCGTGGATAAAAGGCAGCGTTGTACGCCACGACGGGCACACCCGGCGTCCAGAATTCGGTGAGCGTCCGGGCTGTCTCGTCGACGACGTCCCGGGCGAGCCGGCCTTCGGCCGCCGCCCTTTCACCGGTGATGCCGTGTATCGCGGTGGCCTCCTCGGGGATGGGGACGCCCGGGTCGGCCAGCCATTCGCGGCGCCCCCGCTGCTCCCCCTCCTTCGTCTCGACGACCGCGGCCGTCACGATCCGTGCCTCGCGCGGATCGGTGCCGGTCGTCTCCGGGTCGAAGCCGACCAGTGTCTCCCGGTGCCAGGTCATCGTGCCTCCCCTTCATGGTGCGTTCCCCCGGTTGACGACCACCTTCGCACGCGGCACTGACAACGGGCTCAGGAGACCGGGCGGGAGTCCGTCCACACGGACTCGAATTCCTCTCGGTATGTCCCGAAAAGCCCATGGTCGGTGTCATGATCCGCGCGGACCACGGAATGACGTCCGCCCCGCAGCACGAGCACGGGGGCCTCCATGCCGCGTGCCCGGCGCAGATAGGACTGGACGACGGCTATGCCGTCGGGGCCGTCGCCGTCCACCAGATAGGCGGTGAAGCGCGGGGTCTCGTCGAAGACATGGATCTCGAAGGCGCCGGGGTCGCGCAACCGTGCCCGCACCCGCCGCATATGGAGGATGTTCATCTCCACCGAGCGGCTCAGTTCGCCCTTCTTCAGGCCGAGTTCGCGTTCGCGCCGTTTGACCGCGCTGCTGGCCGGGTTGAGGAAGAGCAGCCGTACCCGGCAGCCGGATTCGGCGAGCCGCACGAGCCTGCGGCCGGAGAAGTTCTGGACCAGCAGGTTCAGGCCTATGCCGATCGCGTCCAGTCTGCGGGCCCCGCCGAAGAGGTCCTCGGCGGGCAGATGCCGCTGCAGCCGGACCCGGTCGGGATGGACGCCGACGACGTCCGCGTACCGGTCGCCGACGAGATCCTCGACCGCATCGGTGGGCAGCCGGTGCGCGGACGGCACGGCGGAGCCGCTGCCCAGGATCTCCAGCAGTCGCGCCGACGCCCGCTCGGCCTGGGCCAGGACGGTCTCGGAGAGGGCACGGTTGCGGGAGACGACATTGCGGGCGACCTCCAGCTCGTCGAGGGCGAGCTCGACCTCCCTGCGGTCGTCGACGTACGGCTCGAAGCAGGGCCAGTGCTGCACCATCAGCTCACGCAGCTGCGGAAGGGTGAGGAAGCTCAGCACATTGTCGTCGGCGGGGTCGAGCAAGTAGCCCTTGCGGCGGCTGACTTCCCGTACGGCGGCGGCACGCTGCACCCATTCCTGGCCGGCCGGCCCGGCTGCGGCGACCACCCACTCCTCGCCGTGCACCGGTTCGTACACGGGCCGCAGCACGGCCGCGACAACGGCGCGCAGCCGCTGCTCGACCAGATTCAGCCAGATGTAGGCCCGCCCGGCCCGCTGGGCGCGGGTACGCACCTCGCTCCAGGCGTCCGGCCCCCAGTCCAGCTCCGCCCCGATCTCCATCGGACGTGCGAGGGAGACCGCTCCGGGCGGGACGTCCGTGGAGTCCCCCTCGTGATCCGAGTCACCAGGGGGGAGCTCCAGCCCTCCCGAGCTCACCCGCACACCGCCTTCCCAACCTCATCAACGATCAAGGAAGGGTACTCCGCCGAAGGGTGGCGGTGCAGCCGGATGCTCAGGCTCCTCACTCAACTACCCGATTGGTGGCTGCCGTTCCGAGAGTCAAGATCAGCCGGAGTGAGCGGATTCATAGCGGTTACGTCCCTCGGAGCGAACCGGCACTCCTGCCAGTGGACCGGCATGGGCTGCTGGTCCTCGTCCCGGGCCATGTGAGGGAACCCGATGTCGACCCGGACGACCGGATTGCGCAGCGCCTCCCCGTTCGCCCACTTGTCGACGCTGCTGCCCGTCCCCGGCCACAGTCGACGCCGGCATCAGCTCACGGCCTCACGCAGCTCCGCGCGCTTCGGCGACGGCTGGATGCCGCGCCGGCTCGAGGTGGCCTCGACCTTGCCGGTGGCGAGGTTGCCCGTACTGGTGATGAGCCGGCCGGTCCGGTAGTCGTCATACCTGACCTCGGCGCGGCGTGGGGGCGCAGCCGCGTCCGCCTCCGAGGCCGGCTCGGCCGGATCGGTGGACAGGTGCTGGGACCGGCAACGTTTGCCCGTCGAGGAGCGGCGTCCGGTGCGTGCGATCGCAAGGCGGCCGAAGACCCTCGGAGCAGCGCTCCTCGGGTTTTCGGCCGACGCAGCGAGCCTGCGCGCGGGGGCACCCCTGGGGGCACCCCCAGCGGTAGCCGGGGGAGGTAGCTGGGGGAGGTAGCCGGGGGAGGTAGCCGGGGGAGGTAGCCGGGGAGGTAGCCGGGGGAGGTAGCCGGGGGAGCGTCGCGACGGGGCAAACGTTGCCGGGAGGGGCACTGGGGGCCGCGTCCGCCGTCGGCGTCCCTGCCGCCCTCGAACCGGTCCGGGGGTCAGCGCGAGCCGCTCGGCCGGCTCCAGCTCGTCGTCGGTGAGCGGGTCCCGGCCGACGCCGCGCTCCGCCTCGCCGGGGGCGTCCGCCACGGCTCCGGGGCCGTCCCCGTCACCGCAATGGCCGTACCCGCCACCACCTTTCCCGGAGATGGCGGCGCACTTTCTCGCGCACGTCGTCCCCCTGCTCGGCCGGGCAACTCCCCTGCCGGATATGCATGCTCACCCGGTAGGACGGGCCGAAGTCCTAGGTGGTTGCCCGCTTTTTCGGGAAGATCTGGCCGAAGTGACCCGCAGTACCCGCATCAGAAATGGAAGAGTCTTGTCTATGCAGGTCTGGCCGGGACAGGCGTATCCCCTCGGCGCGACGTACGACGGCGCCGGTACCAATTTCGCGGTCTTCTCCGAGGCCGCCCATCGGATCGAACTGTGCCTTCTGCACGAGGACGGCTCGGAGACCGCGGTCGAGCTGCGCGAGACCGACGCATTCGTACGCCATGCCTATCTGCACGGTGTGATGCCGGGCCAGCGGTACGGCTTCCGGGTGCACGGCCCCTACGCGCCGGAGCGCGGGCACCGCTGCAACTCCGCGAAGCTGCTCCTCGATCCGTACGCCCGCGCGATAAGCGGTCAGGTGGACTGGGGCGAAGCGGTATACGGATATCGTTTCGGCCGACCGGATTCGCGCAATGACATGGACTCCGCACCGCACACCATGGCCTCGGTCGTGGTCAATCCGTATTTCGACTGGGGCGACGACCGCCCGCCCCGCACCGACTACCACCGCACGGTGATCTACGAGGCCCATGTGAAGGGCCTGACGATGCTGCATCCGGCCCTGCCGGACGAACTGCGCGGCACCTACGCGGGACTCGCACACCCCGCGATCATCGGACATCTGACCGAACTGGGCGTCACCGCGATCGAACTGATGCCCGTACACCAGTTCGTCACCGACCATCGACTGTCGGACGCCGGCCTCACCAACTACTGGGGCTACAACACCATCGGCTACTTCGCTCCGCACAACGCCTATGCCTCCTGGGGCGACCGCGGGCAGCAGGTGCTGGAGTTCAAGTCCGCCGTACGGGCGCTGCACCAGGCCGGCGTCGAGGTCATCCTGGATGTCGTCTACAACCACACCGCGGAGGGCAACCATCTGGGGCCCACACTCTCCTTCCGCGGCCTGGACAATGCCTCGTACTACCGGCTGGCCGACGATCCGCGCCACTACACGGACACGACGGGCACCGGCAACTCACTGCTGATGCGCTCCCCGCACGTCCTTCAGCTGATCATGGACTCACTGCGGTACTGGGTGACCGAGATGCATGTGGACGGTTTCCGCTTCGACCTGGCCGCCACTCTGGCGCGGCAGTTCCATGAGGTGGACCGGTTGTCGTCGTTCTTCGACCTGGTGCAGCAGGATCCGGTGGTCAGCCAGGTGAAGCTGATCGCGGAGCCGTGGGACGTGGGCGAGGGCGGGTACCAGGTGGGGAACTTCCCGCCGCTGTGGACCGAATGGAACGGGAAATTCCGGGACACCGTACGGGACCTGTGGCGCGGTCAGCCGCGCACACTGGCGGAGTTCGCGTCGAGGCTCACCGGGTCCTCCGACCTCTACCAGGACGACGGACGGCGGCCGATCGCCTCCATCAACTTCGCCACCTGCCACGACGGTTTCACCCTGAACGACCTCGTGTCGTACAACGAGAAACACAACGAGGCCAACGCCGAGGGCAACCGCGACGGCGAGAACCACAACCGCTCCTGGAACTGCGGCGTCGAGGGCGACACGGACGACCCGGCGATCCTGGATCTGCGCGAGCGCCAGATGCGGAACTTCATCGCGACGCTGATGCTGTCCCAGGGCGTGCCCATGCTCAGCCACGGCGACGAATTCGCCCGGACGCAGCGCGGCAACAACAACGCCTACTGCCAGGACAACGAGATCTCCTGGGTGCACTGGCCGGAGCCGGGCACCGAGGGGGAGGAGGGCAGTCTGCTCGCCTTCACCCGGACTATGGTCTGGCTGCGCCGCGACCATCCGGTCTTCCGGCGGCGCCGCTTCTTCCACGGCCGGCCGGTGCAGGGCACGTACGACGAGCTGTCGGACATCGCCTGGTTCACTCCCGAGGGCGAGGAGATGACGCAGCGGGACTGGCAGGCGGCGCACGCCAGAGCGCTCTCGGTCTTCCTCAACGGCAATGCGATCTCGGAACCGGGGCCCCGCGGCGAGCGGATCCGCGACGACTCGTTCCTGCTGATGTTCAACGCCGGCGCCGAGGACACGGACTTCACGATCCCCGTCAACCACGGCAAGCAGTGGCAGCTCGTCGTGGACACGGCACTGACCGAAGGAGTGACACCGGGCCAGGGCGACAAGGTGGCCGCAGGCGACCGGCTGACTCTGATCGGCCGCAGCATGGCCGTGTTACGCCGCCCGGCCTAGTGCTGTGGCCGGAAAGGTTTGCCGGGAAGCTCGCGGCGTCCGGTGCGGTGCATCGCAAGGCGGAGGATCGCAGCTCGTACTTGGCCGTACTCGCGCGATTCGACAACGCAGCGAAGTGCCGTGCCGGGGGTCGCGAGCCAGTGAACCTTTCCGGTCACAGCACTAGCAGCGCCCCGCCCCGGACGGCCCGTTCCACGAAAGCCGATGAAACAGAAGCCGTCCGGGCGGGTACGTACGTTCGTATGACACCCACCGCCACCTACCGGATCCAGCTCCAGCCGGACTTCCCCTTCCCGGCCGCCGAGGAGGCGGTGCCGTATCTGGCCGCACTCGGGGTCTCGCACCTGCATCTGTCACCGGTGCTGGAGGCCGTACCGGGGTCCACCCACGGGTACGACGTCACCGATCACAGTGCGGTGCGGCGCGAGCTGGGCGGCGAGGAGGGACTGCGGCGGCTGGCCCGCACGGCCCGGTCGCACGGGCTCGGCCTGGTCCTGGACGTCGTGCCGAACCACATGGCGGCCGTGCCCCGGCACAACCGCGCGCTGTGGGAGGTGCTGCGCGAGGGCCCGCGGTCGCCGTACGCACGATGGTTCGACATCGACTGGGACGCGGGCGGAGGCAAGGTTCTGCTGCCGGTCCTCGCCCGGCGGATCGGCGACGAGCTGGGAACCCTCACCGTGGACGGGCAGGTCCTGCGGTACGGGGAGCACGAGTTCCCGCTGCGGGAGGGCACGGCCGGGCTGTCGCTGCCCCGGCTGCTGGAGGCCCAGTGGTACCGCCTGGCGTGGTGGCGGCTGGCCCGTACGGAGCTCAACTACCGGCGTTTCTTCACCATCTCGGACCTGATCGGGCTCCGCGTGGAGGACCCCGAGGTGTTCGCGGCGACCCACGGCAAGGTGCTGGAACTGATGCGGGACGGCGTCGTGGAGGGGCTGCGCGTCGACCATCCGGACGGGCTGGCGGACCCGGAGGCGTATCTGCGGCAGCTGAGCGAGGCGACGGGCGGCCGCTGGACGGTCGTCGAGAAGATCCTCACCGGCCCCGAGCGGCTGCACCCCGGCTGGACGGCTGCCGGCACCACCGGCTACGACGCGCTGCGTCACATCGACGGCGTGTTCACCGATTCGGACGGCGCCGCGCAACTCCTTGCCCACTACCGGGATTTCACCGGCCTGGACGACGGCCGCGGCGGCTCCTGGACGGCGACGGCGCGACACGCCGCGTACCGGGTGCTGGACCATGAGCTGGCCGCCGAGACATCCTTCCTCGTCCGCACCGCGCGCCGGATCTGCGCCGCGGACCCGGCGCTGCGCGACCATGCCCCGTGGGCGCTGCGCGCGGCCGTACGGGAACTGCTGGTACGCGTCCCCGTCTACCGTCCGTACACGGCCTCCCCGGACGGGCCCGGCCCCGAGGCGGCGCTGCCCGCGGAGGCGGTTCTGGAGGCGAAGGCCGCGTTCACCGTGCCGGAGGAGGCGGACGCCATGGATGTCGTACGGGACATCGCACTCGGCAGGACCGGGTACGGCCCCGACCACACCGCCTTCCGGATCCGTTTCGCGCAGACGTCCTCGGCGCTGCGCGCGAAAGCGGTGGAGGACACCGCCTTCTACCGGTACGTTCCGCTGGTTTCCGCCAATGAGGTGGGCGGCGATCCCGGCAGCCCGGCGGTGAGCCCCGAGGAGTTCCACACCTTCTGCGCCCGGATCGCCCGCGACTGGCCGGCCACCGGTTGTGCGACGACCACGCACGACACCAAGCGCAGCGCGGACGTGCGGGCGCGTATCGCCGTGCTGTCGGAGTGCCCCGGGCGGTGGGCCGGGCTGCTGGAGCGGCTGTCCGCCGTGCCCGCGCCCGATCCGCGGCTGGCCTGGCTCGCCTGGCAGACCGCGATCGGCTTCGACGTCCCGCGCGACGGGCGGCTGGCCGCCGTGCTGCTCAAGTCCGAGCGTGAGGCCGGTCTGCGCACCAGCTGGACCGAGCAGGACCCGGTGTACGAGCGGGCCGTCGCCTCGTTCGCGGCGGCCGGGCCCGAGGGGCCGCCGAGCCGCGTCGTGGCGGAGTTCAACCGGGAGCTCGACCCGTACGTACGTACCAATGTGCTCGGCGCGACGATCGTGCTGCTGACCATGCCGGGCGTGCCCGACCTCTACCAGGGAACCGAGCGGGAGTTCATCGCCCTGGTGGACCCGGACAACCGGCGCCCGGCACGCTTCGATCCGCGCGAGCTGGAACGGCCCGCCGAGAAGACGGCCCTCACCGTGGCCGCGCTGCGGCTGCGCCGCGAACTCCCGGAGGTCTTCGGCGCCTCCGGTACCTACGCTCCCCTTGCCGCCCAGGGCCCGGCGGCCCGGCATCTGCTGGCCTTCTGCCGTTCGGGCACGGTCGTCACGGCGGTCACCCGGCTCTCGCTGCGGCTCGAGGAGGCGGGCGGCTGGCGGACCACTGAGCTGGTGCTGCCCGAGGGCCGGTGGGCCGATGTGCTGGCGCCGGGCAGGGAGTTCGGCCCCGGTCCGGTGGCCGCGGCCGAGCTGTTCGCGGACCGGCCGGTGGCCCTGCTCAGCCGGGTCGTACGGGCGTAGTCCGGGGCACGCGAGCCGGGCCGGTCACCGACAACGGGCCCGGGAGTGGTCCGTTGTCAGCGCGCGGCGAGGCGGAAACTCATCTGGCCGAAGCTGACCTGGTCCCCGTCCTGCACCATGACCGCTCCGGTGACCCGCCGGCCGTTGACGCAGGTGCCGTTGGTGGAGCCGAGGTCCCGCAGGATCCAGGTCCCGCTCCGGTGGCTCAGCTCGGCGTGCACGCGGGAGACCGTCTCATGACTGAGCCGCAGCCCGTTGGCCGGATCCCGGCCTATGCGCAGCGGATACGGGCCGGGGAGAGGGAACAGCAGCTTGGGCAGCCGCTCCGTCTGCCAGGCCCGGCGCAGCCGCACCGTGAAGGCGGACACCCGGCCCACCGCGCCGAACAGCGCACGCGACAGACCGCCTTCGCTCTCCAGGTCCGCCGTGAGCACGGCGAGTTCGTCGGATCTACGGGCGTTCAGCGCCAGTTCCATCCGGCGCATGAACGTGTCGTGCGAGAGCTTTCCCTGGGCCGCGCCCTCCCTGAGCACCCCGAGCACCCGGTCACGCTCGGCGTCGGAGAGCCGGGCGGGATACGTGTGGAAGTGAAAGGAGGACGTCACAGCAGTGATTGTCGGTCCACGGTGCCGAACGTGTCCAGAAGAGCAAAAGGACGGGACATCCGGCGGTTCGGCAGCGGATCACGGCCTTGTGACGCACCATTGATGGCGGCGCCGGCCGCTTGCGACGAGGGGAACTTCATTGCTGTTCGAGGTGTGGGCACCGCAGACAGACCGGGTCGTGCTCCAACTGGAAGGTGCGGAGTACACCATGGAGCACGATCCGGTACGGCCCGGATGGTGGACCGCCCTGGCTCCGGCCGGGGACGGGGCGCGCTACGGCTTCGTCCTGGACGACGGGCCCGTACTGCCCGACCCTCGCTCGCGCCGCCAGCCGGACGGGCCCGACGGCCTCAGTGCCGTCGTCGACCAGGAGGCGTTCGCTTGGCAGCACCCCTGGACCGGGCGCGGGCTGCCGGGCGCGGTGCTCTACGAACTGCACATCGGAACGTTCACGCCCGAGGGCACCTTCGACGCCGCCGCGGCCCGGCTCGGGCACCTCGCCGAGCTGGGAGTCACCCATGTGGAGCTGATGCCGGTCTGCCCGTTCCCGGGAACCCACGGCTGGGGGTACGACGGGGTCGCCCCGTGGGCCGTGCACGAGCCCTACGGCGGGCCCGAGGGGCTGAAGCGCTTTGTCGACACGGCGCACGCACACGGCCTCGGTGTGGTCCTCGACGTCGTGCACAACCATCTCGGGCCGTCCGGCAACCACCTGCCCGATTACGGACCCTACTTCACGGACACCCACCACACCCCGTGGGGTGCCGCGGTCAACCTGGACGCCCCGGGATCCGACGAGGTACGGGCGTATCTGCTGGCGGGCGCGCTTGCCTGGCTGCGCGACTACCGGCTCGACGGACTGCGGCTCGACGCCGTCCACGCCCTCGCCGACACCCGGGCACTCACCTTCCTGGAGGAGCTGTCCGCCGCCGTCGACGAGCTGGCGCACACACTGGGCCGGCCGCTCTTCCTGATCGCCGAGTCGGACCGCTGCGACCCGCGCACCACCGTCGCACGGGACCAGGGCGGCCTCGGGCTGCACGCCCAGTGGAACGACGACTTCCACCATGCCCTGCACACCGCGCTGACCGGGGAATCTCAGGGCTACTACGCCGACTTCGCCCGCGATCCGTTCGCGGCACTCGCCAAGACGCTCACCCGCGTCTTCTTCCACGACGGCACGTACTCCAGCTTCCGGGGCCGTACGCACGGACGTCCCGTGGACCGTACGACGGCCCCCGCGCACCGCTTCCTCGGCTACGCACAGACCCATGACCAGGTCGGCAACCGGGCACTCGGCGACCGGCTCGCCGCCTCCCTCTCCCCCGGGCTGCTCGCCTGCGCCGCCGCACTGGTGCTCACCGGGCCCTTCACCCCGATGCTGTTCATGGGCGAGGAGTGGGGTGCGCTTACCCCCTGGCAGTACTTCACCGACCACACGGACCCGGGGCTCGCCGAGGCCGTGCGTGCCGGACGGCGCAGGGAGTTCATCGCGCACGGCTGGACCGAGGAGGACCTGCCGGACCCGCAGGACCCCGCGACACGCCGGCGTTCCTGCCTGGACTGGTCCGAGCCGGAGCGGGAACCGCACGCCCGGCTGCTGGCCTGGCACCGCCGGCTGATCGCACTGCGCCGGGACCGGCCGGACCTCACCGACCCGGACCTGGCGGCGCTGAAGGTGGCCTACGACCGGGAAGCGTCCTGGCTGGCCTTCCGGCGCGGGGACACCCGGGTCGTGGTCAACCTCGGCAAGGAACCGGCGGAGGTCCGGCTCGGCAACGGCGGGCGGGTACTGGCCGCCTGGGGTCCGGTCGACGAGCCGGGCCCGGGCGGTGTGCTGCGCCTGCCGCCCGAGTCCTGCGCGGTGCTCGGCAGCTGAGCCAGGCCCTGACCGGCCGGACCGGACCTACTCGACGACGGCCATCTCGCGCGGCGTGTTGTTGAAGCGGCGGCCGCCGTTCTCGGTGACCGTGACGATGTCCTCGATCCGCACCCCGAACCGGCCCGGCAGATAGATGCCGGGCTCGATGGAGAAGCACATGCCGGGCACCAGCGGCTGCTCCTCGCCCTCGATCATGTAGGGCGGCTCGTGGGTGGTGACCCCGATGCCATGGCCGGTGCGGTGGATGAAGTGTTCGCCGTAGCCGGCGGAGGCGATGACCTCGCGGGCCGCGCGGTCCACGTCCTGGCAGGCGGCACCGGGCCGCACGGCGTCGAATCCGGCCTGCTGCGCGGCGCGTACCACGTTGTGGATGTGCTGCTCCTCCTCGGTCGGCTCGCCGACATGGACCGTACGGGTCGTGTCGGAGCCGTAGCCGTCCTTGAGGCCGCCGAAGTCGAGGACGACCATGTCACCGCGCCCGATCACACGGTCCCCCGCCTCATGGTGCGGATTGGCACCGTTGGGGCCCGAGCCGACGACGGTGAAGTCCACCTGGGAGTGCCCGAACTGCTTGAGCAGGCCGGCCAGATCGGCGGCCACGTCGGTCTCCTTCCGGCCGGCGAACCGGACCTTGAGGATCTCCTCGTAGGTGGCGTCGGCGGCCGCGCCCGCCGCCTCCAGACGCGCCAGCTCCGCCTGGTCCTTCACCGCCCGCAGCATGGGCAGGCCCTGGGTCAGCGATACGTACGAGGTGCCCGGCAACCGCTGCTGCAGGCCCAGCAGATGCATCGCCCAGGCGTTGTCGCTCACCGCGAACCGGCCTGCCGCGTCGAGCAGCGGCGCGGTCACCGCGTAGGGGTCCTTGCCGTCGGTCCAGTCCCGCAGGGTGAGCGCGGCCGCGCCCGCCGCCTTCTCGGCGTCCGGGGCCTCCAGCGTCGGCACCACCAGCACCGGGTCCTGGCCCGCCGCGATCACCAGCAGGGTCAGCCGTTCGGTGTCGGCGGGCGGCCGGTAACCGGTGAGGTAGGCCATGTCGGGCCCCGGGGCGACCAGCACACCGGCGAAGCCGGCCTCGGCCGCGGACCGCGCGGCGCGGGCCATCCGCTCCCGGTAGTCATCCGTGGTGAACGGTTCGGGCGTGGTGGACATGATGCCTCCTGTGTCGGCCGGGTCCGTGGTGCCCGGGGTGTCCGGGCGTCCCCCCGAGCATCCTGCCCCTGGTACCGGGTTAGGCGCGAGCGGGTGATCAACCACCCACCAGGCGTTCCAGCAGCTCCTGGAAGTCGTCGCCGACGACGATCCGCAAGCCCTTCTCGGTGAGCTCGCTGAGCTGGGTGAGCGTGCCCGCCCGCCACCAGTACACATACGGGCTGATGGCCCCCGGCGCCTCCTCGTAGCCGGAGGCGGCGAAGGCCGCCATGGCACCCAGCGCGGGCAGCACCCCGGCGTCCCGGATGGCGTGGAAGGCCAGCTGGTGCCGGAAGGGCAGGGCCACCAGGGCGCCGTCCGCGGTGAGTTCCTGCCCTGTGACATGCCTGACCAAGGACTCCAGGGCGAGCACCCGGCTGGCGGTGTAGAAAGAGTCGCCGACGACGACCTCGAAGGTCATGCCGTCGTCGCCCCTGACGGTCTCGTGGCCCTCGACCGGCAGCTGCGCCAGGTTGCGCAGGGCCTGCGCGCGCAGTTCACCGACCTCACCCAGCGGCTCCAGGGCCTCGTCGGTGAGCATCATGACGCTCTCCGGAAGATCGAGCGCAAGGATCTCGTACAGGCCGGGCCCGACATCGCGGGCATAGTCGAAGTTGGCCGGGTCGATGCTGTTGTCGCTGATCACCCGCGGGTAGAGCTGCGCCCTGATCTGCTCGGGCGGGAGCGTGTCCAGCGCGGACGGGCTGTCCATGGTGCGCAGCACCAGACCGACGTGGTGGTGGACGAGGCCGGGCCACGCACGCGGTCCCCGGGGCTCGTTGTGGCAGAGCGCGGCCAGGTTGCCGAGGCCGAACTGCCGACCGGAACTGTCGGTGACATGGTCCGCGTAGACGGTCACCTCGAGGCCGTGCTCGGCGAAGGACTCGCGGACCTGCGCCCGGAACCGCGCGGCCTCGCCGGTGGAGAAGTACGCGAACTCCGGGTCCCGCGGCGCACCGCTGTCGTCACGCTTCGGGCGGCGCCGGAATATCCCCACTTCAGCCGCCTTCCATTCGCGCTTTCCTGGACCTACGAGCCTACCGACTCGGCGATCATCCCGGCAGCAGTCGGCCGGAGAACGTCTCGGCGGCTCCGCGGAGACGCCGATCGTCAGCAGCTCGGTGCGGTGTACGAGCCGGGGTGCGGGTCAGCGGCACGGCGACGGTCCCGGGCACGCCGGCGGCCGTGACATGCGGCAGCAGCGCCGGCCCACGGCCGGCCGCCACCAGGAGCAGCAGGGCGCGGACGTCCGTGCCGTCGTAGCGCACCGACGGGCGGAATCCGCCGGTCCCGCCCATGCCGCCGACCGCCCGGAGCCGGTCGAGGGGCAGTCCGGCGCCGGGAGCGTCCAGCCGGCGGGCGGACTCAGGGCCGGCGGCGCCGCCGCGAGCGTCACCTCCTGCGGCGGCTCCCCCGCCGGCCGCGCCAGGTCGGCACGCGCCACGTCCAGCCGCAGCAGCGGGCGGTCGCGCACGCCGCCCGGCTATAGCAAGGATCCCCGCACGACGAGGTCGGCGCGGTCCCGGCCGAGCTCCACCAGCCGGGCGTTGGCCTCGTCGGAATCACGGACCCAGGCCTCCGCGTACGGGCGGTCCTTGCCGTACCGCACATGCCGGTCGACAAGCCTGCGCACCCGGACGTCGGCGTCGATCTCCAGGAACCACACCTCGTCGAGCAGGGCGCGGACCGGCGCCCACGGCCCTTCGTCGTGCAGCAGGTAGTTGCCCTCGGTGACGACCAGCGGCACGCCGGAGGGCACCGGCACGCTCCCGGCGACCGGTTCCTCCAGGGAACGGTCGAACGCCGGCGCGTACACCACGGTGTCTTGCTCATGTGCGCGGAGCCGGGCCAGCAGCGCCGCGTAACCGGCCGCGTCGAACGTGTCGGGGGCACCCTTGCGGTGCGCACGGCCGAGGCGGCGCAGTTCGGCACCCGCCAGATGGAAACCGTCCATCGGCACGAGCACGGCCTGTCCGTCGAGGGCGCTGACGAGCCGTTCGGCAATTGTGGACTTGCCGGCCCCCGGGGCCCCGGCGATGCCGAGGATCCTGCGCCGGCCCGGGACGGCGAGACGTCCGGCGCGGGCGAGGAGCTGCTCCATGTTCATGCGACGCATTCTTGCTCGCGGCAACGCTGGTGCCTTCCTCCAGCCCGAGTGAGCGCCGGCATCGGTGCTGTCATCCGCGGCTGTTACGCCGCCTGAAGACCGGGCGGGCCTCTCCCGCGCCCGGGGGCCTGACCCAGGGCTGCGTCACGACGGCGTGCAGTCGCCCTTCGATCAACGCGAACCGAGGCAGGGAGACCCCGAACGCTTCAGCGATGGCGTCGAGTTCATGGGTCGTGTCGTTGACGAACCCTGGCTCGTCGGCGTTCAGCTAGGACCGGAAAGGTTCACCGGCTCGCGACCCCCGGCACGGCACTTCTCCCCCGTAGCCCTTCGGGCACGGGAGGTGCCCCCATCGTTGTCGCATCGCGCGAGTACGGCCAAGTACGAGCTGCGATCCTCCGTCTTGCGATGCACCGCACCTGGGGACACCTCTGGGGGCACCCTGGGGGCGCCCTGGGGGCACCCTGGGGGCACCCCCAGCGGTAGCTGGGGGAGGTAGCTGGGGGAGCCGCGAGCTTCCCGGCAAACCTTTCCGGCCACAGCACTAGTGGAACTCGCGATACATGTCGTGCATGAAGTCGAGGAACGACTCATGCCTCTCGGGAACGTCACCCGACCAGCCCTGCAGATCTCTATGAGGCCATCGTGCCGGCGGGCACTGACAACGCACCCGGCCCTGAACGCAGAAAAGCCCCGGACCATACGGTCCGGGGCTTCCCTGGAATAATTGTTCGGCGGCGTCCTACTCTCCCACAGGGTCCCCCCTGCAGTACCATCGGCGCTGAAAGGCTTAGCTTCCGGGTTCGGAATGTAACCGGGCGTTTCCCTAACGCTATGACCACCGAAACACTATGAAGTTGAACTCCAGCCGGCAAGGCGAGTTCGTTACTTCAGAACAAACACAGTGGACGCGAGCAACTGAGGACAAGCCCTCGGCCTATTAGTACCAGTCAGCTCCACCCGTTGCCGGGCTTCCACATCTGGCCTATCAACCCAGTCGTCTACTGGGAGCCTTACCCTCTCAAGGAGGTGGGAATACTCATCTTGAAGCAGGCTTCCCGCTTAGATGCTTTCAGCGGTTATCCCTCCCGAACGTAGCCAACCAGCCATGCCCTTGGCAGGACAACTGGCACACCAGAGGTTCGTCCGTCCCGGTCCTCTCGTACTAGGGACAGCCCTTCTCAATATTCCTACGCGCACAGCGGATAGGGACCGAACTGTCTCACGACGTTCTAAACCCAGCTCGCGTACCGCTTTAATGGGCGAACAGCCCAACCCTTGGGACCGACTCCAGCCCCAGGATGCGACGAGCCGACATCGAGGTGCCAAACCATCCCGTCGATATGGACTCTTGGGGAAGATCAGCCTGTTATCCCCGGGGTACCTTTTATCCGTTGAGCGACGGCGCTTCCACAAGCCACCGCCGGATCACTAGTCCCGACTTTCGTCCCTGCTCGACCCGTCGGTCTCACAGTCAAGCTCCCTTGTGCACTTACACTCAACACCTGATTGCCAACCAGGCTGAGGGAACCTTTGGGCGCCTCCGTTACTCTTTAGGAGGCAACCGCCCCAGTTAAACTACCCATCAGACACTGTCCCTGATCCGGATCACGGACCGAGGTTAGACATCCAGCACGACCAGAGTGGTATTTCAACGGCGACTCCACAACCACTGGCGTGGCTGCTTCAAAGTCTCCCACCTATCCTACACAAGCCGAACCGAACATCAATATCAAACTGTAGTAAAGGTCCCGGGGTCTTTCCGTCCTGCTGCGCGAAACGAGCATCTTTACTCGTAGTGCAATTTCACCGGGCCTATGGTTGAGACAGTCGAGAAGTCGTTACGCCATTCGTGCAGGTCGGAACTTACCCGACAAGGAATTTCGCTACCTTAGGATGGTTATAGTTACCACCGCCGTTTACTGGCGCTTAAGTTCTCAGCTTCGCCCACCCGAAGGTGAGCTAACCGGTCCCCTTAACGTTCCAGCACCGGGCAGGCGTCAGTCCGTATACATCGCCTTACGGCTTCGCACGGACCTGTGTTTTTAGTAAACAGTCGCTTCTCGCTGGTCTCTGCGGCCACCCCCAGCTCAGGAAGCAAGTTCCTTCACCAGGCGTGGCCCCCCTTCTCCCGAAGTTACGGGGGCATTTTGCCGAGTTCCTTAACCATAGTTCACCCGAACGCCTCGGTATTCTCTACCTGACCACCTGAGTCGGTTTAGGGTACGGGCCGCCATGAAACTCGCTAGAGGCTTTTCTCGACAGCATAGGATCATCCACTTCACCACAATCGGCTCGGCATCAGGTCTCAGCCTTGTATGTGTGACGGATTTGCCTACCACACGGCCTACACCCTTACCCCGGGACAACCACCGCCCGGGCTGGACTACCTTCCTGCGTCACCCCATCGCTCACCTACTACCAGTCTGGGTCACCGGCTCCACCACTCCCCTCAACTCCGAAGAGATCAGGGCGGCTTCACGGGCTTAGCATCGCTGGGTTCAGCGCTGGCGCTTCAAAGCGGGTACCGGAATATCAACCGGTTGTCCATCGACTACGCCTGTCGGCCTCGCCTTAGGTCCCGACTTACCCTGGGCAGATCAGCTTGACCCAGGAACCCTTAGTCAATCGGCGCACACGTTTCTCACGTGTGTATCGCTACTCATGCCTGCATTCTCACTCGTGAACCGTCCACAACTCGCTTCCGCGGCTGCTTCACCCGGCACACGACGCTCCCCTACCCATCACAGCACCCGTTGGGGCTTTATGCTGCAATGACACGACTTCGGCGGTACGCTTGAGCCCCGCTACATTGTCGGCGCGGAATCACTTGACCAGTGAGCTATTACGCACTCTTTCAAGGGTGGCTGCTTCTAAGCCAACCTCCTGGTTGTCTCTGCGACTCCACATCCTTTCCCACTTAGCGTACGCTTAGGGGCCTTAGTCGATGCTCTGGGCTGTTTCCCTCTCGACCATGGAGCTTATCCCCCACAGTCTCACTGCCGTGCTCTCACTTACCGGCATTCGGAGTTTGGCTAAGGTCAGTAACCCGGTAGGGCCCATCGCCTATCCAGTGCTCTACCTCCGGCAAGAAACACACGACGCTGCACCTAAATGCATTTCGGGGAGAACCAGCTATCACGGAGTTTGATTGGCCTTTCACCCCTAACCACAGGTCATCCCCCAGGTTTTCAACCCTGGTGGGTTCGGTCCTCCACGAAGTCTTACCTCCGCTTCAACCTGCCCATGGCTAGATCACTCCGCTTCGGGTCTAGAGCGTGCAACTCGATCGCCCTGTTCGGACTCGCTTTCGCTACGGCTTCCCCACACGGGTTAACCTCGCTACACACCGCTAACTCGCAGGCTCATTCTTCAAAAGGCACGCAGTCACGAGACGTACAAGTACGTCCGACGCTCCCACGGCTTGTAGGCACACGGTTTCAGGTACTATTTCACTCCGCTCCCGCGGTACTTTTCACCATTCCCTCACGGTACTATCCGCTATCGGTCACCAGGGAATATTTAGGCTTAACGGGTGGTCCCGCCAGATTCACACGGGATTTCTCGGGCCCCGTGCTACTTGGGTGGTTCTCAAGCGAGCCGTACAGATTTCAGCTACGGGGGTCTTACCCTCTACGCCGGACCTTTCGCATGTCCTTCGCCTATCCATACGGTTTCTGACTCGCCGACCGGCCGGCAGACCGGTCAAGAGAACTCCCACAACCCCGCATGCGCAACCCCTGCCGGGTCTCACACGCATACGGTTTGGCCTCATCCGGTTTCGCTCGCCACTACTCCCGGAATCACGGTTGTTTTCTCTTCCTGCGGGTACTGAGATGTTTCACTTCCCCGCGTTCCCTCCACACTGCCTATGTGTTCAGCAGCGGGTGACAGCCCATGACGACTGCCGGGTTTCCCCATTCGGACACCCCCGGATCAAAGCTCGGTTGACAGCTCCCCGGGGCCTATCGTGGCCTCCCACGTCCTTCATCGGTTCCTGGTGCCAAGGCATCCACCGTGCGCCCTTAAAAACTTGGCCACAGATGCTCGCGTCCACTGTGTAGTTCTCAAGCAACGACCAGCCACCCATCACCCCGCCAGCTGACTGACGAGTTCACTGGGGCCGGCGTCTGAAGGACGAGCATGGCTCGCTCCCTCAGGACCCAACAGCGTGCCCGACACGTCCGGTCTCAGATGCTGCGTTCCACGCCGAAGCAGTACTAGCAGTCCTCATCCCGATCGTGCCGAATAATCAACGTTCCACCCATGAGCAACCGTGCGAGACATTTGCTCGCAGTCGGCTATGTGCTCCTTAGAAAGGAGGTGATCCAGCCGCACCTTCCGGTACGGCTACCTTGTTACGACTTCGTCCCAATCGCTGGTCCCACCTTCGACAGCTCCCTCCCACAAGGGGTTGGGCCACCGGCTTCGGGTGTTACCGACTTTCGTGACGTGACGGGCGGTGTGTACAAGGCCCGGGAACGTATTCACCGCAGCAATGCTGATCTGCGATTACTAGCAACTCCGACTTCATGGGGTCGAGTTGCAGACCCCAATCCGAACTGAGACCGGCTTTTTGAGATTCGCTCCGCCTCGCGGCATCGCAGCTCATTGTACCGGCCATTGTAGCACGTGTGCAGCCCAAGACATAAGGGGCATGATGACTTGACGTCGTCCCCACCTTCCTCCGAGTTGACCCCGGCAGTCTCCTGTGAGTCCCCATCACCCCGAAGGGCATGCTGGCAACACAGAACAAGGGTTGCGCTCGTTGCGGGACTTAACCCAACATCTCACGACACGAGCTGACGACAGCCATGCACCACCTGTATACCGACCACAAGGGGGCGACCATCTCTGGCCGTTTCCGGTATATGTCAAGCCTTGGTAAGGTTCTTCGCGTTGCGTCGAATTAAGCCACATGCTCCGCTGCTTGTGCGGGCCCCCGTCAATTCCTTTGAGTTTTAGCCTTGCGGCCGTACTCCCCAGGCGGGGAACTTAATGCGTTAGCTGCGGCACCGACGACGTGGAATGTCGCCAACACCTAGTTCCCAACGTTTACGGCGTGGACTACCAGGGTATCTAATCCTGTTCGCTCCCCACGCTTTCGCTCCTCAGCGTCAGTAATGGCCCAGAGATCCGCCTTCGCCACCGGTGTTCCTCCTGATATCTGCGCATTTCACCGCTACACCAGGAATTCCGATCTCCCCTACCACACTCTAGCCTGCCCGTATCGAATGCAGACCCGGGGTTAAGCCCCGGGCTTTCACATCCGACGTGACAGGCCGCCTACGAGCTCTTTACGCCCAATAATTCCGGACAACGCTTGCGCCCTACGTATTACCGCGGCTGCTGGCACGTAGTTAGCCGGCGCTTCTTCTGCAGGTACCGTCACTTTCGCTTCTTCCCTGCTGAAAGAGGTTTACAACCCGAAGGCCGTCATCCCTCACGCGGCGTCGCTGCATCAGGCTTTCGCCCATTGTGCAATATTCCCCACTGCTGCCTCCCGTAGGAGTCTGGGCCGTGTCTCAGTCCCAGTGTGGCCGGTCGCCCTCTCAGGCCGGCTACCCGTCGTCGCCTTGGTAGGCCATTACCCCACCAACAAGCTGATAGGCCGCGGGCTCATCCTTCACCGCCGGAGCTTTCAACCCTCTCCCATGCGAGAGAGAGTGATATCCGGTATTAGACCCCGTTTCCAGGGCTTGTCCCAGAGTGAAGGGCAGATTGCCCACGTGTTACTCACCCGTTCGCCACTAATCCACCCCGAAGGGCTTCATCGTTCGACTTGCATGTGTTAAGCACGCCGCCAGCGTTCGTCCTGAGCCAGGATCAAACTCTCCGTGAATGTTTTCCCGTAATCGGGAGTGACACTCGCGTTGAGCGGAACAGTCGGAGGAATGATCCGACCGTTCACAGCGTCCTCGCTGTGTTTTCGCCTACCCACCACAAGGGCAAGTAGGACTTTTCAAAGGAACCTCGTCTCAAGAGAGACGGGGTATCAACTAATCTGGCGTTGATTTTTGGCACGCTGTTGAGTTCTCAAGGAACGGACGCTTCCTTCGTACTCACCCGCAGCGACATTCTCTGGGGCTTTCCTCCGGGCGCTTCCCTTCGGTGTTTCCAGCTTAGCAGATCCGATTTCCGTTTCCGCCACCCGCTGGAGCGGGCTGCCGTGAAGTTCTCCGCTTTCGCGTTTCCCTTTCCGGCGGTTCCGACTCTATCAGATCCTTTCGGCGTCTGATTCCCAGTCAGAGGGGTTTGTCTTCCCGGCTTTCGGGCCGTTCCGACGTCCAAACTCTAGCTGATTTTCTCGGCAACCCATAATCGGGTGTTTCGAAATGAATTCGGGCAAGCCGAAATCATCCCGGCCGGGAGATCGTGCAGAGGTTGGTTGCCGCATATCTGCGGCGGACGGCTGCCGCAGAACCGTTCCGGCTCCGTGACAACTCGAAGGACCCTACGCGGCCCCGGCCCTCGGGTCAACTCCGCAGCGTCGGACCCGGCTGTTACGTTGCCGGGCATGAAGCATCCCGCCTTGGAGACCCTTCGCGGCCGGCCGGAGCTGGCCGCGCTGGCTGCGTTTCCCTTCGACTTCGACCTGCGCAGGGCGGAGCACGGGGAAGCGGTGCTGCTGGCGTCCGAGGCAGGGCTGGAGCCGATCGCCGGCGACGACACGGGCGGGACGTTCTTCGTGTGCGGCAGCGGCCCGGTGCTGTACGCGGACTCGGAGGGGCAGACGGGGCTGATCGCCGAGTCCGTCGACGAGGCGCTCGAGCTGCTGATCGGTCTGCCCGTGTGGTGCAACCTGGTCGACGTCAGTCCGGCCGCCCCTGTGGAGCAGCTGACGGGCACCGTCACCGAGCTGGCCGGAGAAGCATTCGACTCGGGTCGCGACCTGCTGGACTCGCTGGATCTCCCTGGCATGAGCCTCTACGGCATGGCCGCGACAGCGGCCCGCACTGTGGACGATCAGGAGCGTGCTGTGCGCTACGCACATGTGCGCCCAGGAGGAGCAGCGCCTCTCGGACTTCCGCTACGACCTCGACGAGGATCAGGAGGGCTGATCACCTCGACGGGATCAGGGCCTGGATTTCACATAACGGCGCAGGTCGTGCGATGCTGTTCCGGCAACGCCGACCGGGTCGAATCACCCGGGAGAGTTACGCACTCGTAGCTTAACGGATAGAGCATCTGACTACGGATCAGAAGGTTGCAGGTTCGAATCCTGCCGAGTGCACAGCATGTCAAAGGCTCTGTGGAGTGATCCACAGAGCCTTTGTTTTATGCCTTGACGGCAGTGTTTGACGGCAACCGCCTCTGTTCTGTCTCCGGTGCCTCGTAGTGGACGAGGCAGCCGCGGAATGGGAAGTCGTTCCCCTCGGGCACGTGCCCGCCGCGCGCCAAGGCCAGGTCGATGAGGTGCGTGCGTTCCGGCCCGATGATGAAGTGCGCGGGCTGCACATCGCCGTGGGCCCAGCCCCTGGAGTGCAGTTCGAGATCACGCGCCACCTGGAGCAGTTCGCCGAGCCTGGTCGTGAGGCACATGTCTTCGTCGGGCCCCTGAGCGGGCCGGCTCGGGAAGCTCGTGTGCTTCGGTCTTCGCTGCCTTGCCGACCTGGGGCGGAACGGTGTCCCCGGCTGGTTGGCCGCCGGCCCGTTGCCCGCTGTTCCCCGTGGTTCCCCGCACGATCCGGGACGCGTCCGGCATGTCTGTCGTCGGCGCGAGTCCGGCTCACGGCAGGGCGCCCACAGCTGGTAGAGATCCGGTCCCTCGCGCCACGGCTGGAAGTTCCAGGTGCCCCGCTCCCATTCGCCGTACGCGAAGTCATGGAAGCCCAGGCGGTGCAGCTCCTGGAGCACCGTGAGCGGCCCTGTCTCGGCTGATCTCCTAGATCGCCGTGACGGCAACCCGGCTGGCAACGACGGCACACAGAGGCCATTGCACACGACCACCAGTCCGGAAGAGAGCCGAGCGCCCGCACAACACGCGGCCCGATCCTAGGGATCAGCCAGCTACGCCAGGCCTCATTGGGCCGGGCCGAGTACTTCGTCGGCGCTTCGGGGCTCTGTGCGCGGCTGTTGGTTGAGCTTGTGGCGTTCGATTGAGGATCGCCGGTAGACCTCCTTGCGGGCCCGCATGATGTTGCCCAGGGGCGCGTGCTCGGCGGTGACCCGCCAGGGCGTGAAGGACAGTGCGTCCATCTTCTCCAGATTCTCCGGCCCCGAGATGTCCTGCTGCGGAAGCCGCAGCTTGGCCACGGTGAAGGATGGCGAGAGTTTCTCGGGCCACTCCACGGTGGTGTCCTCCACCGGCATGCGTTCCAGGTCGGTGCAGAGCTGGACCTGGATGTCGAAGGCGTAGGGCCGCTCCTGCAACTCGGCTTGCAGGGCCGGTCGGAAGACCTCCACCCCCGAGGTCGGGTCGATGGTGCGCCGGACCACCGCGGCGGCGGAGGACGGGTCGGGGGTGATGCGCACCTTGGCGATGTAGTCCCCGTGTCGGACCGCGCCCATGGTCCAGTAGCTCGACAGCAGCAGGTTTGCCGGAGGGGTCTTGGACAGGCGCAGGAAGGCCAGGAACTCGTCCCACGCCCAGTTGTCCTGGTCCAGCGTTCCCTTTCCGGTCACGAACTCGGTGAAGAAGCGATGTGCGCCGGGTCGGCCTTTGGAGAAGTAGGCCGGCGCGTTGAGGAACAGTTCCTGGATGAACAGGTAGTGCTCGACTGTGTTGCAGAAGAAGATCGGTCCGTTGATGTTGGCGTAGTCGAATGTGCCTGTGTCCGGTTCGTCTTCCAGCAGGGTGGGGCCGGGGATGTCGAACATCTTCAGCGCCAGTCCGGTGGCGGCGCCCAGTCGCGCGTCGGCTCCGGCGTGGGGCGAGCCGTTGGAGAAGCGGATGAGCGCGTCGTGGGTTCCGGGGGTCGCGTAGATGCCTTGGGCGTACTCGGGGGGCAGCCCGTCGAGGATCTCCACTTCCCCTCGGACCAGCCCGTAGCCCTTGGCGTGGGCGTCGCGCAGGGCTCGTCCGGTGCCGCCGGCCTCGACCGACTCGGCGATGTAGCTCTTGGTTTTTTCGATCACCGTCTGCACGTTGCGGTCGAAGTTCGGGTCGTCGTCTTCGACGTCAGGCGTGTAGCGGACGAACTGTGCTGCCATGACTTCGACCTCTCCTCGGAGAGCGTGATCGGACTTCAGGGTGTGGGAATCGCTGTCAGTCCTCCAGTTCGGCGAGCCAGCGCAGGGCGCGCAGCCCCGGCAGGAAGCAGTACTCGCCGCCGCGGGTGACCACGAAGCTGGGCAGGTTCTGCAGGCGGCGCCGGACCGGCTTCTCCGGGATGGTGACGGTGCCGGTTCCGCCGTGATGCCCGGCTACCGGGTCCTTCTCGCCGGGGTAGCCGATGAAGTTGCCGTCGTTGACCCATTCGGCCTTGATGAACTCGAATTGCCGTTCCAGGTGGGCCCCGATGAATGCTCCGACCAGACCGCGGTCGGCGCCGTCGTCCTCCAGCACGCCCTCGGGCAGCGGCGGGCCATAGGTGGTGCCGCGGCGGATGAGGCGGTGCATCCGCGCGTCGCCGATGATGGTGGCATCGCGGGGGTTGGTGCGCCGGATGTGCGCACCGGCGGGGCACCGGTACCCTCTGTCGTCGTTTTCCCGGTACAGGAAGTTGTTGACGCGGTTCGGATCGGCCGCCAGCTCCGGATCATCGTGTTCCGGCGTCAGCGTCAGCGGCGCTCCGCTCGGCCAGCGCCCGACCATTTTCGCCGCCAGGAGTGCCTCCTCCTCGGCGCTGGAGCTGTTCGCGCGCAGGTACCGGCGCCAGGCCGCCACGTTGGTGTGGATCTTGCGAACGGCCACGTAGGTCCCGTTGCGCCCCAGGACATCGGGGCTGGGCATGGGCGGCAGATTGCCGGTTTCGTCGAGGTAGCCGAGGATGAACTCGCCCGCCTTGATCGGGGCTTCCTGCGGGTTGGATCCGGGTAGTCCGACGCCCTCGATGTTCGGATGGCTGATGCCGTCGCGGAAGCCGAAGGTGGTGCGCCCGGTCGGGAGCTGGTGGACGTCCTGCTGCCAGATCACCTGGACCCCGGGCGTGTCCTCGTAGGCGACGCGGGCCCGCTCCAGCTCCTTCTCCAGCTGTGTCGCGTCGGATGAAAGGGCGCTCAAGGCGATGTGGACATCGCCGGTTCCGAACGGTGCCTCCCAGTGGGCCGGCGCACTCTCGCCGACGTCGCCGATCAGCTCCGCCCGAGCGGCCATGCCCTCACGAAACGCCCGCGGAAAGCTGTCCAGCGACTCCTGGGGCACCCCCAAGGCCCTCAGGCCCTGAAAGGTGACCGCCACAGCGACCCAGGCATCCTGACTCCGGTCCGCGCTGGGCAGACCACCCGAGACCACCGGGAGCAGCCGCCGCAGCAGGGCCCGCCCGGCATGGCGGTCATCGACGCGCAGGAGGATGTACTTCCCCTCGTAGGGCACGGGCCGTGGACGCAGTGCCCCGCTCTGGACATCGTCGATGTCGACGCTCATGCCGGCCGCGCTGCTGCTGTCCGCTGTGTTCATGCTCGCTTGTGTCTCCATATCGGTCTCTGCCTGGACAGCCCTGCAATGGCCGACTCGCACCAGCCGACGCGGTCCACCGATGGTGGGTGGGCCCCGAGGGTTGGCTGCGCCCGGGGTCTACGCCGAGGCTTCCTCCAAAAGCTTCTGGAACGCAGGCGTGGCCACCAACTCCGCGTTGGCCGGGTTCTCCAGCGCCGCTCGGAACTCGGGGGTGTCCAGCACCTCCTGGAACGCGTCATCCACGCGCTGGTCCTTGTAGATCTGCTGAACGGTCAGATCGGGATAGGCGCTGACGAAGACCCCCGCGGGCTCCTGGTGGGCAACGAACCAGTCCTTCACCCCCGGATCTTTGACACCGGGGAACCCTTCGCTGTGAGAGAAGACCTTGTCGAAGCGGGCCCCGACCACCGTCTGGGCGAAGTCGTCGATGTAGGTGTCCCAGGAGCCGTCGAAGACACTGGCGAACATAAACCGGGTGTCGTTGTCGAAGATCACGTGCCGTGCGTCATGCAGGGTGCCGATCTGGCGCACCGCCGCATGGACCTTCTCGTCATCCGCCGCGTCGGCGAGCGTGGCGAGGTCCTCACGCAGCGCATCCGCATGGCCCGGCTTGATCTTGGTGAAGACGGTGAACTCATTGCAGACCCCATCCGACCTGCCCGGGCGCTCGGGGTGAGCTGACTGGGTTGCACCTGTCGTCGCAGTCATCGTGAGATTCTCCTGCCACGGATCGGTGCGAGGGTCGCCAAGCGCCCGAGCATGAGGCGCCATCGCCCTCACCATGTCAATCCTCACCACGGATGCTCTGTCGTGCATCTTGGCACTGGGCATCGTGGTCACCTGGGGCGGATTCCCGGGAAACTCCGGCACTGCGGGGTCCAGCCTGATCCCTCCTGTCCCGAGAAGCTCCCGAGGACAGATCCGGCCAGGCGCAGGAAGATGGAACCGATTCTCCGGCAGCCACTTGCGCACGGCCGTGAAGACTGTGGCGCAGCCGATCGCACACCAACCCGTTGCGCCGTCGAGACGGTCGGGGCGCCCTCTCGCGCCCAGCCCTACTCAACCGGATCGCCACCCTGAGCCCACACGGAGGCAACCATGGGCGCAGTTCTCGGTGACGTACTGGGTTTCGCGGCCGCCGTCGCGGTCAGCCCGCTCCCGATCATCGCCCTCATCCTCATACTCGCCACGCCTCGGGGGCGTCTCAACGGAGTCCTCTTCACCATCGGCTGGATCCTGGGACTCTCGGCACTGGGCGCGGTGATGCTGGCGATCGCTTCCCCCACAGGTGCCTCCGCAGACAACCACCCGGCCACCTGGGTGGGAGCTCTCAAGCTCGCCCTGGGCCTGTTCCTCGTCCTCTTCGGCGCCCGGCAATGGCACCGACGCCCAAAGGATCCCTCGCAAGCCCAGCTGCCGAAGCGGATGAGCGCGATCGACCGCCTCACGCCGGTCAAGGTCTTCGCACTCGGACTGGCCCTGGCCGCGCTCAACGCCAAGAACGCCCCGCTGACCATCGCCGCGGGGGCCGCGATCGGCTCAGCCGGCCTGCCGGTAGGGCAGCAGATCGCAGCACTGGCGATCTTCGTCCTGATCGCCACCCTCGGCCTGCTGGCCCCACTGGGAGTTTTCCTGCTCGGGGGAGAGCGAGCCAAAACCACGCTCGGCAACTGGAAAGACTGGGCAGCTCAGCACAATGTCGCCGTGATGGCGGTCCTGTTCTTCGTCCTCGGGCTGAAACTACTCGGGGACGGCATCGGCATCCTGACCTCCTGACAGGCTTACTCCCGCCGTTGTGGTTCGCTCACAGACGTGCAACAGAGAAGGGATGGAACTGCTTTGGCGCGAGTGATCATGGCCCCGTAAGCTTCCGGCGCGTCGGGCAGTCTGTGGACCTCTCTGCGCTTCCACGCCTCGCGGCGGGGACCAGACCGGTGCCAGCGAGCGGGGCGGCCCTGAGGCGCGGAAGACAGCCAGTGGACCCCGTGTGGACCACGGACCCCGCGCTCCTACGGATCAGAAGGTTGCAGGTTCGAATCCTGCCGAGTGCACATAGGCCAGAGGCCCTGTCGAGTGATCGACAGGGCCTCTGGCGACGTCGCCGCAAGACTTTGTCAGGCCTTGTCCTGCCGGTTGAGCCCTCGGCCTCAGACGAGGCGGTCGAGCGGAGGACATTCCCACCTCGCGTCCACGACTTCCGGACGTGGACGGTACATGCGCAGGATGACGAACCAGACGCCCTGCTCGGGTGTCGGCAGCCAGTTGGGCTCCCGGTCGCGGCCCGGCGACTTGGCCTGCAGGTGCAGGGTCAGCCCGCCGTCGGGGTCCGTGATCAGTCCGGGGGTCCGATCACCGATCGAGTAGCGACCGGGGCTGTTGGGAACCAGGTTCATGTCCTCCCCGTAGGCGGTGAGGGACCAGAACGCGTCGACGGGTGGCAGGTTGCCCGGTCCGAAGCGCAGCAGGTATCTGCCGGTGGACAGCTTGTCCCCTTTGGCGTCCTCGTAGTTCAGCAGGTAGATCGCTTCGGCGGGGTCGTTGGCGGCGATCCCGGCCAGTGACTGGTCGGCGGCGCGTTTGAGGAAGTCGTCCCCGAAGCGTCCGATCTCAGGCGGCGGATAGCGCCAGCCGTTCACCAGGCGCGCCCAGTCGCCGCTGAGCATCTGCTGCCTGAGCAGGGGCACCCCGGTGGTGGCGGCCCGGATCAGCGCCTGCTTGACGGCCTCGGGCTGCTCCTCGACGTCCAGGCCGGCCCCGATGCCGATCTCTGCGAACTGCCTCAGCAGGACTTCGTGGTGCGGCGGCGGCGGGTTCTCGGCCAGCATGGCGTTCAGCGTCTTCCATGGACCGAGGGGGTCCTGCGCCGGGTCGACGGGCTCGAGCACGTCGCGTCGCTCGGGGAGCGTGGCTCCCTCCTTGCCGAACAGATGGAGCGGAGTGAGCCTGTACTGCTTCTGAAGCACGTGGACGTTCGGCACATCGTCGTCACCGTCGACGAGAGTCCGGCCGAGGACCAGGGCCCAGGGGCTGGTGGCGATCGCCGTGCGCCGGACGCCGTCGGGCAGCTGCCCCTGCCAGTCCGGTCCCACGAGCGCGAAACGACCGGGCTGCGATCCGGTGGTGCGCTGGCCGATGGAGTCGATGCTGTCCGAGGTGATGCCGATCAGCTCGAAGGTGAAGTACCTGTCGCCCATGTCCGGGTGCGACAGGATGACCGGTTCCTTGCGCAGATCGACCCACGCGATCGAGTACAGCGTGTCGTTGTTGGGGCATCCGCCGTCCCGGTAGGAGGCGTCCATCAGCTGCTGCGCGTGCCAGAAGTGGTTGACGGGTGCGTAGGGAACGGTCTTCGGGTCACGGTCCTGCGTCACCCACTGATGGCGGAGCCGGGCGTTGTAGATGTACGGGAAGCCGTAGACGAAGGCCTGTTGCCCGAGGGCGTACGCGTACTCGCCACGCCAGTCGGCCGCCTTCCCGGTCAGAACGGGTTTCACCGCCTGCCAGAGCAGCGGCAGAACCGCGGGGACCATGCGGGCACGGTCGACCACGGACCCAGGGTTGCGTACGACATCTGCGGCAACCCGTCCCGTGGCCGAAGCCACCTGGCCGACGGTCGAAGCCACTTCGGTGACTCCGTCCTGGAGTCGCTGAAGGGTACTGATGCTCGGCGCTTCGGAGGTCATGCAACGCGTCCTCTCCCCGCCGACGGGCAGGGCACGGCGTCGAGACAGGCGGTGTGGGAGACCACGAGTCACCGGCGGCGTGGAGGACCACGCCGCCCTCGGCAGCGCTTCCGGTCCGCCCCGATGGGCCACCGGGCCACATCGTGCGCCGTGCCGTGCCGAGCGCCCGGCGGATGGTCGTGGCTCGGGAGCCCTGTTCCTCGAGTAGATCACCGCCGGCAGAGGCCGGCAACCAGAGGGCACCCGCCGGGCTGCTCGACGCCCGCAGGACGGGTGATCACGACGTGCGGCGTCAGGCCGCTCCCCGATCACGTACGTCGGCGGGCTTCGCCGGCCTACGTGATCGGGGAGCGCGACCGCACGCCGACCGGACTGTGGCCGTCCGGTCATGCCGGCCCGGTGGTACGGCTCCGCCTGCGGTCGCCCTGACCGGTCGCCCGAACTGCGACGCCGGCGTCGTCCGGAGCGACGCATCCCGCGGGAGCACCGAGGCCCACGCGAGGAGACCGCCCGGGCAGGTCCAGTTCCGCCCGGACGGTCTTTCCGACGGGTACGCGGTCGAGCACCGCCCACCGGTCGGCGAGCGCGGCCACGAGGACCAGCCCCTGGCCGCTCTCGGAGCCGGGCTCCGGCGCGGTGATCTCCTCGGGCCCCGGCGGGCGGCGGTCGTCGCGGGTGTCGGAGACCTCGACGGTGAGGGTGCCCGGGGTGTGGACGAGCCTCAGCTCGAAGTCCCGGCCGGGTACGCGGCCGTGGGTCACGGCGTTGGCCGCCAGCTCGGCGACGAGCACGGCGATGGTGTCCGACGCTTCGGTGCCGTACGCGATGCCCCAGCTGTCGAGCCGGTGGAGCGCCAGGTGCCGGGCGAGGCGGGCGCCGCGCGGGGTGGAACTGAATCGCTGCGTGAACACACTCACGGCAGCGGGCTGTTGGTGGGTACGGCTTGGCGTCATGAGCCCAATGTGACGGCCGGACCCGGAGTTACTCCAGGCTCACGGTGCGTACTCTGTGTACGCGTACGTACACACAGAGTGGACGGTACGCATGATGACCCGCCACCATGGACGGAGTCGGGAGTGGGCATCGGGGCGGGTGCGCGGGAGGTGGCCGGACATGGCGGACGGCATGGAACCGGAGTCGTCGGACAGTCTGAGGACCTTCGGTGCGGTGGTCCAGGCGTTGCGCGAGCACGCGCGGCTCAGCCGGGAGGAGTTCGCGCCACTGGTGCGGTACTCCAAACACACCGTGGCGTCGATCGAGCAGGGGCGGCGCATGCCGGAGACCGCCTTCGTGGAACGGGCCGATGAGGCCCTCGGCAACACGGGTGCGCTGCGGAAGGCCGCGCCGCATCTGTCGCGTCAGCCGGGGCTGGCGGCGTGGTTCCGGCAGTGGGCGCGGCTGGAGGCGACGGCGATCACGCTGTACACATACGAGTGCCGCCTGATTCCGGGCCTGTTGCAGACGGAGGCATACGCGCGGACGCTGTTCACGAATCAGTTGCCACCTCTGGGCGACGAGCAGATCGAGGCCCAGTGGGTGGCCCGGGCGGAGCGACAACGGCTGCTGCGGGAGCGGCCGAACACGGCGTTCGGCTTCATCCTTGAGGAGCAGCTCTTCCTGCGCCGTACGGGCGGGGTCGAGGTCACGCGGGAGCTCATCGACCATGTGCTGGACCTGGCCGAGCTACGGAACGTCGAGATCCAGGTCATGCCGCTGGTGCGGGAGTCGCATGCCGGGCTGGATGGTCCCATGCAGTTGCTGGAGACCCCGGAGAACCGGTGGTTCGCCTACTGCGAGGGACAGCGTGGCGGCCAGTTCATCTCCGATGCAAAAGAGATCAGCGTGCTCCAGAGCCGATATGCCAGGATGCGCTCACAGGCTCTCTCCTTCGAAGACTCCGTGAGCCTGCTGCAGCGGATGCGAGGTGCGCTATGAGCACAACCGATCTGGCCTGGTTCAAGAGCAGCTACAGCAGCGGCGGCGACGGCGATTGCGTGGAGGTCGCCCTCTCCTGGCGCAAGTCCAGCTACAGCAGCGGCGACGGCGACGACTGTGTCGAGGTCGCCTCCTGCCCCGCCACCGTTCATGTCCGCGACTCCAAGGACCAGCAGGGCCCGCAGCTCGCCCTCTCCCCCACCGCCTGGACGAGCTTCGTCGCGTACTCCGCCGGGGCCTGACAGAGGGCGGGGCGTGGGCGTCCGGCCTTCTGCCCTGCTCAGTCCGACTTCACCTCGCGGAAGCCGCCGGTCTGCGCGAACATGTCGTTCACGATCTTCTGGGCCAGGTCGTCATGCTCCTCCGGGATGTCGACCCTGACCCAGAGCAGGAAGGCGTGCTGGGCATGCGCGCTCTTGTCCGGCCAGTCCCAGTAACGCTTCATCGCCATGCGGTAGCGGTCCGGGTCGCCGGACCGATCCGTCGCGTAGTACGTGGAGTCGTCGGCCTTCGTCCACGAGGTCTGTGCATGGTCGGGAATGCCGCGCAGAAACGCGTCCGTCTCCTGGTCACTGCATGAGCTTCCGCAGTAGTGGGACCGGAATTCGAGGCGCAGATCGGGCAGGAACCCCGCTTTCACATGCTCGCGTTTGCTCTTGCAGGTGTACGTGATCGGGTCGTCGACGTCCTTGCGCTCGCAGTCGAGGTGCTTCGGGGCCCGGAACACGAAGGGGAACCGCCAGAGATTCCAGAGATAGGACCACTCGTCACCCGCCCAGGTCGCTCCGTACACCGACTGCGCGGGGCGACGGGAGTAGTACACGAACCGGTTGTCCTTCGCCGGTGTCTTCGTCGGGGGTGGCAGATCAGCGAGCGACCGTTCGCTGATCTGCGTACTTTCGGCCCCCTCCGCCTTGCTGGTGGAACGTGCCCCGCCCGTGAGCCCGGCACGGCGCGCTGCCTCCCGGGCCAGGATGTGGGCGACCTCGCCGACCCGGTCGAGGGATGCGAACTCCTCCTCGTAGACGACGTACAGGACCGCGTTGCCGACGCGTACGCCGACTTGGGCGCACCCGCTCGGCGGACTGACCTTGCAGATCTCGCTAGCCGAATTGGGCAGGCCCGCCAGGTAGGCCTCGTCGCCGAATCCGGTCAGCTCACGGTAGACACCGTGGCGCGTGGGCGCCGTCGCCCATCGCTTCATCGTGACATGCGCCGTCCTGTAAGCCATCTGCGCCTTGATCGCCCCCGTCTTGTAGCGGTTCTCCCCGGTTTCCAGCCGGGTCTGGACGCTGATCCGGGTATTCCGGGAGAACGGCGCCTGCTCGCCCACGCTGCACTCCCGGCCGTCCGCGACGGCGAGCTTCGCGGGATCCGTCATCAGCCGGTCGATGTCCTGTTGCGCAAGCAGCCCGCAGGCAGCGGGCAGCGAGCGGAACGGCGCCGGCAGCGAACCCGCGATCACGGCTCCGGAGGCGACTGTCAGCAGTGCCAGCACGGTGGCCATCGCAAGCAGTGTGGCCGGCACGTCGCCCGGCGCGCCGAGGCGCCCACGGCTGCGCCCGCTCGTGTCCGCGCCGCCACCCGCGCCCTGCGCCAGCCGGTCCCGCAGCTCGATGTGCCGGAAGCGGTACACACCGCCGGACTGGCGCAGCACCCCGCGCGCGTGGGCGTCCTCCAAGAACGCCATGAGCTGCCGGGGCAGCCTGCCCGTGGCCCAGAAGTACAGGCGCGCGACGGTGAAACCGCCCCACGCGGACGCGCCGAAGGAATACAGCATCCAGGCGAGCGGCAGCCCGATGGCCAGAAGGAACCAGTCGCGAGCGGTGACGACGTCCGAACCGGCGAACATCTGCCAGGCCGCGAGCATTGCGACCGGCAGCACCAACACAGCCAGCGGGGTTTCCTGCACCTCCTCTCTGGCCGGTACGAACCAGCCGAGGGTCAGGACCCCTCGCCGGTCGGCGCGCAGCAGCTCGGCCGGAGTGTCGGCCAGCGCCGGGTCGGAACTGCGCCAGACAAAGACGATGACCCGCCCTCCGTACACCCACAAGGCCCACACTGTCGCCGCCGTCATGAGCAAGGGGCTCACGACGTCGGCGGCCAGCACGGTGGCCCAGCCCGCCGCCAGTCCGAGCGACGCGAGAACCGCCTTCACCTGAACCGCGCGCCGGCCGAGCACCGCGCGGATCTTGGTCCCGCCGGGCCGGGTCGGGCGGAGCGGCGGGGACTGCCAAGCGGCCGGAGCAGCAGCCGCCGCCGCCGTCAGCACCAGGCCGCACAGCAGCGCGAACGCACCCGGCAGTGGCAGCCATGTGCCCCACCAGGGCGGTCCGAACTCGATCTGTGCGACCAGCAGTGCGCCCACGACGAACGCCGGCACCAGCGTGAGCGCGCGCACGGCCCGTGGCACCATCTCGTCTAGCTTCCACCAGGCGAGGTCCTGCTCGCCCTCCTCCTTCATCCGCGCGGCGAGGAACGCCACCCCTGCGCGCGCACGTTCCGGCGTCCATCCGCCGTGGGCGGCCCGTACGTCGTGCGAGACGCTGTAGACGACATCGAGGAAGGCGTCGTACAGATGCCGCTCGATGTCCCGCCGGTCGTCGAATCTGCCGGGCTCCAGCAGCTCCCCCGGGTCCGTGTCCCCGCGCGCGTACGCGACCCGGGCGAGGCCCGCCATGAGCGGCACGCTCAAGGCGTCCCGCAGCCGCCGTACCTCGGGCGTGTCGGCGGAGCGGTCGCCGAGCCGGTCGAGTACCGGAGTCCAGCGGGTACGGGTCCGTCCCGGGCTGAGGTACGCCCGTACCGCGTCGTCGCTCAGTGGGCTCAGTCGGATCTCGGTGCGCTCGAACACGCCCTCATCCGGGGCGTGTTCCCGGTACTCGGGCTCGCGGCTGGTGAGGACGAACGGGCGGCGGCCCACCATCGTCTCCGTGATCTGCTGGAAGGCGTCCGCGCGCCGGTGGTCGGGCAGTTCGTCGAAGCCGTCGAGTACGGGCAGGACTCTCCGGGTCAGCAGCAGATGGAAGGCGACATCGACCGGGGGTGCACCCGCGACCGGCGTGCAGGCATCCGGATACTCGGCCGCCAACTGCCCGGCCAGCCACCCCAGCAGGCCCTGCCCCGGATCCCAGGACGCCAGGGAGACCACGGCGGGTACGGGGTCCTGGGAGCCGCGGGTACGCCGGCGCAGGAGCTCGTGCGCGAGGCGCAGGACGAGAACGGACTTGCCGGCGCCCGCACCGCCGAGGACGACGAGGCGCCGGGAAGGGGTGGAGACGAAGCAGTCCGCGATGGAGGCGGAATCATCGTCGGAATCGGAGTCGGCGCCGGGTTCCGGGTCGGTGGCCCCGATGGTTTCCGGGTGTTCCGACTCGGTCGTCCAGCTCACGTCGAGCGGATACGGGTCGTTGATTCTCGTCAGCCGTTCGTCCTGGTCATATCGGAAGGCGAGGCCCTCGGCCAGGGCTTCGACCGCGCGCGACAGATTCTTCTCCGACCGCCAGACGGCGCGGCGGCGCCGGGAGACCATGGCGCTCACCCTTGTACCGGCATCGAGGACGATCGCGCCGGCGACCAGCAGCCACCCGCCGCTGACCGGGCCCGGGTCGAACCGTTCAGGGAGGGGCAGTTCGGGGCGGGCGAAGAGGAGGAAGAACCCGAGGAGCGCGATGCCGAGGTGGGCGAGTAGGCCGGCTAGGCGGCGCGAGGACACGGCAGGACCGGAGCCCGAATGGATCACGTAATCCCCGTGGATCTCCACGGTCTGGATATCTCGCGTGAAGAGGGCGTTCTGCTGTGTGCCGCCGGAAATCTCCTGATGAAAGCCGTCGGCGCCCCTGTGCTTCACTGCCGCGCCCCTCAGTCCAGGTTGATCGAACCGTGTACGTCCCTGGTGAAGACGACATTGCGCTGGGTGCCGCCCGATACCTCCTGGTGCATGTCACCGCCGCCCCCACCGCTGTGGACCCGCTCGGCCTCCTGGCGCCACAGCTCGAGCGCCTCCGCGAAGGCCGGGTCCTGACGGGCGCGCAGGGCGAGGGCGTCGGCGAGTTCGCGGGCGCGCAGGGTGTTTCCGGTGTCCTCGTCGAGCGCGACCAACTCACCTTCGGCGGCCTGCCGGTCTGCGCCCTCACCTGCGGAAGCCTCTCTTCGTACGAGCCCACGAAGCCGCTCCCACAAGCTCTGCCCGGCGGCTCCCGCGGCCCCGCTCGCCAGGGCCATGAGGAGTTCGGCTGTCACAGGCTCCACGGACGTACCCCTTCGACACTCGACCCGAACCGGCTGTACAGGGGTGGACCAGCCGACTCAACTGGCCGGTCTCACCGATCACTTGACCAACATATCCACAGAACCGAACGTTCCCCCGGCAGGCCCGGCCCAACCAGCCGGCCGAGGTGGAGCAACGGCCCCCGGTACGACCACCCCATATAGACGCGGCATATATGCGGCGGAGGCCAGTGGCGCATGCTGTGGGCCGCCCCCGGCAAATCCCGCCGAGGCGACCCCCCTTCGGAGGACACGCCCATGCGCCCCCGTATCGCCGCCCCGCTGGCCACCGCTGCCCTCGCCGTCACCGCCGTCCTGCTGCCCGCCACTTCGGCGCAGGCCGCCCCCGCTGACAAGAACGCGGTCCTCAGCAGCTGGACCCAGACCAGCGCCACCAGCTACAACGCCTTCTTCGCAGCCCGCGCCAACCAGAGCGCCTGGAGCGCCTACGGCTTCGACTGGTCCACCGACTACTGCACGACCTCCCCCGACAACCCTTTTGGCTTCCCCTTCAAGAACTCCTGTGTCCGTCATGACTTCGGCTACCGCAACTACAAGGCAGCCGGCACCTTCAGCACCAACAAGGTCCGCCTCGACGATGCGTTCTACGCGGACCTCAAGCGGGTCTGCTCGGCCTACACCGGCGTCAAGAAGTCGTCGTGCGACGGGACGGCCTGGACCTACTACCAGGCGGTCCGCAACCTCGGCTGACCCTTCACTTGCGTACAACGGGTCCGAGTGGGGGATGGCGCCGCTGCAGTAGTACTCGGGCAGCACCTTGGCCGGCACGACGGGGAACCCATGGCCGTCCGATCCGAGGGTGGTGCTGCCCCGCTCGCCCACGACTTGCTGCTCTGGGCGGCGGGCCGGACGGGGTCAACACTCCCCGGTGACCCGCAGCGCGAGCGGCAGCCCGCCGCATGCCGCCATCGGTTCCGTCGCGGCGGCAGGACTGGCCGCCGGCCGGGCGGGCCCCGCGCCCCAGGCCCGGGCGCTCGCGGGCCCGTTCGGCGCCGCCGAGCCGGGCGGCGGCGAGGCGGGAGGGCCGGCGGCGCCCGTCCGGTTCTTCCCGGTCGATGTCATCGAGCCGGGACAGGGCAGCTCTGCCTCAGGGAGTGTCACCGGGGAGGCGGTACGCCGCCAGGGCTGCGGTGTCGTCGACGAGGCTCTCCTCGCTGTAGGCGAGCAGGTCCTGGTGCAGGTGGTCGAGGAGCTCGCGGGGCGGGAGGTCCGCCCATGCCCGGACGCGCTCGGTGAGTGGGTAGAAGGCTCCGGTGCGGTCGCGTGTCTCGGTCACGCCGTCGGTGTACAGAAGCAGCTGGTCGCCGGGGCGGAAGGGCTCCACGTCCACGTGGTAGTCGCCCCCGAGCAGAACGCCGAGGTTGATGGGCGGTGCGGGTTCGGTCGGGTTCAGCTCGGTGACCCCGCCGCGACCGATGAGCAGGGGCGGCGGGTGGCCGCAGTTGAGGATGCGGGCCACGAGTTCCCGGTCGGGGATCTCGACGAACACCGCGGTGACGAAGCGTTCCTCCACGTCGCTGCCCGGGAGCTGCGCCGCTCTGCGGCTCATGCTTCTCTCGACTCGGCGTGCCACTCCGGCCAGATCGGGCTCGTCGAAGGCGGCCTCGCGGAAGGCGCCGAGCATCGTCGCGGCTGTCTCCACCGCGTCCAGGCCTTTGCCCCGGACGTCGCCGATGAGAAGGCGGACTCCGTGCGCGGTCGGCACCGCCTCGTACAGGTCGCCACCGATGCGTGCCTCCGCGGATGCGGACAGGTAGAGGGTTTCCACGGAGACCTGGCCGAGGCGGTGGGGTACCGGGCGCAGCAGCACGCGTTGCGCGGTCTCGGCCACGGAGCGCACGGTGGCGAGGGTGCGTTCCCGGCGCGTTCGGTGGGCGGCCAGAATCGTGCCGAGGACGCCGACCAGGGCGGTGGAGATGTAGGCGGCCACGTAATGGCGCTCCCACAGGTAGCCCACCGCGCGGCCCGCACAACACGGGGTGCCGGCCAGGACACCCTCGAACGCGACGGCGAAGATCGTGACGGCGGCGACGGTGGCGGGGCCGTGTGCGAAGGCGGCGACCACAGGGAGCGCGACGAGCAGAAAGCTCACCGGCCACTGGACCGGAGTAATCGGTTCGAGGACCAGGACTGCCGCGACGTACAAGGCCGGGAGCCAGCGCATCCATACGGGCGGAGCAGGAATCTGCAGCCCCGAGCGGCTCGATTGCGCCGCACGAGGGCTTTCGGCTTTGCGGCGGCCGGGCCACCTCACTGCTCGCTCCTCCCGTATCACCACGCTCAGTAACCGATCGAGGCATTCCCTGCCGAAGGCCAGAACCTGCGGCCACGCGCCCTTGACCCACCCGTTCGGCCGTACAGGCAGCCGGAGGAGGTGCGCAAGCGCGGGCCGTGACCGGAGGCGCCGATGCTCTTTCCTTGAACGCCCCCTCACCGACAGTGCCGGGGTGTACGGTCGTCGCCGATCGGGGGCCGGGGCGCGGGCAGGGGACGGGGGCTGGAGTGGCATGAGCAGCAATGTTCGCTATCAGGCGGAGCGGATCGCACTGGCGCTGATGGCCGTGTCGGGCATCGTGGTGCTGCTCGCCGACCTCTTCGGGTGGCTCGACGCGCTGGCGCCCGGGGGCGCGCTTCCCAAGGTCACGTTGCTCATCCTGAGCACGGTCACGGTGTTCCTCCTGCTGGAGATCGACCGTCTCAAGAAACTCGACGATGTCCAGGCGCAGCTCTCCCGGCTGGACGGCAATCTCCAGGCGCAGCTCTCCAAGCTGGACATCGACGTCGTCGCGCGGCGGCTCAGGCAGGAGCACTACGGCGGCCTGGTCAGGGTGCACAGGCGTTTTCCCGAAGAGGTGTTCATCGGGTTCGCGGAAGGAGCCGGGGAGGAGGTGGCCATCCTCCAGACCTGGATCCCCAACCTGCACCATCTCAAGCAGGCGTTGGAGAAGGCGATCGTCGACCATCGGGTACCTGTACGCATCATGCTGCTGCACCCGTCGTCGCCCGTGGCGGGGCTGCGCGACGAGGCCCTGAGGACGGTGCGGGATCCCGCCCTGGCGGCGGACGTGCGGGCGAGCGTGGAAGGGTGCCTGGCCGGCCTCGCGGAGCTCCGCCTGGGGATTCGGGCGGAGGACCGGGCGCGGCTCCAGGTACGGGTGTACAACTCCCTGCCGTCCATCGCCGTCTACAAGGCCGACGAGCACTTCCTGGTCAGTTCGTTCCTGCACGGCCAACTCGCCATCGACTCGACCCAGATCGAGATCGACGGCGGCGACACCGTGATGGGCCAGGAAGTCCAGCGCGAGCTGAGCACGCTGTGGAGCATCGGCAGCGATGTGGATCTCCGCGACTGGCGAGCGTCGATCAGAACCATCAGCTTGTGACCCATGGAAAGGTGCGGCCATGCGAGATCTGGACGAGTACGAGGACACACTGATCGAGCGGTTCAAGGAGCATCCGGTACTGGCGAACATCACGCGGCTGTCGGACGACGACTTCGCCGCGGTCCTGCTCCAGCGCCGCTTCGTGTCGCTGGCGTTCACCCCGGCCTATGACCTGGCGATCGACCTGCTGCGCGACGAGGCCGGGCTGCGGATCGCCCGCATCATCCTGCGCGAGGAGTACCCGGACGGACACGGACACACGCGCTCGCACCGTGAGGACATGACGGAGGATCTGCGCCGGCTCGGAGTCTCCCGAGCGGCCCTGGTCGGATCGAGGCCGACGGCCACGACGAAGCGGGCCATCGACGACGCCTTCGAGCTGATCGCCGACTCGGGTACCCATGACAACGCCGACCTGCGGCTGCTGACGATCCTGCGATTCTGGGGCGAGATCCTGGTCTCCGTCGAGTACGGACGGTTGTGGGAGCGGATGAGGCCGCTGCTGACACGCGACGGTGAGAACCGCTCACTCTTCTACTATCCGCACCACGTCCACGACGCGAAGACACGCCCCCTGACGACGGTCTCCCTGCTGTCCGGCACCCACTCCGATCGCCTGGCCACGCGGGTGACCGAACTCCTCGCCAAGGAGGAATCGACCGACTGTTTCAAGCAACTGGAGGAGCAGGCTCTCCGTATCAAGGTGAGCTTCTACGATCAGTTCCTGCCTGCGCTCGAGCGTGTCGGCGCCTGATACGAGAACACGGTCAGCCGTTCCCCCGGGGTGCCGCCCCTGCGGCACCCCGTGCATGCCCGGTACGCCACAGGTGAGTCCCACCTCAAGGGCCGCCCGGCGCCGGGGGTGCTCGCCCCGTCGAAGACGTGGCCCAGGTGGGAGCCGCAGCGGGAGCAGCGCACCTCCGTGCGGACCACGCCCAGGGAGCGGTCCTCGATCAGTTCGACCGGGTCGGTGTCCTTCGGGTCGTAGAACGACGGCCGACCGTCGTGATTCGCGGACTCAGGCTTCTGCCGTGCCCAGCTCACACGGTATGAACAAGCAGACGCACCGGGCAGCTTCCACCGTCCCGCAGGGCCACTGTGCGAACAAGGAGTCTCAGTTCGACGTGTCGACTTCCAGCGCCTTGCGCCAGACCGTGAGATCAAGCTTGATGTAGTTGCTCGGGTCCGACTCCGGGCTGAAGCTCTTGACCGTGACAAGGCCGACGTTGCCCGCGCTGGTCTGCAGGCAGATCCGGGCGCCTGCGGAGATCTTGTCCCTCTCGATGTACGTCGTGAAGCGCGTCTCGGTCCGGCAGGTCTCCAGTGAGCCCTGCTGGCCACCCTGGAGGAGGACCATCTGTGCCCCGCCCGCCGACTCCAACGCCCCGACGGAGTTGTACCCGATGTCTCCGTCGGACTGCCGCGGTGTAACCGGTTCGTCGGAGAGGGACAGGTCGTATCCGCTGGTCAGGTCGATACCGCTGTACTTGACGGGCGGGTCGGCCTTCGGCGGGGTCTTGGCGGCGGCCGACGGCTCGCCCGACCCGGTGACGCCACCCGTGGAAGTGTTACCGCCCCTCGACTGGTTGTGCTTTCTGCTTCCGTTCTCCGAGATCACTGCGTACACCGTGCAACTGGCCACGGCCCCCAGGAGCAGCACGCCGATGACGGCGAGGGCGGCTCCCCTGCGCGCACCGCCGGAGTATGCGGGGACCGGCACAGGGACGTTCGGGCCGGGACCGTAGCCGGGCGCGGGGGTATGCGGACCCGAACCGTAACCGGGCGCGGGGGTATGCGGACCCGAACCGTAACCGGGCGCGGGGGTATGCGGACCCGAACCGTAACCGGGCGCGGGGGTATGCGGACCCGAACCGTAACCGGGCGCGGGAGTGTGCGGACCCGAACCGTAACCGGGCGCGGGGGTATGCGGACCCGAACCGTAACCGGGCGCGGGAGTGTGCGGACCCGAACCGTAACCGGGCGCGGGGGTATGCGGACCCGGCTGCATCGGTGTGTAGCCGGGGGCCGGGGAGGGGGTCGGCGCGGACGTCGGGGCGGGCCCAAAGCCCGGCGGCGGCGTGGTCGGGGCGACGGGCGTGGTGGGAACGTACGCGGCCGGGGTGGCGGGAGTGGCGGGCGGCATCGGAGGTGTCCCCACGCTGGTCACCGACGCGGGCGCGGGCGCGGCCGTGCGTCCGGTGATGTCCGCCGCCACCGCGCTCGGCAGCCAGTCCTCGGGTCGCCGCAGAACGGTCTCGGCGTTCGCGGCCTGGCAGATCCTGATGATCTCGGCGGTCGAGGGCCGGGCCTCCGGGTCCTTGGCAAGGCAGCGCGTGACGAGTTCCCGCAGCCGCTCCGGCACACCGCTGAGGTCGGGCTCCTCGTGGACGATGCGGTAGAGCACGCCGTGCGAGGTGCCCTCGCCGAAGGCGGGCGCCCCGGTCGACGCGTACGCCGCGACCTGGCCGAGCGCGAAGATGTCGGTCGCCGGGGTGACCTTCGCCCCCGCAGCCTGCTCCGGTGCCATGAACGACGGCGTACCGATGGTGACCCCGCTGCTGGTGAGCGAGGTGGCGTCGGCGGCGCGGGCGATACCGAAGTCGATGACGCGCGGACCGTCGGCGGCGAGCAGGACGTTCGACGGCTTGAGGTCGCGGTGCACGATTCCCGCGCCATGGATGACGTGCAGCGCCTCGGCGATGCCGGCGACCAGCAGAAGCACGGCCTCCAGGGGCAGCGCGCCGTGCGCGATGACCGCCTCGGCGAGCGAGGGTCCGGGGACGTACGCCGTGGCGAGCCACGGCTGGGCGGCCTCCGTGTCGGCGTCGATGACGGGGGCGGTGTACAGGCCCTGCACCCGTTGCGCGGCGTGCACCTCCTGTGCGAAGCGCTGCCGGAACTCGGGGTCCTGGCTGAAGTCGGGCCGGATCACTTTGATGGCGACGGGCCGCCCGCCCGGGGTGTAGGACAAATACACCTTGCCCATGCCGCCGGCGCCGAGGCGTGCGGCGAGCCGGTACCCGGCCACGGCCTGCGGATCGTCGTGCTCCAACGGCTTGAACACGTTGTCCTGTTCAGGCTGCCGAACGCTCATCTGCTCAGATCCCCCACGGTGAACTCCGGTATCGGAACCGCACCTTATCCAAGAGCGCAAGGCGGCTCACCTCGCGATGGGACCGCACCGAAGCCCGGTGTCCGTCGGGTCGTAGAAGGACGGCCAGTCGTCATGCTTCGCTGATTCACGCTATTTGCAATCCACCCGGGGCTTCCCGTAGGAGTTCACCGAGCGGGGAAGGTGAGCCGCAGAACGATCTCGCCGTCGTCGATCTCCCCGGTGGGCTCGAACCCGAACTTCTGGTAGAAGGGCCACGGCTCGCCGTCGCCGGGCTCATAGCTGGTCAGCAGTTCGGTGGCACCGTCCGCGCGAACCAGGGCGGCGATCTGCGTGAGCGCATCTCGGCCGATCCCTCGCCTCTGGTACCGCTTGTCGACGAGGAGGCGCCAGAGGAAGTGCCGCCCTTCGAAAGGACCAGCCTGCGGTTTCCACGACAGCATCACGAAGCCGACTGGCTTGTCGCCGCGGTACACGGCGCGGTACCAGGGATTGGCCTCCGGCTTCTTTGCCGCCTCCTTGAGCGACTTGGACACGGAGGCGACGAACTGCTTCTGGTCACGTCGGACGCGGAGGGCGCGAACGGCATCCCGGTTGTCGTCGGTGATCTCCCGTAGGTGCACGCCTGGGGACCTCATGCCACACCCCTCCCTGCATCCGGCAGCTACGCCATCCGGGCCGACGTGAAGAGCCGCCACCGGGCGGCATTCCGTTGTGCGTACGCGTTGTCAAGGACGCCAGGCTGGGCGTCTTCGCAGCGTATGCGACATAGGCGATCCGGAGCGGGACTGGCACGCCGGCCTGTGTTTTCGAACGCAGTGTGCACCAGCCAGCGGGCGGAGTGCTCCGCGGGCAAGCCGAGTGGCGACAAGTCGGCCCGTCGCCTCAGGCTACGGTGTATTCAGTGTCCCCGAAGTCTGCGACCACCCTTAGACGGCCCCCAAGCGCCTCCACATAGGACCGCAACGTGGCGACCTCGGTCCGGTCGGCGTCGCCATGTTCGATTGCCGACACCCGCGGGGCCGAGACGCCCATCGTCTTGGCAACGTCCTTCTGAGTCAGCGACTGCTCCTGCCGGATCTCGGCAAGCCGGTAAGCACGGACCTCGGCCATCAGCCGGTCCATTGCAGCCTGTTTCTCCTCCGGGGACCGCACCGGCAGGCCGGCGGCCTTCCTGCGCTCGTGAAGCTTGCGCTTGGTCTCCTCCCAGCTGACGCTGCTCATTCGTACTCCCTGGTCTCGAGTTCGGCGAGGTGCGCCTGGTAACGCTTCTCGGCGAGCGGGATATTGCAGTCATACCAGCGCTGCCAGTTCCCGGCCTTGTCACCGGCAACCAGCAACACCGCCCGGCGCACCGGGTCGAATGCGAACAGGATCCGAATCTCGCTCTGGCGAGCCTCCCGATTCCGCTCTGGGTCACCCGTGCGGGTGACCCAGAGCGGAATCGGCAATGCTGCGTATCAGGCCTCGTCCGGCTCCAGCCGCAGCGAGACCGAGTTGATGCAGTACCGCTGGTCCGTCGGGGTCGGATAGCCCTCACCCTCGAAGACGTGGCCCAGGTGGGAACCGCAGCGGGCGCAGCGGACCTCCGTGCGGACCATGCCCAGGGAGCGGTCCTCGATCAGTTCGACGGCGTCGGTGTCCTTCGGGTCGTAGAAGGACGGCCAGCCGCAGTGGGACTCGAACTTCGTGTCCGAGGTGAAGAGCTCCGCGCCGCAGGCGCGGCAGGAGTAGACGCCCTTCGTCCTGGTGTCCGTGTATTCACCCGTGAAGGGGCGCTCCGTGCCGGCCTCGCGCAGGACGTGGTACTCCGCCGGGGTCAGTTCCGTGCGCCACTCGTCTTCCGACTTCTCGACCTCGTACGACATCGGCCACTCCTCAGTTCGACAGGCGGGCAAGGCTGAGTTTTTGCAGGATGTGCGGGCCGAGGTCCGTGACGTCACCCGCGCCCATCGTGAGAACCAGATCACCGGGGGTGGCCATTCCCGCGATCACGTCGGGGATCGTGGCCTTGTCGTGGACGGCGGTCACGTCGGCGCCGGCCGCCACTGCCGCGTCGACGATCAGGGCGCTGGTGATGCCCGGGATCGGGTCCTCGCGGGCCGGGTAGATGTCGAGGACCACCGAGGCGTCGGCGAGGGCGAGGGCCTGGCCCATTTCGGTGCCCAGTTCCTGGGTGCGAGAGAAGAGGTGGGGCTGGAAGACGACCAGCAGGCGGGCGTCATCGGAGCCGGAGACGGCCGCGCGCATGGCCTCCAGGTCGGCGGTCATCTCGGTGGGGTGGTGCGCGTACGAGTCGATGACCTGGACGCCGGCCGCCTCGCCCTTGAGCTGGAGGCGGCGGCCCACGCCGGTGTACGCGGTGAGGGCCTGGGCCAGGTCGGCGGGGGCGATGCCGAGGCGGGCGCCGGCGGCGAGGGCGGCGGCGGCGTTGTGGGCGTAGTGGCGGCCGGGGACGGAGACGGTGAAGGTGTGCTCCGCGCCGTCGAGGGCGACGGTGACCTCGCTGGTCATGCCCTGGGGGGTGATCGCCAGGATGCGGGCGTCGGAGTCCGCGGACTCACCGACCCGGATGATGTTCAGGTCGGTGCGGCCGCCCACGCGGCGCGCGAGCTCGCGGGCGCCCTCGTGCTCACCGACGACCAGGGTGCCGCCGGCCGGGATCTTGGCGACGAAGGCCTCGAAGGATTCGTAGATCTCGTCCATCGAGGCGTAGTTGGCGTGGTGGTCCAGCTCGACGTTGAGGACGATCGCGACCTCGGGGTCGTACTTCTGGAAGCTGCGGTCGCTTTCGTCGGCCTCGGCGACGAAGATCTCGCCGTTGCCGTGCTGTGCGTTCGTACCGGGCTCGGCGAGGTCGCCGCCGATGGCGTACGACGGGTCGAGGGCCAGCTCGGTGAGGGCGACGGCCAGCATGGAGGTGGTCGTGGTCTTGCCGTGAGTACCGGCGACGGCGATGGAGCGCAGGCCGTGCATCAGGGAGGCGAGGGCGTCGGAGCGGTGCACGACGGGGACGCCCAGCTCGGCGGCGCGGGCGAGTTCGGGGTTGTCGGCGCGGATGGCGCTGGAGACGACCACGCAGGAGGCGTCGGACGCCAGGTGGTCGGCGGCGTGGCCGATGCGGACGGTGGCGCCGAGGGCACGCAGGGCCTCGGAGGTGGCGGACTCGCGGGCGTCGCTGCCGACGACCTTGGCACCGCGCTGGGTGAGGATCTTGGCGATGCCCGACATTCCGGCGCCGCCGATGCCGATGAAATGCGGCCGTTCCAGGGCGGAAGGGATGCCGGCTGCCATGCGTGTGTCTCCCCGGGTGTGACGTGATGTGCGGGGGGCCAGCCTATTCGCTGTGCGCGAAGAGCTTGAGCACCGGTACGCCGACCTTGTGGCGTGCCCGCGACGCCCAGTCCCGGTGGAAGAACTCCTCCACGAAGTGGGGCGCGGTCAGGACGATCACCTCGTCTGCGCCCACTTCCTCGACGACGGACCTCATCTTGGCGAGCGGATGGGATTCGACGATCTGGCCGACTGCTTGACTGCCCGCGGCGCGCAGGGCCTTCAGGGAGTGGTCCAGGGCGCGCCGGGCGGGCTGCCGGGCGTCCTGGCCCTCGGGTTCGTCGGCCTCGTGGACCGCCTCCCCCAGCTCTCCGAGGGCCACGTCGTCGATGGCGCGCAGCAGCCGGTCCTGGTCACCACGGGGCTGCATGAGCACGACGAAGGAGACCTGCTCCTCGCCGTGCAGGGTGGTGACGAATTCCACGTCGACGGATGTCAGGGGCTTCTCGATCATCAGAACGCTCGTGAACACGACAGGTGCCCTTCTCGTTCACGGGCCGCGACGGCCCCTGGAAACCATCCCTCTGCGAGACAAGTGTGCCCGCCGGGAGCCAACCGGAGCGACACATTCAGCCGAATGTCAGATCCGGCGGTAGCGAGTGAAGAGGAAGCCGGCCTCCTCGAGCACCGAGTCCAACGCGAATCTCTCGGGAACCGTCACGCCCGGCCCTCCGGCGATCCGCTGGGCGTCACCGGCGGTCATCGTCGGGGAGACCGTCAGGCACAGTTCGTCCAGCACCCCGGCCGCCACGAACTGCCCCAGCAGCCGCGGCCCGCCCTCGGTGAGCAGCCGGGTCATCCCGCGCTCGGCCAGCTCCCGCACGGCCCGGGCCGGGTTCACGCCGGGTCCGTCCCCCGCGACCACCACCCGCGCGCCCGCGGCCTCGGCCGCCCGGACACGGTCCGCGGGCGCCGTCGCACCGGTGAGCACCAGCGTCGGCACCAGCGGCGAGGTGAACAGCGGCAGTGAGAAGTCCAGGTCGAGGCTTGCGCTGACGACGGCGATCGCGGGCGCGGGACCCTGCCCGGCCGCGGCCCGGCGTGCGGCGAAGGCCTCGCGGGCCCGGGCCGGGCGGTAGCCCTCGAGACGGACCGTCTCGGCGCCCACCACGACCGCGTCGGCCAGCGCCCGCAGCGTGCCGAAGATCCGCATGTCGATGTCGGAGGAGATCGGCTGCGAGCGCCCTTCGTGCTGGGCCGCACCGTCGAGGGAGGAGACCATGTTGGCGCGCAGCCACGCGTCCGTCCTCGGATACGCATAGGCGTCGGCCAGCTCGTCGAGCCCCCATTCCCGGTCGCTGGTCTCGGCTGTCTGGTCGGTCACAGGGAACAGGCGTCGCATACCGTGCAGTCTGACATGGCACGTAAGGTGGAGAGCTGTGTCGTCCTCCACTGCCGCCCCCGGTCACAGCCCGATAACCACTGCGGGCCCGCTCTCGCTGTGCGCCCGCGAACCGCACGTCCCCGCCGACCGTCTGGTCGCCGAGATGGTGCCGCCGCCGCGCTTCGACGCGGTCCGCTTCGAGACGTACATGCCGGACCCGAACCAGCCCAGCCAGTCCGAGGCGGTCTCGGTGCTGAGCGCCTTCGCCGGCGGGCTCGGCGGGGCGCACGCGAGCGGCGCCGGCAAGCGCCGCTGGTTCTCGAAGAAGCCCGCGGCCCCGGTCGGACCTCGCGGCGTGTACCTGGACGGCGGCTACGGCGTCGGCAAGACCCACCTCCTCGCCTCGCTCTGGCACGCCACCCCGGCGGCGCCCGAGCACAAGGCCTTCGGCACCTTCGTCGAGCTGACCAATCTGGTGGGCGCGCTGGGCTTCCAGCAGACCGTGAAGACGCTGGGCAACCACCGGCTGCTGTGCATCGACGAATTCGAGCTGGACGACCCGGGCGACACGGTCCTGGTATCGACGCTGCTCGGCAAGCTGGTCGAAGCGGGTGTGGCACTGGCCGCCACCTCCAATACGCTGCCGGGCAAACTGGGCGAGGGGCGCTTCGCCGCGGCCGACTTCCTGCGCGAGATCCAGGGTCTGTCCGCCCACTTCCGTCCGCTCCGGATCGACGGCGAGGACTATCGCCACCGCGGCCTGCCCGAGGCACCCGCCCCGTTCACCGACGAGCAGGTCGCCAAGGCCGCGTACGCCACCCCGCGGGCCACCCTGGACGACTTCCCCGCCCTGCTGGAACACCTCGCCCGGGTCCATCCCAGCCGCTACGGCGCGCTGACGGAGGACATAGCCGCGGTCTGCCTCACCGATGTGCGGGCGGTGCCCGACCAGTCGACGGCGCTGCGGCTCGTGGTGCTGGCCGACCGGCTGTACGACCGCGAGATCCCGGTGCTCGCCTCCGGGCTGCCCTTCGACCGGCTGTTCAGCGAAGAGATGCTGAAGGGCGGCTATCGGAAGAAGTACTTCCGGGCGATCTCCCGGCTCACCGCGCTGGCGCGTGACGCAAAGGGCCTGGTGTCCCACTAGGTTGGGGGCGATACCCCCATCAGAAGGGATTCACCATGGCCACCACGCGCACCGCGCACACCGTCTGGGAAGGCGAGCTGCTCAAGGGCTCGGGCATCGTCACCTTCGACTCCTCCGGAATCGGGTCCCAGCCCGTCTCCTGGCCGTCCCGCGCCGAGCAGGCGAACGGCAAGACCAGCCCCGAGGAGCTCATCGCCGGAGCCCACTCCAGCTGCTTCTCGATGGCTCTCTCGCATGGTCTCACCGGTGCCGGCACCCCGCCGACCCGCCTGGAGACCAAGGCGGATGTCACCTTCCAGCCGGGTGAGGGCATCACCGGCATCCACCTGACCGTGCGCGGTGAGGTTCCCGGCCTCGACGAGGAGGGCTTCGTCGCGGCGGCCGAGGACGCCAAGAAGAACTGTCCGGTCAGCCAGGCGCTCGCGGGTACGACCATCACGCTGACCGCCGAACTCGCCTGACGGTTCGACGGGTCCCATGAGGCAGCGGGACCCGCATGGTTCACGTGTGGCATGGACACGTGGTACACACATGCGGGTCACGTCTCCTGTCCGCCAACAGGAAGTGGAGTTGCCTCATGTCCGCTACACGACGTCAAATCCTTGCCCGCACCGGAGCCTTGGGTGCGGGCATCGCCTTTTCCGGGGCCGTCTCCGAGATCTACGCCAGCACCGCGGCAGCCGCCGACGGACTGGGCGAGGGACCGGGTTACGGACCGCTGGTGCCCGACCCGGCCGGTCTGCTCGATCTGCCGAAAGGTTTCCGCTACCAGGTGCTCTCCCGGGAGGGCGAGCCGCTGCGCTCCGGCGAGGGCCGAGTGCCCAGCAACCACGACGGGATGGCCGCCTTCGCCGGCCGCCGGGGCCGTGTCCATCTCGTACGCAACCACGAGAACAGAGCGAGCGGCCGGATCCCGGTCCCCAGGGTCGAAGGGGTCACCTACGACCCGATGGCCGCCGGCGGCTGTACGGCCCTCGAACTCGACGGCCGGAACAACGTCCTGGGTGAACGCGTCGCCATCGCCGGCACCGCCGTCAACTGCGCGGGCGGCCCCACCCCCTGGGGCACCTGGCTGACCTGCGAGGAGACCGAGGACCGGGCCGGCACCAACGGCTACACCAAGGACCACGGCTTCATCTTCGAGGTCGACCCCGTCGATCCCCGCCGCACCGGGGCCGTACCGCTCACCGCGATGGGCCGCTTCCAGCACGAGGCGATCGCCGTCGATCCGAGGAGCGGCATCGTGTACGAGACCGAGGACGCCTTCCAGAAGCCGTTCGGGCTCTTCTACCGCTTCCTGCCCGAACGGCCGCTCGGCGGCACGGGCTCACTGCGCGCGGGCGGCGCCCTGGAGGCGATGCGGGTGCCGGGCGTGCCCGATCTCTCCGCCGTCCAGGAGACGGGCGCGAGCTTCGACGGTGTCGAGTGGGTGCCCGTACCCGATCCGATGGCGCAGCAGACGCCCATCCGGCTCCAGGACTTCGGCCCCAAGGGGATCACCCACGCCCAGAAGCTGGAGGGCTGCTACTGGGGCGGGCAGTCGGTGTACTTCGTCTCCAGCTTCGCGGTCAGCACCTCCGGCTCCGCGGGCGACCACTTCGGCCAGGTGTGGCGGTACGAGCCGCACAAGCGGCGGCTCACCCTCGTCGTGGTCTTCGGGCCGAGCACGGACATCCAGCTGCCCGGCGAGTCGCCGGACAACATCTGCCTCGCGGCCGGCGGCGGCCTGATGGTCTGCGAGGACGGCGACGGCGCCCAGCACGTCTACGGGCTGACCCGGCAGGGCGAGGTCTATCCGATGGCACGCGGGCGCCAGAACATCGGCACGCCCGAGGCGCCGGAGTGGGGCGAGTTCGCCGGGGTCACCTTCTCTCCCGACAAGGCGACGATGTACGTGAACTGCTACACCCCGGGCACCACGTTCGCGGTCACCGGCCCCTGGTGCTGACCTCGCGGGGCCCGTCGGAGCCGGGTTCCGGCGGGCCTCGCGACCGACAAGCATTTCATCGGATATTTTCCGAGCGTGATCATTCCTGCGCGAAGGCTGATCGGTGCTGCTGCTCTGGGGGCCGTTCTGGTCTCCTGCGGTTCCGGTGACGGCAACCTCCCGAAACACAGCACCGACAAGCCCTCACCCCGGTCGGCGGCTTCCGCACCCGCGTCCTCCCCTGCGCGGCCCACACGGCAGCCGGCGCCTCAGAAGCCGGCGCCGCAGCGTCCGCCGACGGTCGCGCCTGGCCCGGGCGGGCTCACCCCCGTCTTCGAGCGCGCCCATGGCGACACCGCGAAAATCGTCGCGCTCACCTTCGACGCCGACATGACGGCGGACCAGGGCCCCCGGGCGGAGCGTGGCGAACACTTCGACAACCCCGATCTGATCGCCTCGCTGCGGCGCCTCGAGGTTCCGTCGACCGTGTTCATGACCGGCCGCTGGGCCGAGGAGTACCCGGACCAGGCGCGATCCATCGGCAACGACCCGCTCTTCGAGGTCGCCAACCACTCGTACAGCCACTACGCCTTCGCGTCCCCCTGCTACGGTCTGCCGGCGCTCGACGAGGAATCCATGCGGTCCGACGTGCAGCGGGCCTTCGACGCGTTCCACAGGGCCGGAGTACGCAATGTCGCGCCGTACTTCCGCTTCCCCGGCGGCTGTTACGACGACCGGGCGCTGCGTGCCCTTGCCCCGGCCCGCGTGACGGCCGTGCAGTGGGACGTGGTCAGCGGCGACCCCTTCGAGAAAGATCCGGACGTGGTCGTCCGGCATGTGCTGGACGGAGTGAAGCCCGGCTCACTGGTGGTGATGCACTGCACCCGCAGCGCTGCCCCGGCCACCGACGAGGCGATCCAGCGGATCGTCCCCGAACTGCGCAGGCGTGGCTACCGCTTCGTGAAGGTGTCCGAACTCATCGGGCACTGAGGCTCAGCCGGAGCAGGAGGTGCGCTGCGCCTCCTGCCACCCGCACATCGGACCGAGCGTCACGCCCTCGACGCTTCCGGGTACTCGGCCGGCTCCCGGCACAGCACGCACTCGGCGTACGGAGAACCGCCGGAGCAGGCGATGTGCTCGGGCATGTCGCAGTACGACATGCCCGACGAGCGCACTCAGCCTGTGGACGCCTTCTGCGGCGTGGCCTCGCTCGGCCGTACGATCACGAAGCCCTCGCCCTGAAGCATCAGCTGGACCGCCTCGCCCGAGCCTCCGCGGATCATCGAGCCGAAGGACTGCGAGCGGTGCAGCGAGGTGTTCAGCTGGGCGCTCCAGCCGACGACCGCGTCGGTGTCGACGTAGACGGGCTGGTGCTGAGTGACGGGAATCACTATGGGGTTGCCCTCGCAGATGACGGCGAGCTTGCCCTGACCGGTGAAGACGCTGTTGAACAGACCGCCGCCGGTCATGCCGGCGCCCTTCAGCATCTTGATCTCGTACGAGAGGGTGGGGTCGAAACAGAGCACGTTGCGGCCGTTGACGGTGAGGGCGTCGCCGTGTTCGACATCGACGATGAAGCAGTTGGCGGCCTCGTGCGCGAACCACGCCTCGCCCTGGCCGCGCACCGCCATGAGCGGCAGGCCCTCGCCCGTCACCGCTCGCTTGAGCATGCCGCCTATGCCCTGACCCTTGCGTTCGAACTGGAGATTGCCGCGGTAGGCGATCATCGAACCCTGGCGAGCGAGCATTTCACCGTTGACCGCGTACTTGACCGACTTGGCGTTCTGCAGGGTCATACCGGGGGCAGTGGCCTGCTGCACCAGATACTCGGAGTCAAAAAGATCGCTTTTCATAGCGGGCATCCTGTCGCGGAAGCATTCCTTCCGCCAATATCCGTACATGGGGCGGCTGGCAAACTGGTCGGGTGAGCAGCCACAACACCCCCGACAGCGCCGAGAGCCCCTTCCGTCATGAGCGCACCGCGCGTGACGAGGCCCCGCAGTTCGTCCTCCCCCTGGTGGTCCGGATGGAGCGGGCCGCGCCCCCGGCCCGTACCGACGCACTGGAGACCGCGGCCCGGGCGGTGCTGGCGATGCTCTCCGACGAGCGTTCCCTCGGGGACGGCGAGTGGGCGCAGGCCATGAGCGACTGGCAGGACGCCCGCATCCGCAAGGTGGTGCGCCGGGCGCGCGGCGCGGAGTGGCGCCGCGCGGAAGCGCTGCCCGGCATCACGGTGACGGGCAAGTCGGCGGAGGTGCGGGTGTTCCCGCCGGTGCCCCTGGACGGCTGGCCCAAGGATCTGGTGAAGCTCCAGGTGTCGGGCACCGACCTCGACGACCCGGAAGAGCCGGCCGCACCGGACCTCTCCCAGCCCGTGCTGTGGATGAACCCCACCCTGGACATGTCCGCGGGCAAGGCGATGGCCCAGGCCGGACACGGGGCACAGCTGGCCTGGTGGGAGCTGTCGGACGAGGAGCGCGTGGCGTGGCGCGAGGCGGGCTTCCCGCTGTCGGTGCGTACGGCACCCGAAAGCCGCTGGGCGGAACTCACCGGCAGCGGGCTGCCGGTGGTGCGGGACGCCGGTTTCACGGAGATCGCCCCCGGCTCGTGCACGGTGGTCGCGGACCACGCCGCGCTGCGGGGCTGAGGCTCGAGAGGAGAAGACCGTGATCGTGTGGGTGAACGGTGCGTTCGGCAGTGGGAAGAGCACACAACCGTGGTTCCGTTGCCGTTTTGTACCGGGCGCCGACTGGGACGAGCTGCGTCCGCTGTTCGCCGCCCAGGAGGAAGCGCGGCAACAGCACTTTCCCGAGGAACTGGTTGGGCCCGTTGCCGCTGTCCGTGACCTCGGTGTGGAGCTTCGGCCCGTGCAGGGCGGTGAATCGATCCGACCTTGGATGATCTATCTCGCAGAGGGACGGGCCAGTTTTCGGCACTGACTCATCGGCGTTGTCACGTCCGGCGCGACCGCGAGCCCGGACGGCCGTCCCTCGCCGGAACCTCAGAAGAAGCTCTGGACATCCCTTCTGGTGGATTCACCATCCCGGTGCCGGGCTATCAGCCCGGCACTGAACGCGGAACACAAGGGGGACCATCGTGACTCCACCCACGACTGAAGTCGCGGGCTTCCTGTGTCGGTGGCTAGGCCGCGTCGCAGAGGACCAGCCCGGCCCTGTTGAGGACGTTCGTCGCGCCGACGTGGTCCGCGTTCGCTGCGAACCCGCACTTGACGCATTCGAACTTTGCCTGGGTGGCGCGGTTCTCCTTGGCGACGTGCCCGCATCCGCCTATCTCGGGCGGGCACGTGCGGGAGGTGTTGCGGGCGTCCACTGCGATCACTCGGCGACCGGCGCTCTCAGCCTTGTTCGCCAGGATCGTCAGGAACTGTCCCCAACCCGCGTCGAGAATACTGCGGTTGAGCCCGGCCTTGGGGGCGGCGCCGTTCGAAAGGAACGCCCCCGCGTTGTCGGGGTCGGGCTTGGGTGTGGGTGCTTTGGTCATGCCCGCGGTATTGAGCCGTTCGTGCGCGATCACGTCGTGGTCGCGGATCAGCGCGCTCGCGGTCTTGTGGTGGAAGTCGGCGCGCTGCCGCCGGATCTTGGCGTGCAGCTTGGCGACATTCCGGGCGGCGGCGCGGTGTTTCCTGGTGCGCTGCCGGGTGCGCTTGGGGAAGGCCGCGAGGTGCCGCTGAGCCTCGGCCAGCTCGCCGGTCATCGTGCCGAGGAAGCGCGGGTTGGCGACGTACTCGCCGTCCGAGGTGGTCAGGAAGTGCGTGGTGCCCATGTCGATACCGACCACGGCGCCGGTCGTCGCCAGCGGCTCGGCGGGTACGTCGTCGCAGGCGAGGACCACGTACCAGCGGTTGCCTTCGCGCCTGACGCTGATCGTCTTCACGCGGCCGTGTACGGGTCGGTGCTGGTGCACGCGGACGTGCCCGACGCCCTGGAGACGGACACGGGTCTGCGCATCGTGCGGGGTGGAGTCCCAGCGGCAGCCGTCGCCGTCCTTGGGGAAGGTGACGGTATCGAAGTGCCCGACGCCCTTGAAGCGGGGGTAGCCCGGCGTCTCGCCGTTCTTGACGCGCCGGAAGAACGCCTGGAATGCCTTGTCCAGGCGGCGCAGGGTCGCCTGCTGGGAGGTGAACGACCAGCGGCCCTGACGCTCCGGGTCGAACGCCCGGATCTCCTTGAGCTGTACGGACTGGTCCCCGTACCGGATGGTGGTCTTCGAGGCGTGCCGGTAGGCGTCCCGGCGTTCTTGCAACGCCCCGTTGTACAGCGAGCAGTGGTCACGCAGCATCTCGCCCAGCGCAACCGCCTGACGGGCCGTGGGGCGCAGGAGGAACTTGTACGCGCGGATCAAGAGCCGTCCCCCTTCTTCCAGGGGCGTTCCCACTGGGTGTCGATGTACCGCTGCACCGTCTCGGCGCTCACCGCGCCGACCGAGGCCGCGAAGTACCACGACGACCACAGCGTCGGCAGCTTCGACCGCAGGTGCGGGAACTCCTCTCGCAGGACGCGGGACGTGAAGCCCTTGAACTGGTTCGCGACGTACGAGGCCGATGACTTCGGGTCATGCTTGACGAACAGGTGGACGTGGTCGGGCATCACTTCGAGCGCCACGATCTCCCACCCCCGTTCATCGGCCTTGGCCCGGATCAGTTCCTCAAGGCGTGACGCGACCCGTCCACCGAACACCGGACGGCGATACTTCGGGCACCACACCACGTGCAGCCCGAGGTCGTACACGCCGCCGGAGAACCGGCGAACCTTCCCGGTCACCACCACGCAACGAACATACAAACGGCATCTGTAGATAAATCCCCTGGCCCCTGAACCTCACACGTACGTGTGAGGTGGCCGCCCCGGCTACGCCGGGCCGCCCCAAAGGGGCCTTCGATTCCCCCCACCGGCTGAAGCCGGTGGTCCCCTCGAAGGAGATCTGATGGAGCGCCTAGGGATCGGTATCGGCTGGCGACCGGAGATAGCCGACGCGATCGAGCGTCTGCCGGGCATCGACTGGGTCGAGACGGTCGCGGAGAACGTCTGCCCCGGCCATGTGCCCGACTCCCTGCTGCGGTTGCGCGAGCGCGGTATCACCGTCGTCCCGCACGGGGTGTCGCTGGGCCTCGGCGGGGCCGAGCGCCCCGACGCCGGGCGGCTCGCCGACCTCGCGGCACGTGCCGAGGCCCTCGGCTCGCCGCTCGTCACCGAGCACATCGCCTTCGTACGGGCCGCAGGGCCGCTGTCGTCCCCCAAGCTCCCGGCTCCTCCCCCATCGCCCCGCCTGGAGGCCGGGCACCTGCTGCCGGTGCCGCGCACCTGGGACGCGCTCCATGTGCTGTGCGAGAACGTGCGGATCGCCCAGGACGCCTTGCCCGTGCCGCTGGCCCTGGAGAACATCGCGGCGCTGATCTCCTGGCCGGACGAGGAACTGACCGAGGGCCGGTTCCTCGCGGAGCTGGTGGAGCGGACCGGGGTACGGCTGCTCGTCGACGTGGCGAACCTCCACACCAACCACGTCAACCGCGGCGAGGACCCGGCAAAGGCACTGAGCGAGTTGCCGTTGGAGGCCATCGCGTACGTCCATGTCGCCGGCGGCGTGGAGAGGAACGGCGTCTGGCACGACACGCACGCGCACCCCGTCCCCCGCTCCGTCCTGGACATACTGGCCGAGCTGCGCTCCCGTATCGACCCGCCGGGCGTGCTGCTGGAGCGGGACGACGACTTCCCGCCGGAGGCGGCGCTGTCGGCGGAACTGGACGCGATACGTACGACGCTCACGCCTCCCGGCGCCCGGACGGGCACGGACACGACTGCGAGGGCCGGTGCCCTCGCAGCCGTGTCCGGCGGCCGGACGGTCGCCCACGCCCCGCACGGCACGGCAACGCGGCCCGGCGCGGCGGGCGACGACGCCTCACGCGGTCAAGCCCAGGCAGGGGCGTGGGCCGCCGGGCACCTGCCGGTTTCGGACGCTGCGGTGACCGTCTCCGCGCCGGGACACGCGGCTGCGCAGACGGTCACGCGGACCGCGCCGCCGTCCGTCCCCATGGCGGCGACACCCGTGACCGGCGGAGCCGACGCCGTTGCAAGCGCTCCCGCGGCCGCGTGGTCGGCCGAGTTGCCGCACGGCGGGGACGGCACCGCGCCGGACGACGCGCGTGCGCGGCTCGCGCTCGCGCAGGCCGCGTTGTTGTCCGCCCTTGTGGCCGGCGCCCCCGCGCCCGAGGGCTTCGACAGCGCGCGGCTGGGCGTGCAGATCCGTGCCCTCGCCGCCAAGCGGGCGAGTGTCGTCGCGAAGGTGGCGCCCGAGCTGCCGCAGATCCTCGGTGACGGCTACCGGCCGGCCTTCCTCGCCTATGCCAAGGCCCGCCCCCTGACGGGCGGTTACCGGCGCGACGCGCTGGACTTCGCCGAGCATCTGCTCGTCGCGGGCCGGCCCGAGGACCGCGTGGCACGGCGCCGTCTGACGCTGTGGTGGGAAGAGCGTGCCGCGCCCCGTCCGCCGGGCCGGGCGGCACGCATCGTCCGCGCCGCCCGTGCCGCGCTCACCGGGCTCGCCGGGCTCGGGAGGTGAGCCCGCGATGAACATCGTCGCGCTGCTCGTCGATCTCGCACTCGGTGCCTCGTGCGTGATGCTCGCCGTGGGGGTGGCCGGCGCCCGGAGCCGGCCGGTTCCGGCGGGTCGGTGCACGTCGTCATGGGGGCGGCGTTGCTGCGGCGAGAGCTCAGGCGGCTCCAGTTGCGGCGGCAGTACCGGCAGTTGACGAATCGTCTTCGGAGAAACGCGTCAACCTACCAGCCTCCGGCCTGTCCCCACCGCCGACTTCACCGAACCGCCTCCGTGATCAGCGTGTGACGCACTACCGTGCCGGGCGCATCGGGAGGCAACATGCGTACCGTCATATCCGGCACCGGTCTGATCGTCGTCGCCCTGGCGGCGACCCTCGTCGCGCTCGTCTTTCCCGTGTGGTCGTACGCCGACCGCTCGGGCACCGGACAGGCCAAGCTCGACGCCGCTTCCGTACCGACCCGTTGGGGGCCGCTGTCGGCGGCCGACCGGGACTTCCTCGTGCGCGTCAAGAGGGCGGGCCTGTGGGAGCTTCCCGCCGGCCAGCAGGCCATCGAACGCGCCCCCACACGCGCCGTGGTCGAGGCGGGCGAGCACCTCGTCGAGGGTCACACCTTCCTCGACGCGCGCGTACGGGAGGTCGCGGCACAGCTGGGCATGGAGCTGCCCAGTCAGCCGACCGAGGAACAGCAGGGCTGGCTGCGGGAGTTCACCGAGGCACGGGGCGCGGAGTACGAGTGGAAGTTCGCGAACATCCTCCGGCGGGCCCATGGCAAGGTCTTCGCCCTCGTCGCGCAGATCCGCGACAGCACGCGCAACTCCCTGGTCCGCCGGCTGGCCGAGGACGCGAACACGACCGTCCTGGACCACATCACGATGCTGGAGGCCACCGGCCAGGTGGACTTCGACGCCATCGCCGCGAACTCGCCCGGCACGCCGCCCCCTTCGCCGGTCAGCCCGCCCGGCGGCGGCTTTCCGCTGCCTCCGCCCGCCACCCGCCCCAAGGAACAGACCGGTCCCAGCAGTCCCACATCATGAAATGACGATGGCGCACACATGAACCCATCGCGTAAAACTCGGCCATGCTCTGGGTGCTCTTTCTGCTGCTGGCATGCGCCATCGCCCTGCTCTCCTGCGGCCGGCTCTGCCTCGCCGCCGTCGAAGCGGCCCGCCCGCTGCCCGAGTCGGCGTCCGCCGACTCCCTGTCGCTCTACGAGGCGGCCTTCCTGTCCGGCGGTCCGTACCGGGTCACCGATCTGACGCTGGTGTCGATGCACCGCGCCCGCCGGCTGCTGCTCGCGCACACCGGCTGGGCCACCGTCGTCGATCCCGAGGGGCAGGACGAGCTGGAACGTTCCGTGATCGGCGCGATAGGCCCCTCGGGCCAGTCCCGTACGGCGGCGATACGTTCCGCCACGGCGGCCGCCGACGCCGTGCGCGCGCTGGCCGACCGGCTGACCGCCGCGGGCCTCGCCGTGCCCGAGCCGGTCCGCTCGGGTGTGGACTCCGCGATACGGACCGTATGGGCGGCCGCCCTGCTGGTGGTGGCGCTGGGCGCGGGCGCCCTGCTGATGCCGGGTCATGGACCGGACGACCGTGGGCTGGTGGCGGCCTGGTTCGGGCTGCCGCTGGTCCTCGTCGTGGGCTGCCTGATCATCGCCCGTATCGAGGTGTACGCCTACACGCGTTGGGCCTCTCCGGCCGGTCAGCGGCTGCTCCGGGCGCTCTCCCCGAGCAGCGGCTCGCTCACCGCCGTGGCGGTGCACGGCGTGGCGGCCGTCGAGGATCCCGCACTGCGTACGGCCCTTACGGGCGGCAGGCCGGTGCACCGGGGTGACTGACCCCCGCGCACCGGCCTGCCGCACGGCCGGACGACCCGGTGACACTGGACGAGCGCCTTGCGGCGGTCGTCTGAACTTCCGGGTCGTGGCCGCGTGCCTGCAGGTCGCTCAGGCGAGCCCGGCGACCAGGTCGGCGAGGGACTTCCGCCGGCCGGTGCTGCATCTCCCGGGGGACGCCGGGCCCAATTGCGGCTGCGCCGCGGGCCGGACCCCCGGCAGACGTCTGGTCAGGCGAGACCGGCGACCAATTCTGCAACAGACTTTCGCCGACCGGTGAAGAACGGCACCTCTTCCCGTACGTGCATCCGGGCCTCGGAGGCACGCAGATGGCGCATCAGGTCGACGATGCGGTGCAGCTCGTCGGCCTCGAAGGCCAGAATCCACTCGTAGTCGCCGAGCGAGAAGGACGCGACGGTGTTGGCGCGCACGTCAGGATAGCCGCGGGCCATCTTGCCGTGGTCGGCGAGCATCCGGCGACGGTCCTCGTCCGGCAGCAGGTACCAGTCGTACGAGCGCACGAACGGGTACACGCTGACGTAGTCGCGCGGCGTCTCGTCGGCCAGGAAGGCCGGGATGTGCGAGCGGTTGAACTCGGCGGGACGGTGCAGCGCCATGTTCGACCAGACCGGCTCCATCGCGCGCCCCAGCTCGGTGCGGCGGAAGAGGTTGTACGCCTCCTGAAGCTGGTCGGCGGTCTCCGCGTGCCACCAGATCATCAGGTCGGCGTCGGCCCGCAGCCCGGACAGGTCGTACGTGCCGCGCACGGTGACGTCCTTGGCGGCAAGCTGGTCGAACAGCTCCTGGACCTCGTCGGCGTAGCCGGCCCGATCCTCGGGAAGCACATCGCGCAGCTTGAAGACGGACCACAGCGTGTAGCGGATGACCTCGTTGAGGTCCTTGGCCTTCTTGCCGGCATTCGGGATCTTATGTGGAGCAGTCATGCGGCTATTGTCCCGCGCCCCGGTTCGTGCCCGGCGCCGGGGTCCCCGTCCGCAGGCTCTCCACGATCTCGTCCGCGGCCCGCCGCCCGCTCGCCACGCACGCCGGGATGCCCACCCCGTCGTACGCGGCGCCGCACACCCGCAGGCCGGGCAGCTCGGCGAGCTGCTCGCGCACCCGGGCGACCCGGTCCAGATGGCCCACCGGGTACTGCGGCAGCCCACCCATCCAGCGGGTCACCTCGGTGGCCACGGGCTTCGCCGCCAGCCCGGCCGCCTCGCCCAGATCGCGCAGCGACACCTCGACCAGGTCGGCGTCGTCGTCGTGGAGCCGCTCCTCCTCGCCGTAACGGCCGATGGAGGTACGCAGCACGAAGAGATCCGGTGCCGCGGCGTCGTTCCAGGCCCACTTGCGGGTGGAGAAGGTGGACGCCTTGATGGTCCGTCCGTCCACCGGCGGTACGAGGAAGCCGGAGCGCCCGCTGAATCCGGGCAGCCCCTCCAGGTCCCGGCGGCGGAAGGCCATGGTCACCAGGGCCATGGAGGCGTACTCGACCTCGGACAGCTCGGCGGACGCCGCCGGCGACGCGGCGGCGAGCAGCTGCGAAGCCGGACGGGCCGGCGTGGCCAGCACCACACCGTCCGCGGTGAGCACCCGGTCCCGGGTACGCACCTGCCAGCCCTCGGCGGTACGGGTCAGCTCGCTCACCGGCGCGTCGAGCAGGATCTCTCCGCCCCTGGCCCGCACGGCGTCGGCGACGGCCCCGGGCAGTACTCCCATGCCGCCCTCGATGCCCATGAAGACGGGTCCCGTCCGCTGCTGTGCGGCGGCCTCCTCCTGGACCTCGCGGACGCCGTCGAGCAGCGAGTCATGGGCCTTGACCGCCTCGAAGAGCCTCGGCGTCGCGGCCCGCATCGAGATCCGGTAGGCATCCCCCGCGTACACCCCGCCCAGCAGCGGCTCCACCAGCCGGTCGACGACCTCGCGGCCGAGCCGTTCCGCCACGTAGGCGCCGATCGCGACATCGTCGCCGACCGGTGTGGGCTCCAGGACGCGGTCCTGGCCGGCCCGCTCGAGTCCTTCCGGGGAGAGCACCGAGGCGAGCGCCTGCGGATCGCCGGGTACGCCCATCACATGCCCGGCGGGCATCGGGGTCAGCGCACCCCGGTTCCACAGGGCGGCGGCCGTCGTGACGGGCGCCTGGAGCCGTCCGTCCAGCCCGACCGCCCGCGCCAGGTCGATCGCCTCCGGCCGGCGGGCGAGCATCGACTCGGCGCCCAGATCGACCGGCATGCCCGCGATCTCGCCCGCGTACAGCTTGCCGCCGACGCGCCCCGACGCCTCGAGCACGGTCACCCACGCGCCCGCTTCGAGGAGGCGGTGGGCCGCCGCCAGACCGGAGATGCCGCCCCCGATGACGACGACATGACGTGTGCGTGTGTCCGCGGTGTTCATGGGTCCACTCTCTCAGAGCCCTTTCCGAGTCCTGACCGTGACCGGTTCGGAACCGCAGAAGGGCAACCCGGACTCAGGCCTCACACGTCGAACCGGCAACATCCATCACCATCCTTGGGGGGACCGATGATGCGTGCAGTACGCACGTCCCGGCGCGGGCCGAGGACGGCTCTCGCGGCCGTCCTGCTCACCGCGACGCTGGCGATCGCCGGCTGCGGCGCGAACGACGTCGGCAGCGAGAAGTCGTTGACCGACGGCTCGGCGGCCGACAGCAAAGGGGGAAGCGGCGCCCACGGTGCTCCTCCGGCGGGTGAAAGGCAGGCGCCGCAGCCGGGCGACGGCGCCGCGCGGGCGCAGAAGCCCGTCAAGGTCGCGCCCCAGCTCATCCGTACCGCCGAGATCAGCGTGCAGGTCGACGACGCGTCGAAGGCGCTCGCCAAGGCCCGTACGGTCGCCCTGAGCGCCGGCGGCTTCGTCGGCAACGAGTCCACCGAGCGCGACGACGAGGGCCATGTCGCCTCGACCGTCGTGCTGCGCGTCCCGCAGGACCAGTACGACAGCGTCCTCGCAAAGCTCTCCGGGACCGGCAAGTTGCTGTCCCGTAGCTCGGAGGCCAAGGACGTCACCGACCAGGTCGTCGACGTGGACAGCCGGGTCAGGACGCAGCGGGCCAGCGTGGCGCGCGTCCAGGAGATGATGGGCCGGGCCACGAAGCTGAGCGATGTGGTGACACTCGAGGGCGAACTGAGCAGGCGTCAGGCGGAGCTCGAGGCGCTGCTCGCCCAGCAGGCGTCGCTCAAGGACCGCACCGGCATGGCCACGATCAGCCTCGCCCTCTCCGAGACCGAGCCGCTCGCCGAGGAGACCGAGGGCGACCCCGGCTTCCTCGACGCGCTCGGCGGCGGCTGGGACGCCTTCCTCACCACCGTGAAGTGGATCGCGGTGGTGCTCGGCGCGGTACTGCCGTTCGCCGCGGCGCTGGCGCTGCTGTTCGCCCTGTGGCGGCTGCTGGTACGCCCCCGGCTGCCGAAGCGCACCGCGCCCGTCCCCGCGCAGGCGAATCCCGGGAATCCCGGGCTGCCCCGTTACGTACCTACCGAGGAGGAGCAGGACTGACCCGACGGCGGAGGGACGCGGCATGGCGGCGGAGCGACTGGTGGTCATCGGCGGTGACGCGGCGGGGATGTCCGCCGCGTCCCAGGCCCGCAGACTGAAGGGCCCTGACGAGCTGGAGATCGTCGCCTTCGGGCGGGGCCACTTCTCGTCGTTCTCCGCGTGCGGCATCCCGTACATGGGTCGGCGGCGAGGTCACCGAGCGGAACGCCACGCCCGGCCGGCCGGTGTGTCCGCCCGCGATCGCCGGACGGGCCCGCATTGAGCCCGTCCGGCCTGACAGGGACTAGCGGGCCGTCTGTGTGTGGACGTACTCCACGAGACGGGTCAGGGCGTCGGGGTTCGTCGTCGGCAGGACGCCGTGGCCGAGGTTGAAGACGTGGCCCTCCAGACCCGCCGCCGCGTCCAGGATCTCGCGGGTCTTGGCCTCGATCGCCTCGGGGGTGGAGAAGAGAACGGCCGGGTCGAGGTTGCCCTGGAGCGCCTTGCCGGGACCGACGCGGCGGGCCGCCTCGTCCAGCGGGACACGCCAGTCGACGCCGACGACGTCCGCGCCGGCCTCGCCCATGAGGCCGAGGAGCTCACCGGTGCCGACGCCGAAGTGGATGCGCGGGACGCCGTACGAGGCCACCGCGTCGAAGACCTTCGCGGAGGCCGGCATGACGGACCGCCGGTAGTCCGCGGGGGCGAGCGCGCCGACCCAGGAGTCGAAGAGCTGCACCGCGGATGCGCCGGCCTCGATCTGGACCTTGAGGAAGGCGGCGGTGATGCCGGCGAGCCGGTCGAGCAGGTCGGCCCACAGCTGCGGGTCGCCGTACATCAGCGCCTTGGTGTGCTCGTGGTTGCGCGACGGCCCGCCCTCGACGAGGTAGCTGGCGAGGGTGAAGGGCGCGCCGGCGAAGCCGATGAGCGGCGTGCTGCCGAGTTCGGCGGTGAGCATGCCGATGGCCTCGGTGACGTACGAGATGTCCTCGGGCGTCAGATCGCGCAGCCGCTCCAGGTCGGCGCGGCGACGGATCGGCTCGGCGACGACGGGGCCGACGCCCGGCTTGATGTCGAGGTCGATGCCGATGGCCTTGAGCGGTACGACGATGTCGCTGAAGTAGATCGCGGCGTCGACCTTGTGACGGCGCACGGGCTGGAGCGTGATCTCGGTGACCAGTTCGGGCCGCATGCAGGACTCGAGCATGGGGATGCCCTCGCGCACCTTGAGGTACTCCGGCAGCGAACGGCCGGCCTGCCGCATGAACCAGACGGGCGTGTGCGGCACCGGTTCCCGCCGGCACGCCTTCAGGAAGGCGGAATTGTACGTCTTCGTCTGCTGGCCCGAAGGGCAGTCGTTGGCACTCACGTCACGAATCTTCGCATGTGTGCCGCGGAGGTGGGCGCGGCCAGGGTGTCCTCCCTGCGCGCGGGCCCGCTTCCGCCTACTCTTCCCCGCATGGCTGCGGCTCAGGGACAAACATCTGATGGCGCCGATGGCGCGAACGGCAGCGTGGACGGCACAGAGGCGAGTTCCGTCCCGCTGCCGTTCCGCCATGCCGTCGACGCGTTGCTCTCGGCGCGGCTTCGGCCCGAGGTGGAGACCGAGCGGACCCGCCCACCACAGCGGCTGGCCCCGCACGCTTACGCCATGGAGGCGGCAGTCGTCAAGGACGGGGAGGAGTTGGCGGACGGCCGTCTGGTGCTGCTGTACGACCCGGCGGGGCACGAGGCCTGGCAGGGCAGGTTCCGGCTGGTCACGCTCGTACGGGCGGAGCTGGAGCCGGAGATGGCGACGGACCCGCTGCTGCCGGAGGTCTGCTGGTCCTGGCTGACGGGGGCACACGAGGCGCGGGGGCTGACGTGCGGCGAGGCGAGCGGTACGGTCACGCGCGCCGGCTCGTACTACTTCGGCGGGCTGGCGGAGCGCATGTCCTCGACGCAGATCGAGATCCGGGCGTCCTGGACACCGCGCGAGGGGCTCGGCGGGGTGCCGGACACGGCCGCGCATCTGGCGGCCTGGTGCGATCTGCTGTGCCAGGTCGCGGGGTTGCCGCCGTCCGGAGCGGTGGACAGCGGAGTGGTGTCGCTGCCGCAGCGGCGCGGCCCTCGGGCGCCGTGACGCTCCTTCACGAGCGCTTCTGTCTTCGGATGATCGATCGCGCGTCCGAATTGCCTGAATTGTTACTCACCAAATCGTGATCTTTCCCTAAAGGGACACCGGTTTACTGCCGAAGAGTCAGTGACCCTACCCATACGGTCCGCCCGCTTCTCCCCGAGCCGGCCCGTCCCGTAACTCCCCCAGGAGGCCTGGTGTCCGTTCTCCTCGAGCAGCCCGCAAGCCTGGTCGCCTACCGCCCGAACAAGCCGACCGCCATGGTCGTCGTGGCCGACCCGCGCGTCCGCTCCACCGTCACCCGCCATCTGTGGGCCCTCGGAGTGCGTGACGTCATCGAGGCGTCGTCCATGGCGGAGGCCCGTCCCCGCATCGGCAACCCTCGCGACATCTGCGTTGCCGACGTCCACCTGCCCGACGGCTCCGGACTGACCCTGCTGTCCGAGACCCGCGCCGCCGGCTGGCCCAACGGCCTCGCCCTCTCTGCCGCCGACGACATCGGCGCCGTCCGCAATGCCCTCGCCGGCGGGGTCAAGGGTTATGTCGTCACCGGTACGCGTACGAACATCGGGCACCCCACCCGCCCCGGCGCCGCCCCCATCGGCGCCGCCCGGCTGCACCGCCGTCCCCCCGGCACCCCGAGCCACCCCGGCGGCTACCGCGAGCTGTCCGGCCGGGAGGTGGAGGTGCTGCGGCTGGTGGCCGAGGGCCAGTCGAACAAGGCCATCGGCGTCTCCATGGGTCTGTCCGCCCTCACCGTGAAGAGCCATCTGGCGCGTATCGCCCGCAAGCTCGGCACCGGCGACCGTGCCGGAATGGTGGCCGTCGCCCTCCGTACCGGGATCATCCACTGACCCGGGGGGCCGGGGGACCTCCCGGAAATAGATGACTGAGACGCGGGCGCCCGCCGACGGAACGTTCCGTCGGCGGGCGCCGCTCACACACAGATACTCTTGACAGGTGACCGACGCCCAAGAGACCGCAGCAGAGACAGCACTGCGCACCACCGGGGGCGGCCCCCCGGACGACGGCGTCGCAGTCGATGGGGTGCCGATTCCCTTGCTGGAGCCCCGCGAGGGCATCCCGCCGGTGGTGGCCACCCAGGAAGCCCTCGACGAGGTGATCGCCGCGTTCGCCGCCGGCACCGGCCCGGTGGCCGTGGACGCCGAGCGGGCCTCCGGCTACCGCTACGGACAGAAGGCCTACCTCGTCCAGCTGCGCCGCGAGGGCGCGGGCAGCGCCCTGATCGACCCGGTGGGCTGCCCCGACCTCTCCGGACTGGGCGCCGTGCTCGCGGACACCGAATGGATCCTCCACGCGGCCACCCAGGACCTGCCCTGCCTGCGTGAGATAGGCATGATCCCGAACCGGCTGTTCGACACGGAACTGGCCGGACGACTGGCCGGCTTCCCCCGAGTCGGCCTCGGCGCCATGGTCGAGTCCGTTCTCGGCTACGCGCTGGAGAAGGGGCACTCCGCCGTCGACTGGTCGACCCGGCCGCTGCCCGAGCCGTGGCTGCGCTATGCCGCGCTCGACGTGGAGCTGCTCGTCGACCTGCGGGACGCGCTGGAGAAGGAGCTCGACCGGCAGGGCAAGCTGGAGTGGGCCCGGCAGGAGTTCGCCGCGATCGCCGAAGCCCCGCCCGCCCCGCCACGCAAGGACCCCTGGCGGCGTACGTCGGGAATGCACAAGGTCCGCAGACGCCGGCAGATGGCCGTCGTACGGGAACTGTGGACCGCTCGCGACCGGATCGCCCAGCGCCGCGACGTCTCGCCCGGCAAGGTGCTCAGCGACGCGGCCATCATCGAGGCCGCGCTCGCCCTGCCGCCGAACGTGCACGCTCTGGGCGAGCTGCCCGGTTTCGGCGGCCGGGCGGGCCGCCGCCAGCTGGAGCAGTGGCAGGCCGCGGTCGACCGTGCCAAGGCCCTGCCGGAATCCGAGCTGCCCCAGCCGGGCCAGCCGGTCACCGGACCGCCTCCGCCGCGCGCCTGGGCGGACAAGGACCCGGTCGCGGCGGCACGGCTCTCCGCGGCGCGTACGGCCGTCTCGGCGCTGGCGGAACAGCTGAACATGCCCCAGGAGAACCTGATCACTCCGGACACCGTCCGCCGGATCTGCTGGGAGCCGCCGAAGCCCGCCACGCCCGAAACGGTGGGCGCGGCGCTCGCGGCCCTGGGCGCCCGCGCCTGGCAGATCAAGCTGGTCGGCCCCCTGCTGGCCAAGGCCCTGACGGCCTCCGCGTGACCCGACCCCCGGCCTCGAGGCCGGGGGTCTCTTCTGTACCCGGAACGTCCCCCGCGCCGGGCCGGCGGGTGTGACGTTCACCGCTCCCGGCGAGGGGACTGGGCAGCTTGGTTACTCGCAAGTAGCATGACGGTGTGCGGCGCGCCCCCGGGGCGTGCTCCGCAGCAGTGCCATCCCGCACCCTGGAGGAGAGCCATCGTGCCTCGTACCGTCAGGGACGTCGTCTTCGTCGACGGCGTCCGCACCCCGTTCGGCAAGGCGGGCCCGAAGGGCATCTACCACGAGACCCGCGCCGACGACCTTGTCGTGAAGGCGATCCGGGAGCTGCTGCGCCGCAACCCGGACCTCGACCCCAAGAAGGTCGACGAGGTCGCCATCGCCGCGACCACGCAGATCGGTGACCAGGGCCTGACCATCGGCCGGACCGCGGGCATCCTCGCGGGCCTCCCGCAGTCCGTCCCCGGGTACTCGATCGACCGCATGTGCGCCGGTGCCCTGACGGCCGTGACCACGGTCGCGGGCAGCGTGGCCTTCGGCGCGTACGACGTCGCCATCGCCGGTGGTGTCGAGCACATGGGCCGCCACCCGATGGGCGAGGGCGTCGACCCGAACCCGCGCTTCGTGAGCGAGAAGCTGGTCGACGAGTCGGCCCTGTTCATGGGCATGACGGCGGAGAACCTGCACGACCGCTACCCGAGCATCACCAAGCAGCGGGCCGACGAGTACGCCGTGCGCTCGCAGGAGAAGGCCGCCAAGGCGTACGCCGACGGCAAGATCCAGCAGGACCTGGTGCCGATCGCCGTCCGCCGTACCACTGTGCCCGACAGCGGCTCCGCCGCGGGCTCGGCGGGCGAGACCGGCTGGGGTCTGGTCACCGCCGACGAGCCGATGCGCCCGGGTACGACCCTGGAGAACCTGGCGAACCTCAAGACGCCGTTCCGCGTCCACGGGCGCGTCACCGCCGGCAACGCCGCGGGCCTGAACGACGGCGCCACCGCCTCGATCATCGCCTCCGAGGACTTCGCCCGCGAGAACAACCTCCCGGTCAAGATGCGCCTGGTCTCGTACGCCTTCGTGGGCGTCGAGCCCGAGGTCATGGGCTACGGCCCGATCCCGGCGACCGAGAAGGCGCTCGCCCAGGCCGGTCTGTCCATCGAGGACATCGGCCTGTTCGAGATCAACGAGGCATTCGCCGTGCAGGTCCTGGCCTTCCTGGAGCACTACGGCATCGCCGACGACGACGCCCGCGTCAACCAGTACGGCGGCGCCATCGCGTACGGCCACCCGCTGGCCTCCTCCGGCGTCCGTCTGATGACGCAGCTGGCCCGCCAGTTCGAGGAGCAGCCCGAGGTCCGCTACGGCCTCACCACCATGTGCGTCGGCTTCGGCATGGGCGCCACGGTCATCTGGGAGAACCCCCACTGGGAGGGCAAGTGAGCGAGCGGAGCGAGCGAACAATGGAAAGGTGCAACACGTGCTGGGGGTACCTCCCGGCCGAAGGCCGGGAGCGCTCGACCGAGCGAAGCGAGGGAGTGGCATGAGCACCACCGCTGAGCTTCTGAAGGGCGCGGCCGAGCTCTTCCCGGACGAGGTCGTCACGCAGGCGCACGTCCGCCACCTCGATCTGCCGTACGGCGCGGGCAGGTTCGCCCTCATCACGCTGGACAACGGCTTCGACCACACCAAGCCGACCACCTTCGGCCCGCAGTCGCTGGCGAACCTCGACGCCGCCATCGACCAGGTCGAGAAGGAGGCCGCCGAGGGCGCGATCGTCGGCGTCGGAATCACCGGCAAGCCGTTCGTCTTCGCGGTCGGCGCCGACCTCAAGGGCGTCGAGCTCCTGAAGAGGCGCGAGGAGGCCCTGGCCATCGGCAAGGGCGGCCACGACGTCTTCAAGCGGCTGTCCGGGCTGGCCGTTCCCACCTTCGCCTACTACAACGGCGCGGCGATGGGCGGCGGTGTCGAGGTCGGTCTGCACTGCACGTACCGCACCGTCTCGAAGGCCCTGCCGGCCTTCTCGCTGCCCGAGGTCTTCCTGGGCCTGGTCCCGGGCTGGGGCGGCTGCACGATCCTGCCGAACCTGATCGGCGCGGAGAAGGCGGTCTCGGTCGTCATCGAGAACTCGCTGAACCAGAACAAGCAGCTGAAGGGCTCCCAGGTCTTCGAGCTCGGCATCGCGGACGCGATCTTCGAGGGTGCGGACTTCCTGGAGCAGTCCCTGCTGTGGACCGCTCGCGTGCTGCAGGGCGAGACCGAGGTCGTACGGGCCGAGGTGGACCGCGGCGAGGCCTGGGACCAGGCCGTCGCCCGCGGCCGGTTCATCGCCGACTCCAAGGTGCACGGCGCGGCCCCGGCCGCATACCGCGCGCTGGACATCATCGAGGCGGCCAAGGACGGCGACCTGCAGAAAGGCTTCGACGCGGAAGACGTGACACTCGCCGACCTCATCATGGGCGGCGAACTGCGCTCCGGTATCTACGCCTTCAACCTGGTGCAGAAGCGCGCCAAGCGCCCGGCCGGCGCCCCGGACAAGTCCCTTGCCCGGCCCGTCACCAAGGTCGGCGTCGTCGGCGCGGGGCTCATGGCCTCCCAGCTGGCGCTGCTGTTCCTGCGCCGCCTGGAGGTGCCGGTGGTTCTCACCGACATCGACCAGGAGCGTGTCGACAAGGGCGTGGGCTACGTCCACGGCGAGATCGAGAAGCTGCTCGGCAAGGGCCGCATCGACCAGGACAAGGCCAACCGCCTCAAGGCCCTGGTGACCGGTGTGCTCGACAAGGCCGAGGGCTTCGCGGACGCGGACTTCGTCATCGAGGCCGTGTTCGAGGAGATGACGGTCAAGCAGAAGGTGTTCGCCGAGGTCGAGGCGGTCGCCCCGGCGCACGCGATCCTCGCCACCAACACCTCCTCGCTGTCGGTCTCCGAGATGGCCTCGAAGCTGCAGCACCCGGAGCGCGTGGTCGGCTTCCACTTCTTCAACCCGGTCGCGGTCCTCCCGCTGCTGGAGATCGTCCGCGGCGAGCAGACCGACGACGCGTCGCTGGCCACGGCCTTCGCCGTCGCCAAGAAACTGAAGAAAACCGCGGTCCTCACCAAGGACGCCCCGGCGTTCGTCGTGAACCGCATCCTGACCCGCTTCATGGGCGAGATCCAGAACGTCATCGACGAGGGCACCCCGGTCCAGGTGGCCGAGAAGGCCGTCGAGCCGCTCGGTCTGCCGATGTCGCCGCTGGTGCTGCTGGAGCTCGTCGGCCCGGCCATCGGCCTGCACGTGTCCGAGACCCTCAACCGCGCCTTCCCGGAGCGTTTCAAGGTCTCCCCCAACCTGAAGGCCGTCGTCGAGGCCGGAAAGCGCGGCTTCTACGTGTACGACTCCGGCAAGCCGGAGCTGGACCCGGAGGTCGCCGCCCTACTGGAGCAGGGCGACGTCGTCCTGACCGAGGAGCAGGTGCGGGCCCGCGTCCTGGACGCGGTCGCGCAGGAGATCGGTCTGATGCTGGAGGAGGGTGTCGTGGCCGAGGCCCAGGACATCGACCTCTGCCTGATCACCGGTGCCGGCTGGCCCTTCCACCTGGGCGGCATCACGCCGTACCTGGACCGTGAGGGTGTCTCCGAGCGCGTGAACGGCAAGAGGTTCCTGGCGCAGGGCGTGGCGAGCGTCCCGGCGTAACGCCCACGCGGCGATGTGCGGCTGCCCCGGCTCCGATGCAGAGCCGGGGCAGCCGCGGTTCCGTACGACAGCGGAAGGGGCCCTGGCGGCGAGCACCGCCTCCAGGGCCCCTTCTCCGAGCGCAGAATCCCGCCCTCACCCCGCACACAGGCGGTGAGCCTGCCGTCCTTGCCCCGGAGCGGTCACCGGCCCGCAGCCGGCCCTGTCGCCCGCGCGGCGGGCGCCTCCTGACGGGTACGGCCCGCCCGGTTCTGCGGACTGACCTCGGCGCCATTGCCGCCGCCACCCTCCCTGCAGTGCGTCGAGTTCCCCGTCCGGCCCTGGCATTCCGCCCGGTCAGCGCCGTCCGCCGGCAAGGCGGCTGTGGCTGCGCCCGTACAGGAAGTACACGACGAAGCCGATCACCATCCAGATCGCGAACCGCAGCCAGGTCTCGGTCGGCAGGTTGAGCATCAGCCAGACCGAGGCCGCGATGGACAGGACGGGGATCAGGGGCACCATCGGGGTGCGGAACGCGCGGGGCAGGTCGGGGCGGGTGCGGCGGAGGATGATCACGCCGAGCGCGACGACGACGAAGGCGAAGAGCGTACCGATGTTCACCAGCGTCGCCAGCTCGTTGATGCTGGTGAAGCCCGCGACGATCGCGATGACCACGCCGAGCAGGACGGTCGGCCGGTAGGGGGTGCCGAAGCGCGGGTGGGTGATGGAGAAGAAACGCGGCAGCAGTTCGTCGCGGCTCATCGCGAAGAACACGCGGGTCTGGCCGAGCAGCAGGATCATGCACACGGAGGTGAGGCCGATGGCCGCGCCGAAGCTGATGACACCGGCGTAGAAGGGGTGGCCGACGGCCTTGAACGCGTCGGCGAGCGGGGCGCTCACCGAGATCCGGGTGTAGTGCTCCATACCGGTGATGACGAGTGCCACGGCGACGTACAGCACGGTGCAGATGAAGAGCGAGCCGAGGATGCCGCGGGGCATGTCACGCTGCGGCACCTTGGTCTCCTCGGCCGCGGTCGCCACGACGTCGAAGCCGATGAAGGCGAAGAAGACGACGGACGCGGCGGTGAAGATGCCCATCACACCGAAGTTCGTGGGCTGATAACCGAACAGCAGCTGGATCAGCGGTTGGGCGAAGCCCGATTCGGTCGGCTGGAGCTGCTTCGGGGGGATGAAGGGCAAGTAGTTCTCGGCCTTGATGAAGAACAGGCCCGCGACGATCACGATCATCACCACGGTCACCTTGATGGAGACGATGATCGTCGTGATGCGCGCGGACAGCTTCACACCGATGACCAGGACCGCCGTCAGCACCAGAACCAGTGCGAAGGCGAGGATGTCGAAGACGCCTCCCGGCACGTCCACCCCCGACAGCACGGCCGGCAGGTGCAAGCCGACGTTGTCCAGCAGTGAGCGGACATAGCCGGACCAGCCGACGGCCACCACGGCGGTGCCCAGGGCGAATTCGAGCACCAGGTCCCAGCCGATGATCCAGGCGGGCAGCTCGCCGATCGAGGCGTACGAGAACGTGTACGCGGAGCCCGCCACCGGGACGGTGGAGGCGAACTCGGCGTAGCACAGGGCCGCGAGCGCGCAGACGATGCCCGCGACGATGAAGGCCAGGGACGTCGCGGGGCCCGCGTTCTCCTTGGCCACCTTCCCGGTGAGGACGAAGATGCCGGTGCCGATGATGACGCCCACACCGAAGACCGTGAGGTCCCAGGCCGAGAGGGATTTCCGCAGCCGGTGTTCCGGCTCCTCGGTGTCACGGATGGACTGCTCGACGGTCTTGGTCCGGAACACCCCCGATCTCCGTGGGGACTGCTGCTCTGTACTCACCGGCGTACCTCCGTACCCATCGGCCTAGGCCCTGCCCGGCCGATCATGCCGGGCTCACGACGCTCCCCCAGCTACCGCTGGGAGGTGCCCCCACCGCATGGACTCCCTCCTCCGCCTTGCGATGCACGGCACCACCGGGACACCAGCCGCTCTGCGGCGGGCGCTCCCTGATCCGATCTGATCGACCGGACAGGACCTAAGGCCATGATCGAGAGGGTGGGGCCGGGGCGCGCGCCGGAGAAGTGGTTTTCACACGAACGGGCCGGTCGGCCACCGATGAGGTGGTCCGACCGGCCCATCGCAGGTCACGCTGGATCAGTCGCGGGCGGGCTCCACGGCCTCGTCCTCGAAGCGGCCGTCGATCCTGGCGACCAGACCCGTCACCTGGCGGGCGATGTCCGGAGCGGTCAGCCCGATCTCGGCCATGACCTCCTTGCGGGAGGCGTGGTCGAGGAAGCGCGCCGGGATGCCGAAGTCGCGCAGCGGTACGTCGACACCGGCGTCGCGCAACGCCTGGGACACCGCGGAACCGACGCCGCCGACGCGGCTGTTGTCCTCGACGGTGACGACGACGCGGTGCTGCTCGGCGAGCGGGGCCAGCGCCTCGTCGACCGGCTTGACCCAGCGCGGGTCGACGACGGTCGACGAGATGCCCTGCTTGTCGAGCAGGTCGGCGATCTCCAGGCACATCGGGGCGAGCCCGCCGACCGAGACGAGGAGCACGTCCGGGCGGTCCGTACCGGCGCCGCGCAGGACGTCCATGCCGCCGATCCGGCCGACGGCGGGGACGGCCGGGCCGACCACGCCCTTCGAGTAGCGGACGACGGTCGGGGCGTCCTTCACGTCGACCGCTTCACGGAGCTGGGCACGCAGCTGCTCGGCGTCACGCGGGGCGGCGATCCGCAGGGTCGGTACGACCTGGAGGATCGACATGTCCCACATGCCGTTGTGCGAGGCACCGTCGTCACCCGTGACACCGGCCCTGTCGAGGACGAAGGTCACACCGCACTTGTGCAGGGCCACGTCCATCAGCACCTGGTCGAAGGCGCGGTTGAGGAAGGTGGCGTACACCGCGAAGACGGGGTGCAGCCCGCCGGTGGCGAGGCCCGCCGCGGAGACCGCGGCGTGCTGCTCGGCGATGCCGACGTCGTACACCCGGTCCGGGAAGGCGTCCGCGAACTTCTTCAGGCCCACGGGGTGGAGCATCGCCGCGGTGATCGCGACCACGTCCGGGCGGTCCCGGCCGATCTTGACCATCTCGTCGGCGAAGACGGAGGTCCAGCTGGCGGCCGCGGTCTTGATGGGCAGGCCGGTGTCGGGGTGGATCGGGCCGATGCCGTGGAAGCGGTCGGCCTCGTCCTGCTCGGCGTGCTTGTAGCCGCGGCCCTTCTCGGTGAGGCAGTGGACGATGACGGGGCCGTTGAAGCGCTTGGCACGCTGGAGGGCGGACTCCAGGGCGGCGATGTCGTGGCCGTCGATCGGGCCGACGTACTTCAGACCGAGGTCCTCGAACATGCCCTGCGGGGCGATGAAGTCCTTGAGGCCCTTCTTGGCGCCGTGCAGGGTCTCGTAGAGCGGCCTCCCGACGACCGGGGTGCGGTCGAGGATCTCCTTGCCGCGGGCCAGGAAGCGCTCGTAGCCGTCGGTCGTGCGGAGCGTGGCGAGGTGGTTGGCGAGGCCGCCGATGGTGGGCCCGTACGAACGCTCGTTGTCGTTGACGACGATGACGAGGGGCCGGTCCTTGGCGTCGGCGATGTTGTTCAGCGCCTCCCAGGCCATGCCGCCGGTGAGCGCGCCGTCACCGATGACCGCGACGACGTGGTCGTCCTTCTTCAGCACCTGGTTGGCCTTGGCCAGGCCGTCCGCCCAGCCGAGGACGGTGGAGGCGTGCGAGTTCTCGATGACGTCGTGCTCGGACTCGGCGCGCGACGGGTAGCCGGACAGGCCGCCCTTGGCGCGCAGCCTGCTGAAGTCCTGTCGGCCGGTGAGCAGTTTGTGCACGTACGACTGGTGCCCGGTGTCGAACAGCACCTTGTCCTTCGGCGATTCGAAGACCCGGTGCAGGGCGATGGTGAGCTCGACCACACCGAGGTTGGGGCCGAGGTGTCCACCGGTCTTGGAGACCGAGTCGACGAGGAACGTCCTGATCTCTGCGGCCAGCTGGTCCAGCTGCTCCGGGGTCAGCCCGTCGAGGTCGCGCGGTCCCGTGATACGGGTCAGCAAAGCCACCCGTGCCTCCTTGCCATTGAGCTGGTCGAGCCTTACCGGTCGGTCTGCCGAGTCTAATGTTCCGTCGGGAGCCGCAGTCATCGGGCTGTGTATTACGTGTCACCCGTGCGACTGACGTGCGTATGTGCCCGGCGTCGGTGACGATCACGTACTGTCCGGCGGATCCGGTCACCGGCCGCTGCCCCGACGCGTTCACCCGCGGTGCTCAGTCGCCCGCCGCCGGGGCGCTGCCCAGCAGCGTCGAGTCCCCCATCTCGTTCAGTACGAGCGCCAGCGCGCCCAGTACCTCCGCCCGCCCGCCGAGGGCCCCGGACAGTACGGAGAGCTGCCCGGCCGCGCTGGGGATGGCGTAACGCGTGACCGAGTCGCGGATCGGGCCCAGCACCAGCTCACCGGCCTCCGCCAGATCACCGCCGAGCACCACCCGACTGGGGTTGAGCAGATTGCAGAGGCTGGCGACGGCGCTGCCGATGTGCCGGCCGACGTCGGCGATCACTCGCCGGCAGCCGGGGTCGCCCTCGGCGGCCAGCCGGACCACGCGCTCCATGGTCAGATCCGGCCCGTGGCCGGCCTGCAGCAGCGGCAGTACGTACCGGGCGGCCGCGAAGGTCTCCAGACAGCCCCGGTTGCCACAGCGGCAGACCGGGCCCGACTCGTCCAGGGTGATGTGGCCGATCTCACCGGCCGTGCCGCCCGGGCCCCGGTAGATCCGGCCGTTGATCACGAGGCCGGCGCCGACGCCACTGGCCACCTTGATGTAGGCCAGGTCCTTCACACCTTTGCCGCTGCCCCACACCAGCTCGCCGAGGGCACCCAGATTGGCGTCGCTGTCGACGTACACCGGCACACGGAGGCGCTCGGACAGCTCGTCGGCGGGGCTGATGCCGGACCAGCCCGGAAGGATCGAGCCGGAGCCCAGCCGGCCGGTCTCGACATCGATCGGTCCCGGTACCCCGAGGCCGACCCCGATCACCTTGTCCCGGCCGATGCCGGTGGCCTCGATCAGCCGATTGACCAGGGCTTCCGCCCGGTCGAAGCCTTCGGCGGAGGAGCCGTCGACATCCAGCGGCTCGGCCTCCTCGACCAGTACCTCGTGGGCCAGATTGCCGACCGCCACCCTGAGGTGCGTATGGCCGAAGTCGACGCCGATGACGATGCCGGCGGAGCCGCTGAGCGAGACGCTGCGGGCCCGGCGGCCGCCTGCGGAGGTCGGGGTGACCTCGACGGTGCCGCCATCCTTCAGTTCCCGAACGATATTGGAGACCGTGGCTGCGGAAAGACCGGTGGTCCGGGCGATCTCCGCCTGAGTGAGCGAGCCCGCCATGCGCACCGCCCGCACGACCCGCTCGAGATTGGCCCGATGCAGAGATGTCTGCGACCCCGGAGTCTCCATCGACTCACCACTCCTACCCTGCGAGGCCGCGCCGATGAGGCCCCGACCGAGTCCAGCTGTCTCCAACATGTGAACTCTAAGCTCAGCCTCCCCCTGCGTCTCCCGTCAAGACCTTGAGTGACAAGACCGGCAGGGGCAGCCCGCCCCTCCGCGGGGGTCATTCTCCTTCGCCGCCCATGCCAGCCCAGGCCTATCAAGGTCAACAGTTTAATAAATGCGGCAAAATTGCCGCCGCGCCTAATTTTCCCAGGCCGCTTTCCCGGAATACCTTTTCCAGCGGCTGTTTCAGCCGTTATTTCAGCGCTCCCGCCGTGAGACCGGCCTGGACCTGGCGCTGGAAGATGAAATAGACGACCAGGACCGGCAGCATGGCCATCACCAGGCCCGCGAAGAGCCCCGACCAGTCGCCCTTGTACCCCTGACTGACGGCCAGCTCGACCAGGCCCTGGGAGAGCACCTTCTTGTCGGGATCGGTGTTGAGGACAGTGGGCAGCATGTACTGGTTCCACTGGCCGAGGAAGTTGAAGATGCCGACGCTGATCAGACCGGGCTTGGCCATGGGCAGCATGACCTGGAAGAAGGTCCTGGTGTGCGAGGCCCCGTCGATCAGGGCCGCCTCGGCCACCGAGGTCGGCAGCGTACGGAAGAAGGCCGTCAGGAAGAACACGGTGAACGGCAGCGAGTAGGCGATGTAGACGAGGACCAGGCCGTGCAGCGTGTTGAGCAGGGAGATGTTGTTCAGCACGTAGAACAGCGGCACCAGCGCCAGCATCACCGGGAAGCTCATCCCTCCGATGAAGAGGTAGTAGATGAAGCGGTTCCCGGGGAACTCGAAGCGCGCCAGGACGTACGCGGCCATGGAGCCGAACAGCAGTGTGCCGACGAGCGAGCCGCCCACCACCACGATGGTGTTCAGGAAGTAGTCGCTCATATGGGCTTCGGTCCAGGCCCGCGACCAGTTCTCGAAATGGAGCCTGTCGGGCAGCGCCCAGGGCGAGTTGAAGATTCCCGCGTCGGTCTTGAAGGAGGTCATGACCGCCCAGATCAGCGGCAGCACGACCATGAAGGCCCAGATGATCAGGATGCCGTGCGAGAAGACATTGAGGACCTGGCCCTCTCCCGACTTCCCGCGCGCCGCCGCGGCACCGGGCGCTTTCGCGACGGAGGGGCGGTTCTCGGCCGGCGTGGTGTCCGCGGTGGGGGTGTCAGTGGTCTTCACTCGGATCCACCTCGCGCTGTCATGCCGGCCGCTGCGACCGAGCCGTCTTTCCGTCGGGGGTCCGGGGATGTCTCCCGGGAAAGCACAGCCTGCCGGATGTCCGGGGGCGTCCCCCGGGAAAGCACAGCCTGCCGGATGTCCGGGGGGTGTCCTCCGGGAAAGCGCAGCATCAGAACTCCAGCCGCTCGCGTCGGCCCACCCGCATCACGACGGCCGCGAAGGCCAGGGTGACGACGAGGAGGGCGACACCGATCGTGGTCGCGTAGCCCGCCTGACCGTCGCGGAATGCCGCCTGGTAGACGTACAGCGGCAGAACGGTCGTCGAGTAGTCGGGGCCGCCCGGCCCCACGGTCATGATCTGCACCACCGCGAAGGATTCCGCGCCCAGCGCCAGGATTCCCATGTACACCCAGCCGGACTGCACGGTGTCCCAGAGCAGCGGCAGGGTGATCCGGAAGAAGGTGGTGAACCTGCCGGCGCCGTCCAGGAGCGCCGCCTCGTAGAAGTCCTTCGGGATCGAGGCCATACCGGCAGAGAACAGCACCACGAAGAATCCGACCGTGCTCCAGACCAGGACGGCCATCACGCACCACAGGGCGAGACCGGGATCGCCCAGCCATTCGGGCTGGACGCCGTCGAGGCCGACGGCCTTGAGCGCTCCGTTGATCGCCCCGTCGTTCGGGTTGTACGCGAACTGGAACAGCAGGGCGACGATCGCGATCGACAGCACCTGCGGAAAGAAATAGGCGATCTTGTAGAAGGACGAGCCTCGCACTCCGGCGATGGCCGCGCCCCTGCGGCGCCGTCCGCCGACATTGAGCATGAAGGCGAAGAACAGCGCCAGGCCGAGCGTCACCAGCGGCAGCAGCAGCGCGAACAGCAGGCTGTGCTGCAGGGACTTCCAGAAGACGTCATCGTCCAGCATCCGGGCGTAGTTATCGAAGCCGGTCATCCTGAAGTCGGGGCTCAGGCCGGTCCAGTCCGTGAACGAGTAGTAGATGGACTGGATGAACGGCCATATGACGAAGAGCGCGTACAACGCCAGAGGAGCCGCCAAGAACCCCACGATGAACCGGTATTTGCCGTGCTGCATGGTTTACCGACCCCGATCTTCCCGCGAGTGCCACAGCTGGTGACGCACCGTCACTTCTACTGGTGCTTGTAGTGCTTGATGTTGGGGTCCTTGGCCGCCGCGTCGGCGAAGCCCTGGATCTTCTTGATCGCCTCGGCCGGGGTGAGCCGGCCCGCCATCATCTCGCCCAGACCCGCGACGCCGATCTGCTCCTTCTGCAGCTTCACGTACCAGTCCTGCAGGCGGGGGTTCACCACGTTGTCCCCGGCCTTCTTCAGCGCGTCGACGCCGGCCTGGAGACCGGCGGTCAGGGTGAGGCCGTCGGTGCCGCCGTTGAGGGCGGTCAGGGACTTCACCGAGTCGGTGAAGTTCTTCGAGGATGCCTCGCTGAGCATGATGCGCAGCTGCTCCATGCCTCCCTGCACGTTCTTCGCCTTGGCCGGGACGATGAAGGGCTCGCCGCCGGAGGCCCAGATGGTGCCGAACGGCATCTTGTCGGAGGCGTCCAGGCTCGAGGGGGCGCTGACGGCCATCTTGAAGTCCGCCGGAGTCGTCTTCGCGGCCTCGTTCTCCACCCAGGAACCGTTCGGGATGAAGAGCGCCTTGCCCTGCGTCCAGGCCGTCTGCGACTGGATGTGGTCGATGCCGGGCGTGCCCTTGAGGATGTAGCCCTTCTTGTAGAGCTCGTAGTACGCCTCGAAGGCCGCCTTGACCGCCGGGTGCTTCCAGGCGTTGGGCTCCAGGTTGTCGATCGCGTCGAGGACCTCGCGGCCGCCGATCTTGGCGATGAACGGATAGAGCGAGAACGGCAGGTAGTAGGGGTACTTGCCGGCGTAGGTCCAGCCGGCGATGCCCTTCTTCTTCGCCTTCTCGCACAGGGCGAGCATCTCGTCCCAGGTCTCGGGGTACGTGGCGTCGAGCTTCTCGAGCGCGGTCTGCGAGTACCACACGCCGTACACGGTGTAGGCGTAGTACAGGATCCACACCGGCTGACCGTCGAACTGTCCCATCTCCACGATGCCGGGGCGCAGGGTGTCGCGGACCTTCTTGTTCGGGTCGTCGATGGACGGGGCGTCCAGCAGCGGGGTGAGGTCGGCCAGCTGGTTCTTGCCGACCAGGACACCCATGTCCATCTGCTGCGCACCGGAGTTGTCGATGAGGTCCGGCGGGTTGCCGCCGTTGAACCGCGGCTGGAGGACGGACTGGATCTTCTGGGTCTTGGAGAACTTGACGGTGGCGTTCGGGAAGTTCTTCTTGTAGACGGCGCTGGCGTCCTCGGCGTACTTCGTGCCGAAACCGCCGTCGAAGATGACGACCTCGAGCGGTGCCGACTCGTTGACGGCCAACGGGTTCGTGGCGGTCTTCTTGCCCTTTTCGACCTTCTCGTCGCTGCCGCTGTCGCCGCTGGCGCAGGCGGACAGGAAACTCATCGTCGGGACGGAGATCAGGCCGAGCGCAGCGGAACGCTTGATCAGATCGCGACGGCCGAGGCCCTCATTGTTGTGGGCGGAGGTGGATCCCATGCTCAAGTCCTCGCCTTCTCCAGGACTCAGGCGGTGTACCGGTCGCCCGTACGCATTCGCCTGAAGGCGAAGGGCCCCGCCACCGCGGTCAGTGAAGCTGGGTCGTGCAGGGTTGTCTACCGGCTGTGCGGACGCCGACAGGTATAGTCCACTTCACATCAACTGAGCAAGATCGGGTGCAGGGTTGGGCGGCAGTCTTTCCCGAGTTGAGACCTCCCGGCGCGTCGTCCGGCTCCAATCCGCGGGCGCGGACCGGGAAATCGAGTAGGAGGGACGGGTCGCCCGTCCCTCCTCTCACACCACCGGACATGCGGGCCACGCATCCGGCGGTTCATCAAGCTGATCTCAACCGTTGCCAGGTCGGCTTGAGCATGCGCAGGCCGAGGTCGTCCCAGTGAGAGTTGGGCATCGCCCGCTGAAGGACAGCCGATCCCGCGATCCGCCAGTAACCCTTGCCGCTGCCCGCCCATTCGCGGGCCTTCCACTCGGCGATGCCGAGCTCGCGGAGGTTCCTGAACCGGGCCTTGGGGAGCTTCCATTCCTTCCAGCGGATCTGCCGCATCCTGCGGCGGAACCACTCGTCCAGCTCCCTGAACACCTTCGGGGTGTCCGCTAGCTGGAAGTAGCCCATCCATCCGGTGGTGAAGCGGTTGATCTTCGCGATGCGTTCATCCATCGCGATGCTCCACCGGCGCGAGGTCAACTCCCGCAGCCGGTCCTTCAGGCGCTTGACCGCCTTCGGATCGACCCGGATCCTGACCCCGGCCCGGGTGAAGTAGAAGCCGAACCCCAGCAGCACCGCCGAGCGGGCGTGGCCCACCTTCGACTTCTCCCGGTTGACCATCAGTTTCAGCCGCTGCTCGACCACGGCCGTGACCGAGGCGAGCACCCTTCTGGCGGCTCGTTCGCTCCGCACGAAGACGCGCACGTCGTCGGCGTAGCGCACGAACCGGTGACCGCGCCTGAACAGTTCCCGGTCCAGGTCGTCGAGCATGATGTTCGACAGCACCGGCGACAGCGGGGACCCCTGCGGGGTCCCCTCTTCGCTCGGCATCTTGATGCCGTCCACCATGATCCCGGCTTCCAAATACCTGCGGACCAGTCTCAAGACCCTGCGGTCAGCGACCTTGCGCGCGACCCGCGCCATCAGGACGTCATGCTGGACCCGGTCGAAGAACCGGTCCAGATCAAGGTCCACGACCCACCGGTAGCCGTCCTCGATCGCCCGCCGCGCGACCCGGACCGCCTGATGGGCGGACCGGCCGGGACGGAATCCGAAGGACGACCCCGAGAACTGCGGGTCGAAGATGGGCACGAGTACTTGCGCGATGGCCTGCTGGATCAAGCGGTCCAGCACCCGCGGCACCCCCAGCATCCGCTCGCCGCCACCAGGCTTCGGGATGATCACCTGACGGACCGGCGCCGGCCGGTAGATGCCCGCGTCGAGTTCGGCCCTCACTTCAGGCCAGTGCACTGCGATCCACGGCCGCAACTCAGCCGTAGTCATGCCATCCACTCCGGGTGCACCCCGGTTCACTTCGACGCGGTTGAGCGCCGCGAGCAGGTTCTCCCTGGAGAGCATCCGCTCCCACAGCGAGGACTCCCGCTCCCGGTGAACGTCCTCCATGGAGTGCGCCGACCGGCCACTACGCTCCGCCGGGACACTTCCGGAATGCACCGGTCCCTCCCCGGTCGGCACCGCCGAAGCGGACTTGCCGCGGTCCATGTGACCAGCACGAGCAACCACCACATCACCCGTTCCACTCGATGTTCGGCCCTTCCCAGCCCATCACCAGGCGACGGCCATCCCGGCTGGTACTACGGCCTCTGCTGACTTCTGCCCGGTCAGAGTCGGCCTCCCGGCCCACTCCGTCGGCGCGGCGACACCTCAGCACAACCGACACCCGAACAGATCTCCCCAGGTAAGAACGATCACTGTCCCTGGATCTCCGCCGCGTTTACGCACTGGCCTTCTTGGCAGTGACGGGCTTCGCCTTGCCATGCAGGCTCACCCGACCAGCACGCCTCATACACGGTTCGTGTTCCTCGGTACCCAGGTCTCGCCTCGGGCTTCCTCCAGACCCCACCTCACGGTGACGCCCTTGCCTCCGGCTCGGGGTTAGCACCACCTCTTCCCCCAGGGGACTTTCACCCCCAAGCAATCGCCCATGCTGGGCGCACATGACAAAGGCCGGTCCGCCTGCGCGGACCGGCCTTCGCTCAGCTGTCGAAGCCGAGGCCGAAGCGGTCGAGGGTTCTGAGCCAGAGATTGCGGCGGCCCTCGTTCTCGTCCGCGCGGGCGAGGGACCACTTGGTGATGCCGATCCCCGCCGAACGGAAGGGCTCCGGCGGGAAGGGCAGCGGCTTGCGGCGGACCATCTCGAGCGCGGTGCGCTCCGTGCGCTCACCGGCCAGGAGGTCGAGCATCACCTCCGCCGCGAACCGGGTGGCACCCACACCGAGGCCGGTGAAGCCGGCCGCGTAGGCGGTCCTGCCGTGGTGGCTGGTGTCGAAGAAGGCACAGAAGCGGGTGGAGGTGTCGATGGCGCCGCCCCAGGCATGGCTGAATCGCACGCCCTCCAGCTGCGGGAAGGTCCGGAAGAAGTGCCCGGCCAAGGTGGCGAAGGTCTGCGGCCGCTGGTCGTGTTCGGCGCGCACCCGGCCCCGGTAGTGGTACACGGCGTCGTAGCCGCCCCACAGGATGCGGTTGTCGGCGGAGAGCCGCACGTAGTGGAACTGGTTGGTGCTGTCCGCGAACCCCGGGCGGTTGCGCCAGCCGACCGAGGCGAGCTGCTCGTCCGTCAGCGGTTCGGTCATCAGCGCGTAGTCGTACACCGGGACCGTGTACGGGCGATGACGCCGGATCAGGGAGGGGAAGACATTGGTGGCCAGGGCGACATGGCGCGCACCGACTCGTCCGTAGGGGGTGCGGACGGTGATCCCCGGACCGGCCTCGGTGATCGAGGTGGCAGGGGTGTGCTCGTAAAGGCGCACTCCCATGTCCAGGCACGCCTGCTTGAGGCCCCAGGCGAGCCGGGCCGGGTTGAGCATCGCGACGCCGTCCTTGTCCCAGACGCCGCCGAGGAAGGTGGGCGAGTCGATCTCCGCCCGGACCTGGCCGGCGTCCAGGACCGTCAGCTCGCTGCCGTAGCGGGCGGCGACTTCGGCCGTCTCCTTCAGGTCCGGCAGCTGGTACGGCTCGGTCGCCACGACGATGGAGCCGGTGCGCTCCCAGTCGCAGTCGATGCCGTATCGCTTGACGGCGTCCTCGATGGCCTGGAGGTTCTCCCGGCCGAGCCGCTCCAGCCGGTCGAGCTCGTCCGGCCAGCGCGCCAGGCCGTTGTGCAGGCCGTGGGTGAGGCTGGACTCGCAGAAGCCGCCGTTGCGGCCGGAGGCGGCCCAGCCGATCTCCTCGCCCTCCACCAGGACGACATCGAGCGAGGGGTCGCGCTCCTTGGCGATGAGCGCGGTCCACAGCCCGGTGTAGCCGCCGCCGACCACGAGCAGGTCGCAGCGGGTGTCCCCGACCAGGGCCGAGGCGGCGTCCGGACGGCCGGGGTCGTCCAGCCAGAACGGAGTGGGGCGGGCGTCCTGGAGCGCGCGGACGGGATCCATGAGGGACTCCTTGTAGGCATGAGGGCTGGCCTCCGGTTCCTGCCATCAGACCGCCGCACGCAGCACAACGTCAATAGCGTTGACATAAGGCCCCGGGGGTCGCGCTGCCATGGAACACCTCGAGGTGGCCTTCCAGCCTCAGCCCCTCTATCAGGGCCGCCACATCGACCTTGCCGGGGCCCCCACGGGCCGCTCTGCAGCGGGGCGGTGTGGAGGTCGTCGTCGACTTCACCGTGGAGATCGACGGCTCGGCCAAGCCGGCGTGCGTCGCCCAGGCGGTGTACCGCTTCTCCGCCTGACCGTACTCGGAGCAGAAGGGGGCGGCTGCTCGCAGCAGCCGCCCCCCGGCCGGTCAGAACCGCCAGACCGGGCTGTTCGCGATGGCCAGCAGCGCGTCGGCGTCCAGCGGCGGCTGCGTCGTCGGCCGCTTCGCCCACTGCTGAAGGGCCATGCTCCGGCCGTCCTTGCGCTCCACCCGTACGTACTGGGACTCACTGCCGTCGACGGGGTCCCGCAGTGTCACCGATTCCGCACGTGCGCCGTCGGCGAGTTCGACCGTCTCGCAGTCCTCCCTCGGCATGACGTCCTGCGGCGTCGTCCCGTCCCTGTGCGTGATCTTCGGCAGCGGGATCTTCGCGCAGAACGGCACGTCCGCGGACTTGTCCGTGTACCCGACGCTGCCGGTGAACTCGAGCTCGCCGCTTCCGTTGTCCCATGTCACACGGAAGGTCCGGCCCTTGAAGTCACCGTCCTGAGTGGTCGTCCGGCCCTCGGGGAGCAGTGTGACGAGGGTGTCGGCAAGCCGCTTGCTGCTCCAGCGTGTCGTGTGCTCGGTCCCCGAAGTGAAGCTGTCGGGCCGCAGCGGGCGAGGAGCGTCGGTGCCGACACCGGCCGGCATCAGCGGGCCGACGAGCAGGTCGGGGGCGGACCCGCTCGTGGCCGGGCCGGCACCGGGTGCGACCAGGGCCAGTACGGCCACCGCCGCCGCGGAGGTGACGCCCGCGCCGGTGAGCGCGAGACGTCGCCGGGTCCTGACGCGCCGTCCGGCCGCGACCACGGTGTCCACGGTGGTCCGTACCGGTGGCTCCTCGCCGATCCCGGCCTCCAGCAGATTCCTGACGTTCTGGTTGCTCATGACAGAGTGACCTTCTCTCGGGTGTGGTGGATGGACTGGGCGAGCGTCCCGAGTGCGTCGGGACTGTGCTCGTCGCCCAGGAGGGCCCGCAGACGGGTCAGTGCCCGCGCGGTGTGGCTCTTCACGGTGCCGATGGAGCAGCCCATGGCCGCGGCCGTCGCGGCGATGTCCAGGTCGGCCCAGTAGCGCAGGACCACCACGGCACGCTGGCGCGCCGGCAGGCCGTCCAGTGCCGCGCGAACCTGGAGCGCGAGTGCCAGGTCCGCGCCGGGCTCGGCGTGGTCGGGAAGCTCCGGGGCGGGGTGCTCCCGCCGCCAGCGCCGTCGTGTGTGGTCGATGCAGGCCCGGGTCAGCACGCGGTGGGCGTACGCCTCCAGGTTCTGTATCCGCCGCCGACGCCCCCACACGGAGTACAGCTTCGTCAGTGCCGTCTGTGTGATGTCCTCGGCGTGGTGCCAGTCACCGCACATCAGGAATGCGGTGCGCCGCAGATGCGGCAACCGCTCCTCGGCGAAACCACGGAAATCCTCCAGGTCCCCAGTACGCAACACATGCCCTCCGTTCGTCTCTGACCACACCGACGGAGGGGACCGGCCGGAGGGATGTCACGGATCGCCGGAAACTTTTCGCGGAAATTCCCCGGCGTCCGCTGACATCCTCAGGGCCGCGCAACGCCGTCATCCGGTCGAAGGCATGTAAGCAAGCGGCCCCGCGCCCCCGCCTGTTGGTTGCCGACGGGTGGCGGAGTGGTGCGCGGGGACCGCGTCATCGAGAGGATGCGTATGCAAGGCATACGTGCGTCGGGCCTGTTGAGTGCCGCCGTGCTGGGCGCTCTGGTGGTCGGTACGACGCTCGCCCCGCCCGCCGGTGCGCCGCTGCCCGGCGGGGTCACCCCCGCGGCGGCGGCCACGGCGGTCGGGACAGGACGCGTGGTGAAGGTCACGCTCATCACGGGGGATCAGGTCACGGTCCGGGTCGGCGCGGGGAACGCGGTGTCCGTGATGTCGGTGCGGCCCGGCCCCGGGCGCGAGGACATGCTGTTCTCCCAGCGCAGATCCGGCAATTCGGTGTCTCTGGTGCCGCAGGACGCGGAGGGTCCGCTGCGAGCGGGACTGCTGGACGCGCGGCTGTTCGACATCAAGGGACTCGTCGCGCAGAAATACGACGACGCGCACAGCGACCGGCTGCCGTTGATCGTCACCTACGACACATCCGTGGGCAAGAACTCCGTTCCCGCCGCACCTGACGGCGCCCGTAAGGTGCGGGCGCTGAAGAGCGTTCACGGCTCCGCGCTGCGAGCGGACAAGAAACGGCTGTCCCGTGTGTGGCGGCAGCTGGGTCCCGCCGCCGCGGCGAAGCGCAAGCCGACGGCGGCACTGGCTCCCGGTGTGGCCAAGGTCTGGCTCGACGGCAGGGTCAAGACCACCCTGGACCGCAGCACGGCCCAGATCGGGGCGCCTCAGGCGTGGAAATCCGGCTGGACGGGAAAGGGCGTGAAGGTCGCGGTGCTGGACACCGGGATCGACGCCACGCACCCCGATTTCGCCGGCTCGATCGGTGAGTCCTCGGACTTCACGGAGGACGGCGGTGCCAGCGGCAGCGGCGCTCCGGACCGTGAGGGCCATGGCACGCATGTGGCCTCCACGATCGCCGGGGACGGCGCCGCGTCCGGCGGCCGCTTGCGGGGCGTGGCGCCCGATGCCGAACTCCTCGTGGGCAAGGTGCTGAACGACGACGGCGAGGGCCAGGAGTCGTGGGTGCTGCAGGGCATGGAGTGGGCGGCGGCGCGGGCCACCGTCGTCAACATGAGCCTGGGCAGTGGGCCAAGCGACGGAACCGACCCGCTCTCGCAGGCAGTCGACAGCCTCTCCGCGCAGTACGGCACGCTGTTCGTGGCCGCGGCGGGCAACTACGGCGGCGCCGGTACGGTCGCCGCGCCCGGTACGGCCGATGCCGCGCTGACCGTGGGTGCCGTCGGTCGTGACGACGCGCTGGCCTACTTCTCGAGCCAGGGTCCCCGGGAGGGCGGGCACGTGGTGAAGCCCGATGTGACCGCCCCGGGTGTGGACATCGTCGCGGCGCGCGCCGCCGGCACCTCCACCGGCACTCCGGCCGGGGAGCGTTACACCGCCCTGTCGGGCACGTCGATGGCCGCGCCGCACGTGGCGGGCGCCGCCGCACTGCTCGCCCAGGAACACCCCGACTGGGACGGTGCGCGGCTCAAGGCCGCGCTGATGTCCTCCGCGAAGCCGGTCGCCGGGCAGGGGGCCTACCAGCAGGGGTCCGGACGTGTGGACGTGGCCCGTGCCATCTCCCAGAACGTATGGGCCACCGCCGAGGACACCGGGGTGTACTTCGCCGACCCGAAGGCCACCACGCCGGTCACCCGTACCGTCACGTACCACAACGCCGGTACGGCCGACGTCGTGCTCACCGTGACCGCCGCCGCCACCGACCGGTCCGGGACCGCGGCACCGGCAGGGCTGTTCACCGTCTCGCCGGGCACCGTGACCGTCCCGGCCGGGGGAACGGCACGGGCGACCGTCACCGTCGACCCCGGCACCGCGGCGGCCGGCACCTCCTTCAGCGGACGGCTGACCGCGACCGCCGAGGGCGGCGTCGCGGTGACCGGCCCCGCGTTCGCCGTCACCAAGGAAGCCGTGTACCACCAGGTCGTGGTCAAGGCCGTCGACCGCAACGGAGCGCCGCTCCAGCCCGGTTCCCGCGGGGACTACGTCCGGTCCTCGGTGTCGCTGACGAACCTGTCGACCGGTGAGTCGTTCGACCTCACCTTCACCGACGGCACGGCCACGGCCCGCGTGCCCGAAGGCCGCTACAACCTCGGCGGGTATGTGGCCACCCCGGAGACCGCCGGGGCCCCGCGGACAGCGACCATGTTCCTCCAGCCGGAACTGGACATCCGTCAGGACACCGAGCGCACGGTGGACGCCCGGGACGGCAAGGAGATCAGCGTCGTCGTCCCCGGCTCCGGGGCACAGCCGTACTCCCTGTCGGCCGGCTACTGCTACAGCGCCGCAGCGGGAGGGGAGTGCGCGGACGGGTATCTCGTGACGGGCCGGCCCGGGAGGCTCTTCGCCGTGCCGGGCGGTCAGGTGTCCCACGGCGTACTGGACTTCGTCGTCCGCAACACCCAGAACGGCACGACGGCCACGAACGGACAACTGCCCGACCACTACGACCTGCTGGTCCGCACAACGGGCTCTCTTCCCGACCCCTCCTTCCGCGTGGCCCGCGAGGACCTCGCGGTGATCAAGAACGTGTACCACGCACAGGGACCTGGTACGGCGGGCGAGGCGGGCGGCTACGCCACCGAGGACGGTCTGGGGGCATTCAGCATCGTGGAGCCGGACTTCGCCCTGCCCGCGGCACGCACCGAATACGTGACGGTGCGCGGCCAGTACCGGGAGGCGTACTTCGGCATGGGAGAAGGTACGGGCGGCGAGATCTCTCCGAAGCCCGTTACCCAGACCGGCGTCGTCACCTGCGCGGCCGGCCGCACCTGCGTGGACCGGTGGAACGCGGCCGTCATCGGCCCGGCTCTGGTGCCGCTCAGGGGCGGCGTGCCGCCGATGGGTCGCAGCAGCGACGGCACCATGAGCGTGGAACCGCAGTTGTTCAGCGACGCGGCCCCGAACCACTACGGAACGCCGCTGCCGCACCGGCAGCAGGACACGGTGCGTATCACCCTGTCGCGGGACGGGCAGGAGGTCGGGTCGAGTGACCGTTGGCCGGCGGCCGCGTTCGTCGTACCCGACGACGAGGCCGCCTACCGGCTGACCGCGCGGGCCACCCGCGACGAACCGGGGGCGTCGCTTTCCACCACGGTGGAGACGGCCTGGACGTTCCGCTCCGCCGCTGTCACACCGGGCCCGGGCGGCACGGCGCGCACCGCCGCGCTGCCGCTCTCGGTGGTGCGCTTCACCGCCCCCGTCAATGTCGACAACGAGGCGCCCCGCACCCGGCACACCCTGGTCACCCGCGTGGACCGGCAGCCGGGCGCACCCGCGGCCAAGACGGAACGCCTCACGGTCAAGGTGTCCTTCGACGACGGCGCGACATGGCAGAACGCCAAGGTCTCCGCGGCCGACGGCGGCGCGTACCGCGTCACGGTCGACCCGCCCGCCGGCGCCGGCCCCTTCGTCTCCCTGAAGGCGACGGCACAGGACACCGACGGCGGCACGGTGGAGCAGACCGTCCTGCGCGCGTACCGCCTGGCGTCGTAACCGCGGCGCACCGGCCGGGGTGACGGGCCGGAAGCCTGCGCACCGGAGCCCCGTTCCGCAGGGAACGGGGCTCCTTGGCATGCGTGGCGGAAGCGGTGTGCCGGTCAGAAGATGCCGGTCACGCTGCTGGTCCAGGCCGCCTCATCGACGACGACCGGAGTACCGTGGACGGCCGCGCGGCCCGGGTAGAACCGCAGGTTTCCGGTGCCCTGGGCGATGGTGGCCCACAGGTCGGGGGTCTCCTCACCGGCGGTCGGCACGAACTGCCGGTAGTCACCGTTGTCGACCACTGTGCCCTGGGCGTTGCCCGCGGAGGCGAGCGACGGGATGCTCGCCGGCTGCCAGCCGCCGTTGCCGTACGCGGTCCGGGCTCCCACGCCGTAGGCCGTGGTTCCGGTCGACGGGTCCGTGGTCAGGCTGCCCGGGTACAGGAACAGCTTGCCGTAGACGGTGCTCGCCGGGTCGCCGGTGGTGGCGCGGCCCAGCAGGTCGACCGAGCCGTCACCGTTGATGTCGCCGGGCGCGAGCCAGTCGTACTGGTCCCACGCGGCGCCACCGACCTTTGTGCCCGGCAGCAGCTGATGGGTGCCGGTCTGTGCGCTCAGCGGGCCCTCGGCCGTGCCGCTGTACAGCCACATGTCCGCGCCCTCCTGGACCATGAGGTCACTGCCCGGCATGCCGTCGGCGTTGCCCGGGGTGACGATCTGGCGGACACCGGCCCAGCTTCCGGGAACGTTCCACACCTGGGCGTCGGTGCCGTTGCAGTCGTAGACCGCCAGGGCGTTGCCGTCGGCCGGGTTCGCCCAGGGCAGGTCGAGGCAACGGCCGGAGGCGGCGTTGACCAGCAAGCGGTCACCGCGGTCGAGCCACTGCTGAGCCGGGCTCCCGTCGCAGTCCCAGAGCGTGACGGCCGCGAAGTTGTCGGTGCCGGCCGCCGCCACGCACTTGCCCAGGACCTTCAGCGCTCCACCGGTGAGGTGGAAGTCCTGTGCCGCCGTGCCGTTGCAGGTGTAGTACTGGATCGGAGTGCCGTTGGCGGTGCTTCCGGATCGTACGTCGAGGCACTTGCCGCCAACCGCGCCGGTCAGCGGGCCGGTCTGCTTGTTGGCGGGATGGATCAGTTCCTTGCGCTGGGACGGCAGGGGCATGCCGTTCCCGTCACCGGGGTAAAGATAGAGCTTGTTGCCGATCTTGACGAAGAAGTCCTCGTAACCGTCCTTCGTCTGCCCCTCGGTGGCGGAGACGAAGTCTCCGCGGTGCGCGATCCGGGCGCCGTTCCAGCCGCCCCTGTCGACGACCACACCGGCCTTCACGTCTCCTGTTCCCGCGCCGTCGCCCGCGTACAGCCGCAGGTTGCCGTCGGTCGCGGTGGTGAGCATGTCGATATGGCCGTCACCGTCGAGGTCGCCGGGCAGGTCCCCGCGGGCCCTGCCGTCGGGTCCGCGCACGAAGTCGGGGCGGTCCGTGACGATCAGCGTGGTGTCCGTCTCCGGCGATCCGTCACCGCCGTCGTACGGGGAGGTGTTGCCCGCCTTGTCGTAAGCCTGGACGTGCAGCCGGTTGTTCGGCCAGAGGCTGGGCTTCACCGTGACCGTGGCCGTGCCGTCGGGGCCGGCCGCCACGAACGTGCCGTTGGAGCACTTCGTGCCGGCGACGGCGAGCGGATTGTTCAGGGTGTAGCAGAACCCGTCGAGGCCGACCGTGTCGCTGGAGGCGAATCTGATCGTGCGGTTCTCCCGCGCCTTCACCTGGGCCACGTCCAGCGCGTAGCCGTCGGCCGCGGTGACCGTCGGCTTGGCCGGGGCGGTCTTGTCGACCCTGAAGCGGCACGGCGCCGTCCACGCGGAGGTGTCGGTGCCGTCGCGTGCCTGCACGGTCCATTCGTACGTCCTGCCGTCGACCAGGGAAGAGGCCGGGACGCGCACCTGCGCGATACCGCCCGAGGTGACGGTGGTGGTGGGCGCGGTGACGACGGCACCCTGGTGTTCGGCGAGCGAGAAGGCCGCGGTGAGCTGGCCGCCCTGGGCGTCGGAGACCTGCGCGGTCAGGGTGAGACCGGTGTTGCCCGCAGTCGGCCAGGTGGCCGGGTCCGCGGAGCACGAGAGGGGCTGGAGGCCGGTCGCATGCAGGCTCCACGAGCCCTGGTAGGCGGCGGAGGAATCGACCTTCGGCGGGGTGTTGTACGTCACCTCCAGATACGGGTCGCTGTGGAACTTCTTCCAGCTGAGCGTGTTGGTCTCGTAGTCCGCGCGTGAGCGCAGGCCGAGGGTCAGGTCCGCGCCACCTGCGTCGGCGACCTGCTGGACCGCGCTCTTCAGCGGGGCGGCCGCGAAGTCCTCGCCCTTGGCCGGGCAGGAGGTCGTGGACCAGCCGTGGGCGAAGGTCCTGGTCTCGAGCGTCTGCAGCCAATCGGGCTGTTTGTTCCACGTCGTGGACGGGGAGATCGGCCCGGTCCAGCCGAGTTCCACGGGGGTGGCGGTGCAGGACCACGAGTGGTTGTTGAACACGTTGAAGACGGCACTGATGATCCTGGAGCCCTGGAGGCCCTTGGTGTTCATCTGGAAGTACGAGCGTCCCGTGAAGCCGGTCTGGCTCTCGTAGCCTACCCGGGCCAGCTTGTCGGTGAAGGTGCCGCCGTTCCAGTACGCGGTGCCCGCGATGTTCGGGTTGCTCGTCTGCTTGTAGGCGAGGGCCCAGTTGTTGCGCTGGCCGCCGGAGAAGACCGGGTCGATGACGACCGGGAAGACCGTCTTCGGATCCTTGAGCATCGCGGCGTCCGGGACGATGCGCAGTCGGTCGCCGGCCACCTCGGTGTCCATCTCGACCAGTCTGGCAGAGGGAGCCGGTTCGGCCTGCGCGCTGCCGGTGCGCAGCTTGTCGGCCTCGGCCTTCGACAGGTGGGAGGAGTCCCACATGGCCGGGGCGGGCGCGCTGAAGACCTTTGCGCCCTTGCTGTCGGTGGCCGTGAGATTTCCCCGGCGGTCGGCGGTCAGCCGGGTGCCCTCGCCCTTCAGGCCGAGGGAGAGCTCGGCGATCCGGGGGTCGGCGGCGGCCTCACGGGACTTGACCACGAGGTGCTGGGCGAATCCGTCCACGTCGGCCCGGATCCTCAGATCGACGCCGGGCAGCACCTCCGGGTAGACGGCGGTGTCGCCGTCCAGCCGCGGCTCGGGCAGGGCGCCGGGCCAGGTGAGGGACAGCGTACGGCCGTTCTTCGCCATGGTGGCCAGCGGACCGCTGCCGCCGCCGGAGAAGGAGAGCCCCAAGACGGCCGCGACCGGTGCGAGCCGCCCGTCGGGCCGCCGTTCCAGGGTGGCGTCCGCCTTTCGCCACGCACCGCCCGCCCTGGCGAAGGCGGGACGTACGTACTGGCGCCAGGTGAACGTCCCGTCAGGGTTGGCCAGCACCTGGGTGGTCTCGTCGCGCCTGCCCAGGATCTCGGCCGGCCGGCCGCTGTGTGCGGCCTTCCGCAGTGCCTCGGTTTCCTCCGAAGTCCTGGACGCCCCGGTGCCATGCGCCTCCGCGGCCCGGATCGTGGTCCTGCCCGGTGGCATCTCCTCGGCCAGGGCCTGGGACGCCGTGGTCACGGGTATCAGGCCGCCCATTCCGAGTGCCATCGCCGCTGTCGCGGCAGGCAGTCGGTGCCGAAGCCATCTGGATCGATGACCTCTCAATTTTCCGCCCCCTCGTGGAGTTTTCTCATTTCAGTGCGGGAGCGTAGCGCGTTCCTTTTCCACAGCGGACTTCGACACCATCGCGCAGCCTATGACTTCGACCCGAAAATACCCTTTAGGGCGGAAGATCATCTTTACGTCCTCGCATTTGGGGCAGTGAAACAGAACCGGACTTTCATATTCCGGAATGGCCAGAAATCGCCACTCTGGAAGTCCGGAATTCCACACTCCTGCCCTGTGTTGCACACACGCTTTCCGAACTGCTTCTCCCTGGTGCTAATTTCCCCGGGGCACCCGACGACCGGGTGCCCTTTCAACTGAATTCGGAGATTCCACATTGCCTCAAAAGTGGGTGGGGACATCGAGACTCACCGGGGACGGGCGGGGCGGCGGACGCCGTCGCACCCGGCGCCTCGGGAAGGGCACGGCCGCGCTGGGCTTCCTGCTGGCCGGAGCGCTCACGGTGACGCTCCTGCCGGACGCGGGAGCCGTCGCCCTCGACAAGAAGGACTTCAAGGTCCGCCCCGTACAGCGGACCGCATCCGTTCCCGGCACCGCCATCGGCTCCCGTCACGCGCGCGCCGCCGTCAGCGATACCGACAGGAAGCCGTGGCGGCCCGGCAGGACCGTCTGGCCCGCCGCCGGTGAGACGCGGGTCGACCTCACCGCCGTTGCTCCCGCGGCACTGGCCAGGAGCGCGGCGGGCAAGAGCGTCTACGGGCTGCCGCACGCCGAGGCCAAGGGGATGCCCTTGCGCTTCGCCCCGCTGACGGCGCGGAAGAGCAAGGGGCGTACCACCCCCGAGGCCGTGCCGGACAGGATCCGGGTACGGACCACCGACCGCGGGAGGGCCGCCGGAGCGGGCGTCGACGGAGTGCTGGTCGGCGTCGCCCGCGACGACGGCACCGCCGCGCCCGGCCGCGCCTCCGTACAGCTCGACTACACCGCCTTCCGTGACGCCTACGGAGCCGACTGGTCCTCCCGGCTGCGCCTGGTCCAGCTTCCCTCCTGTGCGCTGACCCAACCGGACAAGGCTTCCTGCCGGGTGCCGGAGCCGCTGCCGACGCACAACGACAGCAAGGCGGGAACGCTGACCGCCGAGGTCGCCCTCGCCGCGGACGCGTCCGCGTTCACCGTGCTGGCGGTGACCGCCTCCTCCGAGGGCGGCAACGGCGACTTCAAGGCGACCTCGCTGTCACCCTCCGGCTCCTGGTCCGCGGGCGGCAACGAGGGCGGCTTCACCTGGCAGTACCCGCTGGCGGTGCCACCGGTGCCCGGCGATCTGACGCCGAAGCTGGGCCTGGGCTACTCCTCGTCGTCCATCGACGGGCGCACCGCCGCGACGAACAACCAGTCGTCCGCGGTCGGTGAGGGCTGGTCCATGGAGCTCGGGTTCATCGAGCGCCAGTACATGAGCTGCAAGGACGACAACGCCACGGGCTCCAACGCGGGCACCAAGTCCGGCGACCTGTGCTGGAAGTCGGACAACGCCGTGCTGTCGCTGAACGGTTCGTCGACCCCGCTGGTGCGGGTCGGCACCAGCGAGGTGTGGAAGCCGGCCGACGACGACGGTTCGCGCGTCGAGCGCGTCAGGGGCACGTCCGCCGACACCGCCAACGGCGACGACGACAACGAGTACTGGAAGGTGACCACGCTCGACGGCACCCAGTACTTCTTCGGCAGGAACCGTCTCCCGGGCTGGGTCGCGGGCAAGCCGGAAACCGGCTCGGCGTTCACCACTCCCGTCTTCGGCAACCACGCCGGTGAGCCGGGGCACGCGACCGCCTTCGCCGACTCGTGGCGCAACCAGGCCTGGCGCTGGAACCTCGACTACGTCGTGGATCCGCACGGCAACGCGATGGCGCTCTTCTACGACAAGGAGACCAACGCCTACGCCAAGAACTCGGGCGGGGAGCAGACCTCGATCCCCAAGGCCGACGTCACCTACGTGCGCGGCGGTCTCCTGAACCGCATCGAGTACGGTCACCGCGCCGGCCAGGTCCACGCCTTCCAGCCCGCGGCCCGGGTGCTGTTCGGCACCGCCGACCGCTGCCTGGGCAGCACCGCCGACTGCGCCTTCGACAAGGCTCACGCCGCGAACTGGCCGGACACACCGGTCGACCAGGTCTGCGAGGTGGGCAAGGACTGCATGAGCGGGTCCCCGACCTTCTGGTCGCGCAAGCGGCTGACCTCCGTCACCACCCAGGCCCTGAAGGCCGGCGTGTTCGTGGACGTCGACACATGGACGTTCACCCACCAGTTCCCCGGCACCGGTGACGCGGGCGGCGCGGACCTGTGGCTCGCCTCCGTCGTCCGCACCGGCAAGGCCGGCGGTACGGCCCTGTCCACGCCTGCGGTGACCTTCGGCGGCACGCTGATGCCCAACCGGGTCGACGCGGCGGAGGGACGTCCTCCGCTGAACAAGTACCGCATCACCCGTATCAGCAGCGAGAGCGGCGCCGACACCCTGGTCACCTACTCGCCCACGGAATGCGTCTACAGCGCGCCCCCTGCCGCCGAGACGAACACCAAGCGCTGCTACCCGGCGTGGTGGACGCCGGAGGGCGGCACCGAACCGGTGAAGGACTGGTTCCACAAGTACGTCGTCACCAAGGTCGTCGAGGACGACAAGGTGGCCGACACCGACTCCGCCGTGACCGAGTACGAGTACCTCGGCGGGATCGCCTGGGCCAAGGACACCAGCGAGTTCACCCTCGAAAAGCACCGCACGCACGGCGACTTCCGCGGCTATGCCAAGGTGCGCACCCGGACCGGCGCGGAGAACCGGACCCTGGAGGAGACCGTCTTCCTCCGCGGCATCGAGGGAGCCACGGTCACCGACTCGGCCGGCCGGACCCACTCCGACGCCGAGCCCTACGCCGGCATGGAACTGGAGTCCGCCGTCTACGACAAGGACGGTGGCTCGCCCGTCGTCGTCTCGACGTCCGAGCCCTGGTCCCGCGAGACCGCGAGCATGAAGAGGACCGGAACGACCGACCTGAAGGCCTACCAGGCCGACACCCGGGTCGTGTCGACGAGGACGCTGCTCTCGGACGGAACCTGGCGCACCACCCGGCTGACGAACTCCTTCGACGAGTACGGGCAGACCGTCACCTCCTCCGACGAGGGCGACCTCGCGGTCAGCGGTGACGAGATGTGCACCCGCACCACGCACACGACGCCCGACACGACGAACTGGCTGATCGCGTACATCGCGTCGGAGCAGAAGACCTCCGCAGCCTGCGGCACCCCGGCCGCCCCCGCAAACATCATCGGAGAGACCCGTACGACGTACGACAACGGCGCCTTCGGCGCCGCCCCCGTGGCCGGCAAGGCGAACCCGAGCCGGATCGAGGAGCTGGACCGCTTCGGCCTCCAGGGCGATCCGGTCTTCGTGACCACGGCCACCGCCGTCCACGACGCCATGGGCCGCAGGGTGGAGGACACGGACGCGGCGGGCGCCAGGTCCGTCACCGCCTACACTCCCGCGAGCGGCGCCCAGCCGACCCAGGTCAAGACCACCAACGCCAAGGGTCATGTGACCTACGCCGATCTCGACGGTCTGCGCGGGCTCACGGTCAAGGCGACCGACGCCAACGGCCGTGTCACCCACCAGGACTACAACTCCCTGGGCCGGCTCGTCGCCGCGTGGAAGCCGGGCCGGGCCAAGACCGCCCCGGCGGACGTCACCTTCTCGTACCTCGTGCGCAACACCGGCCCGACCACGGTGACGTCCAGGACGCTCCTGGAGAACGGCCAGTACCGCACCGCCGTCACGCTGTACGACGGCATGCTGCGCCGGCGCCAGACCCAGACCGACGCCCACGGCGGCACCGGCAGGCTGGTCAGCGACACCTTCTACGACAGCCACGGCCGCGCCTGGAAGACCAACGGCGAGTACTACAACGACCAGCCGACGGGCTCGTCCGTGCACGCGGTGGCCGACAACGTCGTGCCGTCCCAGACGGTGACCGAGTTCGACGGCCAGGGGCGCCCCACCGCGTCCGTTCTCCTGTCCAAGGGCGTCGAGAAGTGGCGCAGCACCACGAGCTACGGCGGCAACTGGACGGCGACCGTTCCGCCCGTCGGCGGGACCGCGGTCCTCACGGTCGTCAACGCCCACGACAAGCCCGTCGAGCTGCGCGAGTACAAGGACCGCAACCCCGTCCTCGACGCCTCCGCCGACAGGTACGAGTCCGTGAAGTACGGCTACGACTCGGCGGACCGGCTCACCAAGGTGGTCGACGAGGCGGGCAACACCTGGACGGCCGGGTACGACCTGCGTGGCCGCAAGGTCCAGTCGTCCGACCCGGACAAGGGCACCGTCACCACCACCTACCGGGCCGACGGCCTCGTCGCCACCACCACCGACGCCCGCAAGCAGACGCTCGCGTACACCTACGACGATCTCGGCCGGGCGACCTCACTCCGCAAGGACGACGTCAACGGCACCGCGCTCGCGGAGTGGACGTACGACACCCTGCCCGGCGGCGTGGGGAAGCTCACCAAGTCGGTCAGGTACGAGAACGGCAACGCGTACACCACCGCGGTGAAGGGCTATGACACGGCGGGCCACGCCACCGGCTCGGTGATCACCGTCCCCGCCGCCGAGGGCAAGCTCGCGGGCACCTACGAGTTCGCCAACACCTACACCCCCAACACGGGTCTCGCCGCCACCACCAGCTATCCGGCCGGCGGCGGTCTCCCCGCCGAAACCGTCCGGCACGGCTACACCACCTACGGCCTGCCGGCCACCGTCGGCAACGGCACGGACGTGTACTCGCTGGGCACCCAGTACTCGCCCTTCGGCGAGGTCCTGCAGACCGTGCTTGGAGACATCGGCGGCCGTGTGGTGCAGACGTTCAGCTACGAGGACGCCACACGCCGGCTCGCCGGAGTCGTCAACGACCGGGAGGCGGACGGCCCGCAGACCATCGACAACAAGACCTACACCTACGACCCGTCGGGCAACATCACCCGCATCCGCAACGACCGAGACGACAAGGCGGTGACCGACACCCAGTGCTTCACCCATGACTTCGCGGCCCGGCTGACCAACGCCTGGACCGGGACCGACGACTGCGCGCTCAAGCCGTCCACGGACGTACGGCCGCAGGTCGGCGGTGTCAGCCCGTACTGGTACTCGTACACGTACGACGCGGTCGGCAACCGCACCAGCGAGGTCCGGCACGCCCCGTCCGGCGACACCGCCGAGGACGTGACGCGCACCTACGCGTACCCTGGCCCCGGCGGCGACCGGCCGCACGCCATGGAGCAGGTCGCCGTGACCGGCTCCGGAGCGCGCACCGACACCTTCGAGTACGACGCGTCGGGCAACACCACGCGCCGGGTGACCACCGCGGGTGACCAGAGCATCACCTGGGACGCCGAGGGACGTATGGCCTCGTCGACGGTGGGCGGCAAGACGTCCACCTTCCTGTACGACGCGGACGGCACCCGGCTGCTGCGCCGGGACCCCGGCGCGGTCACGCTCTACCTCGGCAGCCAGGAACTGCGGCTGGACACGGCCAAGGCGACGGTCAGCGGCCTGCGCTACTACCCGGCGGGCAAGGCCACGGTCACCCGGTCCTCGGACGGCTCGGTGTCGTACCTGCTCGGCGACCACCACGGAACCGACGAGGTGACGGTCGACGCGGCGACCCTGAGCTACCAACGCCGCGACCACGGCCCCTTCGGCACCCCGCGCGGAACCCAGCCGGCGGCCGGCAGCTGGCCGGGCGAGCGGGGATTCGTCGGCGGTACGAACGACGCGTCCACGGGCCTGACCCATGTGGGCGCACGCGAGTACGACGCCGCCAACGGAAAGTTCATCTCGGCGGATCCGGTGATGAACCTCTCCGACCCGCAGCAGCTCAACGCCTACTCCTACGCGAACAACTCGCCCGTCACCGACGCGGATCCGAGCGGCGAGTGGTCCCTCCGCTCCATGCTCCGTATGGGGGCCGCGTTCGCCCGGAAGTCCATCAGGTACGCCCGGCCGGCCTTCAGCATCGCCAGCCCGGCGTCCCGCGCTCTGCGCACGCACACCTTCAAGTTCGGCCGTGTCTACGACCGCTACGACGCGGCGAAGCGGGTGATGTTGTCGGAGGGGGGAAATGGCACCAAGTTCGGGAAGTTCAACGTGGGCAAGGGTGAGGACCGCGGCATCATCATGATGAGGTTCTACATCCACACCAAGAAAGCGGTCTACACGCCCTTGGGGGCGTTACTCCTGGGCGACGACAGAACTTTCTCCGTGGATCCGGACGCGCCCTACCGCATGGTCCTGTTCTGGGACACCGCCTCGGGCGACGTGACCTTCAAGGTGTCTGCCTCCCACACCAATTCGTTCACGATGGGCAGCTTCAAGAGCCCTCACGCACCGCCGCGGAAGATGGAGGCGCCATCCATCTCGATCTCGGCGCAATCACTGCTGTTCAACGCCAATCCGGAAAATACATGGAAGAGCCGGAAGAGCTGGAATGTCCTGAACTACTCGTCGTACGGCCATTCGTCCACGCCGGACAAGCTCGACCTCGGTCTGCACGGGGTCAACAGTCTCATTCGGATCTTCGCGGTCGACAACGATGTCACCATCGCGGCCAACAAGTCGTCTGTAACTGTGACACGGAGCGGAGACCCCTACCCGGACATGGAGGTGGTCCAGTACCGCAGGAACCAGCCGCCGCAGGTGATCGCTCAGGACCGCATGGCCAACGAGGACGGCCTGGACTCGAAACCCACGGGGAGGCCCAAGATCGACCGATCCTGGACCGACGGCAAATGCACCAGCGGCTGCTGATGTGCAGCCGGCCTCGCTGACCCGCTCGTAGCGCGCATAGGGCAGTGCAGGGCCCCGTCCCGTGCCCACGGAACGGGGCCCCTGCGCCACCGCGGCCACGGCTCAGCTTCCGTCCAGGCCGACGTAGCTCTCCGCGATCGAGGCCGACGCCGCCTCGGAGAAGGCGATGTAGCGCAGGTGGGACAGGCGCAGCCGGCGGTCGAAGTCCGACTCCGCGGGGCCGGCGTGCAGGAGGGTGGTCATGGTGTACGAGAAGTGCTCGGCCCGCCAGACGCAGCGCAGCGCGGTCTCGGAGTAGGCGTCGAGCAGTGACTCGTCCTGACGCGCGTGCCACTGGGTGAGCGCCTGGGCCACCTCAAGCTCCCCCAGGACGGGCTGGAAGGACAGGCTTGTTGGGGTGCGGCCCGGTGGCCCCCATCACCCCGCAGAACGACCGCCCACAACCCCGCGGCGTGTGAAGGGGGCCGCGCAGGGGGTGCCGGCCGGGCCGTAAAACGTGATTTGTGACGCGCGAACGTGCCGGTCAAACCAACGGACCACGAGAACGCGCGGCGTAAATCATGCCCGGCCCGGACGGTACCCCCGGAGCGGCCACCGGCAACCGGCAACAACCCACAAGCCCGTCCGGCGCTTGAGGACGGACACACCGGCCGCCCGGACGAAGAACGTCAGCACCGCAGCCCATCCGGCGCTTGAGGACGGACACTCCCCCAGCTACCTCCCCCAGCTACCGCTGGGGGTGCCCCCAGAGGTGCCCCCAGGCCCACCAGCACGGAGCACGTCACCCGGCTCGCGGGCTCAGCCCCGCCGGGAGGCCAGCCTCGCGGCGGACGCCTCGAGCAGCAGCTCCAGTGCGAACGGATAGCCGCTGAGCATCATGTCGTCGGCCAGGATGTGGGCCGTCGCGGCGATGTTCGGGTGCGTGCCGGCGGGCAGCCGGCCGTAGCTCGCCCGCCAGACCTGGAGGTCGGCCGTCCGGGCGGGGGCCGGCAGCGCGAGTTCGGCCGCGTCCAGGGCGGCGAAGGCCAGCGCCTGGTCGACGAAGGCGTGGTAGATCCGTACCGCCTCCTCGTCCGGGAAGCCCGCCGAGCGCAGCACGCCGAGCATGCTCTCGACCGCCCATGTCTCGTTCTCCCGTCCGGTGGTCCGGTGCGCGGCCAGCACCGCGGCCTGGGGGTGCGCCTGGTACGCGGCATGGACGCGCAGGCCGATCTCGCGCAGGTCGGCGCGCCAGTCGCCGGTGGACTCCCAGCCTTCCTGCGCGCGGCCGATGAGCTCGTCCGCGACGGCCAGCAGCAGCTCGTCGGTGTTGCGGAAGTACCGGTACAGCGCACTCGGATCGGCGCCCAGTGCGGCGCCGAGCCGCCGGACGGTGAGTGCCTCCGCCCCGTGCTGCCCGATCAGCCGCAGGGCGGTCTGCACGATGATCTGCTCGGAGAGCACCGTGCCCTGCTTGGTCGGCCTTCGTCGCCGCCGTTGCTGCTCAGGAACCACTCGCTCGGCCATGCCCGGACCTTATGACAACACCATTGACCTGTAAACGGGAGCGCGGGTTTCATTGCGTCCCTCCCCACCGGCCTCTCGGCCGGACCCTCCACGAGCAAGGCATTGGTCCATTGGCAGCACCTGTGACGGACTCGGGCGGAGCCCCGAGAGCGGGCGTCGAAACGCCCGGTCCCACCATGCGCAAGTCGCTCGGCGTCTGGGGCGGTGTGGCAATCGCCGCCTCCAGTACGGCGGCCACCACCAGCGTCGGCATCGGCCTCGGTCTGATGGCCGCCATCGTCGGCCTGCACCTGCCCGCGATCATGCTGCTGGCGTTCCTGCCCATCCTCGGCATCGCCGGCGGGTACGGGCGGCTGGTCCGCGACAACCCCAATGCGGGCAGCAGCTACAGCTGGGTCGGCCGCACTCTCAGTCCGTGGCTGGGGTTCCTGACGGGCTGGGTCAACGTCGTCGGCACCGTCGTCTTCATGGCGTACACCACCACGGTGACCGGCTCGGCAATCATCCAGCTCCTCGGACAGGCGTCCGTCCACAGCGTCGCGGGACTCCGTCTCGACCCGAACTCCACCGTGCAGTCCACCTGTCTGGGCCTGGCCGTCCTGATCGGCGCCGCCCTGGTGGCGGTCCGCGGGGTGCATCACGCGGCCGCGCTGCAGAAGTGGCTGCTGATCTTCGAGTACGCCGTGCTGATCGCTTTCTGCGGCTACGGCCTGATCGTCGGCGACCAGCCGTTCTCGCTGGACTGGTTCAACCCGTTCGCCATCCCCTCACTCTCCGCGCTCGCCCAGGGCATGGTGCTGGCGGTGTTCTGCTACTGGGGCTTCGAGTCGATCTTCAGCGTCAGCGAGGAGGTGGAGGACCCGCGCGACGCCTCCCGCGGCGGCTTCATCGCCCTGACCGTCATGCTGCTGCTCTTCCTGTTCTGCGGCACCGCCTTCCAGCGTGTCCTGCCGCTGGACGAGCTGGCGGACAACGGCGCCCAGGGGCTCGCCTACTTCGGCGAGAAGCTCGCCGATCAGCCACTGGCCGCACTGCCTCTCATCGCCCTGATGTTCTCCGCGGCGGCGTCCCTCCAGGCCTCGGTCATCCCCACCGCCCGCGGCATGTACGCGATGGGCCGGGACGGTGTCCTCGGCCGCGTCTGGACGCGCGTCCACCCCCGCTACGAGACGCCCGCCGCCGGCACTCTGCTGATCACCGCGTTCGCCGTCGCCCTCGCGCTGCTGTCGCTGGTCATTCCCACCGTCAACGACGTGATCTACGCCGCCGTCAACTCGATCGGCATCCTGGTCGCGTTCTACTACGCCCTGACCGCCATCGCCGCCGCCGTACGCTTCCGCCATCTGCTGCGGACCTCGCCGCAGGAGGCCCTGCGGGCGGTCGTCGGCCCGGTGCTCGGCGCGGTCACCCTGCTCGCCGTCGGCGCCTACCTGGCGTGGACCTTCTACGACTCCGCCGACCACTTCGAACTCTCCGCCGACAACGGCTGGTTCGCCCTGCTCATCCCGGTGCTGATGCTCGGCTCCGGACTGCTGGTCGCCGCCTGGGCCCGCTGGGGCCGCCGGGCGCCATACTTCTCCCGCGGCTACGGCACCAGTCCCTGCACCGCCGACTGACGACGGCCCGCAGGTGCGCCCCGCGCACCTGCGGATCGTCATGTCCCGCCCCCTCGGCGAGTCCGTCCCACGGCCCGCCGCCCCCGACCCACTGGAGCGATCCCATGTCCAAGGCCGATCTCGTCTTCACCCGGGGCCCCGTCCACACCGGCGACCCCGCCCGCACCCGGGCGAGCAGCCTCGCCGTCACCGGGGAGCGGATCACCGCCGTCGGCCACGACGAGGTACGGGAGCTGATCGGCCCCGCCACCGAAGTCGTCGATCTCAGCGGCAAACTGCTCATCCCCGGCTTCCAGGACGCGCACATCCACGCCGTCTTCGGCGGTGTGGAGCTCGCCGAGTGCGACCTCACCGGCACCGTGGGGGTCGACGACTATCTGAACCGCATCCGCACGTTCGCCGACGCCCACCCCGACCGGACCTGGATCACCGGCAGCGGCTGGTCCATGGAGAGCTTCGAAGGGGGCCTCCCCACCCGGCAGTTGCTGGACTCGGTGGTCCCCGACCGCCCCGTGTACCTGGTCAACCGCGACCACCACGGCGCCTGGGCCAATACCCGCGCGCTCGAGCTGGCCGGGCTCACCAAGGACACTCCGGACCCGTCCGACGGCCGCATCGAGCGGGAGCCCGACGGCACGCCGGGCGGCGTTCTCCAGGAGGGCGCGACCAAACTGGTCGCACGCCTGCTGCCCGCGACCACCACCGCCGACCGGCTTGCCGGACTGCTGCGCGCGCAGAGCATGCTCCACTCGCTCGGCATCACCGGCTGGCAGGACGCCATCCTCGGCGTCTTCAACGGCCAGCCCGACCCCTCCGACGCCTATCTGGCCGCCGCCCGCGAGGGCACTCTGACCGCCCGGGTCAACGGCGCGCTCTGGTGGGACCGCGAGCGGGGCGGAGAGCAGATCCCCGAACTGATCGAGCGCCGCAAGCAGTTGAACCACGGCAGGTTCCGCGCCGGGTCCGTCAAGATCATGCAGGACGGCATCGCGGAGAACTTCACCGCCGCCATGACCAGCCCCTATCTGGACGCCTGCGGCTGCACCACCGCCAACAGCGGCCTGAGCTTCGTCGACCCGGTGGCGCTGCGCTCGTACGTCACCGAACTGGACGCGCTCGACTTCCAGGTGCACTTCCACGCGCTCGGCGACCGCGCGGTGCGCGAGGCGCTGGACGCCATCGAGGCCGCCCGCGCCGCCAACGGACTGCGCGACAACCGGCACCACCTCGCCCATCTGCAGGTCGTCCACCCCGAGGACCTGCCGCGGTTCGCCCGGCTCGGCGCGATCGCCAACATCCAGCCGCTGTGGGCCGCTCACGAGCCCCAGATGGACGAGCTGACCATCCCCTTCCTCGGACCGGAACGTACCGCCTGGCAGTACCCGTTCGGCTCCCTTCTGCGGGCCGGCGCCACCCTCGCGGCCGGCAGCGACTGGCCGGTCAGCAGCCCGGACCCGCTCGCCGGCCTCCATGTCGCCGTCAACCGGATGGAGCCCGAGGCCACCGACGGCCGGGTCTTCCTGCCGGAGCAGCGCCTCGACCTCACCACCGCCCTGGCGGCGTACACGGCGGGCACGGCCCACGTGAACGGCCTGGACGACGCCGGCAGTCTTCAGCCGGGCAATCTCGCGGACCTGGTGGTCCTGGACCGCGACATCTTCACCGCCCCGCCGGAGGAGATCGCCGAGGCCCGGGTCCTGCAGACGTACGTCGGAGGGGCGCTGGTGCACTCAGCGTGAGCCCGCGGGCCCGGCGAGCCCGCGCCGCGACGACGCCCTGGTCTCCAGCCTCGTCGGGACCAGGGCGCCCGTCGGCTCCTGGCTGCCGCTCTCCAGCGCGGCGATCAGCAACTCGATGCCCTTCTCCGCGACGCGCTCCGGCTGGAGGCTGAGTGTCGTCACGGGCGGGTCGGTGTGCGCGGCCGAGGTGTCCTCGCTCGCGCACACCAGCAGCAGGTCGCCGGGGGCCGAGCGGCCGAGGCGGCGTACGGCGTCGAGGACCAGCGCCGGGTTCGCCTCGGAGAGCACGAACAGCGCGTCGGGCTTCCCGGGGCCGGTGAGCGCCTGTTCCACGGCCCCGACGACGGGACCGTTGCCGGGCAGGGCGGAGAGCGTGACCTGCGGTGAGGTCCCGTTCTCGGCGCACCAGCCCCGAAAGGCGCTCAGGGCCCGGATGTGGAAGCGGGTCGTGTTGTCGGGAGAGACGACCGCGATGCTCCGGGCGCCCTCGGCGCGCAGATGGTCCAGCACCTCGCGTACGGCGGCCTCGGTGTCGATGTCCACCCAGTGCGTACCGGGCCGGCCTTCGACCGAGCGGTCGGTGAACAGCGGAATGTGCGCGGCGGCGAAGTGCTCGATGAGGGGATCTTCCGCGAGCGGGTCCGCGACGATCGCGGCGTCGAGCGGCAGATCGGCCCACTCGCCCGGCGACGAGCCGGCGGGCAGCAGCACCAGGGCGTAGCCGTGTTTCAGGGCCGCTGTCGCGGTGGCGCTGGTCAGCTGGGCGAAGTACGGGGAGTCCATGTAGGACCCCGGTCCTGCCGGGTACTCCCCCACGGCGTAGCCGATGAGCCTGGCGTGCCCCGTGCGCAGCAGCCGCGCGGTCGCGTTGGGCCGGTAGCCGAGGCGGCGCGCGGTCTCGCGTGCGCGCTCGCGCACGGCCGGCGAGAGGCGTCCGGTGCCGTTGAGTGCGGCGGAGACGGTGGTCTTGGACAGCCCTGCCTCACGGGCGACATCGACGAGACGGACCCGGGGCACGGCGGCCGGGACGCCGCGGCGCGGAGTTTCGGTCATGTGCCGAATGCTGCCAGCCCCCCGCGCCTCCCGTCACCCCCTCGCGACCCGTCGGAAACATCCCTGTGACCTCAGGAAAACCGTTCCCGCAAACCCTTGTGCGGGAACGTTCCCGCATCAATACTCGCCTGCAACTCCCAGCGCCCGTCACTACCCCCATGAAAGGGGTGGCCTCCTTGCGCGTTTCCAGAACCACGGCACTTCTCGCCGGCACCGCGGTCGCGGCGGGGACTCTCGCCGGCTGCTCCGGTGCCTCGACCGGCAAGACGGATCCCTCCGCTTCCGGTTACGAGGTCTCGCCCGACACGCCGGCGGCCAAGGGTCCGGTCCCGTCCTACACCTGGTCGCTGTACGCCGAGCCCTACACGCTCGACTACGCACAGGCGTACGACTACCCGCCGAACACCGTCCTCGCGAACGTGTGCGAGCAGCTGTTCCGCGTCACGCCCGATATGAAGATCGCGCCGGGCCTGGCCGAGAAGTCGGCCAACCCGGACCCGAAGACCTGGGTGTACACCCTGCGGTCCGGCGTGAAGTTCCACGACGGCTCGACGATGACCGCGGACGACGTGGTGGCCTCCCTCAAGCGCCATATGGACCCGGCCACCGGCTCCACCTGGGGCTCGTCGTTCAAGAACGTCGCCTCGATCACCAAGAGCGGCCCCCTCGAGGTGACCGTCAAGCTCAACAAGCCGGACATCCTGCTCGACGAACTCCTCGCGGCCTCCCCCGGAACCGTCGAGAGCGCCGCGTACCTGGCCAAGGCCGGCAAGAACTACGGCAATCCGAAGGGCAAGGTCAACTGCACCGGCCCGTACGCGCTCGACAGCTGGGCGCAGGGCGACAGCATCACCCTCAAGAAGCACACCGCCTACTGGGACACCTCCCTGGCGCCCAAGGCGGACAGCGTCAAGTTCGTCTTCATCGAGGACCCGGCCGCGCGCGCCAACGCCTTCCTCTCCGGCTCCGTCGACGGCGGGTACATGGTGCCTGCTTCCTCCTTCGCGCAGCTGAGGTCGACCCCGAAGGGCAAGCTGTACTTCGGCCCGAACACCGCGGCGGCCGATCTCGCGGTGACGAACCTCAAGGGCACCCTCGGCGATGTGAAGGTCCGTCAGGCCCTGTCCATGGCGATCGACCGCAAGGCCGTCATCAAGGCCGCCGCCGGCGGAGTGGGTGTCCCCGCCAAGGCTCCGGCCGCCCGCGGTGCCTGGGCCCTCGTCCCCGAGAAGACGGACGGCTACTTCGACGCGCTCCCCGAGCCCGCCTACGACATCGCGGGCGCCAAGAAGCTGATCGAGCAGGCCGGCGCCAAGGGCAAGAAGGTGGTCATCGTGACCAGCACGCTCGCCCCCGAGATCAGCGTCGTCGCCAACGCCGTACAGGCGGCCGGCAAACAGATCGGTCTCGACGTCCAGCTCAAGCCGGTCGCTCCGGAGGCGTACAGCACGCTCTTCATCGACCCGAACGCCCGCAAGGGCATCGACCTGGTGATCACCAACGGGTACGACAACACCCCCGACCCGCTGGAGTTCTACCAGTACCTGCGCACCGGCGACTTCGGCAACTACGGCAACTGGTCGAACCCCGAGTACGACGCGGCCTTCGACCGGGCGAACGCGGAGGCCGACCCGGCGGTCCGTGCCGACCTGACCGCGGAGCTGCAGAAGATCGCCGTACGGGAACTGCCCATCATCCCGCTCTACGAGGCGCCGTACACGGTCTTCCTCGGCAGCCGCGTGACCGGCGCCCCGGCCGGCATCGCGCAGCTGTACTACCCCTGGGCGGCGACGATCGGATCCGCGAGCTGATGACCCGATACCTCGTCGGCCGGCTCCTCGGGCTGGTGGCAGTGCTGCTGGTGACCTCCTTCGTGGTCTTCAGCACCGTGCACCTCGCCCCCGGGGACCCGGTGTCCTTCCTCCTCAGCGGACGGCCGGCGTCGCCGGAGACCAAGGCCGCGCTGCGCGCCCAGTACCACCTGGACGACCCGCTGTTCACCCAGTACCTGAAGTGGCTGGGCGGCGTGCTGCACGGCGACTTCGGGCGCTCCGTGCAGTTCCGGCAGGACGTCGGCTCGCTCATCGCGTCGCGGGTGCCCGGCACCGCGTTCCTCATCGTGTACTCGGCGGTCCTGATCGGCGTCTTCGGCGTACTGGCCGGCCTCGTCGCCGCGCTGCGCCCGGGCCCGGTCGACCGCGCCGTGCTGCTGGGTACGGGCGTGGCCACGGCGACCCCGTCGTTCGTCAGCGCGATCGCGCTGATCTCGCTGTTCTCCGTCCAGCTGGGCTGGTTCCCGGGACCCGGCGGCACCCCCACCGGTTTCACGGACCGGCTCTACCACCTGACCCTGCCCGCCTTCGCCCTCGCCGTCGCCTTCGCCGGGCTGCTGGCGCGGGTGACCCGCTCTGCGATGCTCGACGAGCTGAAACGCGAGCACGTCGAGGTGGCGCGCTCGCGCGGGGTCGCCCAGGGTGCCGTGGTGCGGCGGCACGTTCTGCGCAACGCGCTCGGCCCGATCGTCACGGTCGGCGGCACCATGCTCGCCGGTCTGCTGGTCAGCACGTCGATCGTCGAGACGGCGTTCGACGTCTCCGGCATCGGCTCGCTCCTGGTGCAGTCGGTGACCGTCAAGGACTTCCCCGTCGTGCAGGCGGTCACCCTGCTCACCGTGGCGGCCTTCGTCCTGGTGAACCTGGTCGTGGACCTCCTCGTACCGCTCATCGACCCCCGGCTGTCCCTCGTCGGGCGAGGTGCCTCATGACCACCGCGACCACCGTCACCCCGCTGCAACGGCGTCCGGGGCTGCGACGGCTGCGGGCGCTCGGCCAGGGGCCGTTGTTCCTCGCCGCCGTCCTGCTGCTCGTCACGCTCGTGGCCATCGCGGTGTTCGCACCGCTTCTCGCGCCGTACGACCCCGAGGCCCTCGACCTGTCGGCCAGCCTCGTCGGCACCAGCGGCAACCACCTCCTCGGCACCGACCAGTCGGGCCGCGACATCCTGTCGCGCCTGCTGTACGGCGCGCGCACCGGACTGCTCGGGCCGCTGCTGGTCGTCGCCCTGTCGACGGTGCTGGGCATCCTGCTCGGTGGGGTCGCCGCGTGGCGTGGCGGCTGGGCCGACGCGCTCCTGTCGCGGTCGATGGACCTGGTGTTCGCGATCCCCGGCCTGCTTCTGGCGATCATGCTGGTGGCGGTCGTCGGTCCCGGCATGACCGCACCCGTCATCGCCATGGCGATCGCCTACGCCCCTTACGTGGGACGTCTGGTACGCGGTATCGCCCGCCAGGAGAAGGCCCGTCCGTACATCGAGTCCTATCTCGTGCAGGGCTGGTCGGGCTGGACCATCTGCGTCCGGCATCTGCTGCCCAACATCATCCCGACGGTACTGGCGCAGTCCGCGATGAACTTCGGGTACGCCCTGATGGACCTTGCCGCGCTGTCCTTCCTCGGCTTCGGTGTGCAGCCGCCCACCGCGGACTGGGGCGCCATGATCAACGAGGGTCAGTCGGCGCTCCAGCAGAGCGCGATGCTGCCCGCGCTCGCACCGTCCGTGTGCATCGTGCTCGCCGTCGTGGCGTTCAGCATCGTCGGCGAGGGGCTCGCCGACCGGGTCGCGAAGCGGGAGCGGTGAGGCTCATGACGACACAGGAATCCCTTCTGGAGATCGACGATCTCAGCGTGCGGCTGCCCGAAGGGCATGCGGCCCGGCCGATCCTGGACGGTGTCTCGCTGCGCGTCGCCGCGGGTGAGACCGTCGGCCTGGTCGGTGAGTCCGGCTCCGGCAAGTCGGTCGCCTGCCGCAGTGTGCTCGGACTGCTTCCGGAGCGGGCGCGGACGGACGGCGAGGTACGCGTCGCCGGACGTGACGTGCTGACCATGGACCGCGCAGGACTGCGCGATCTGCGGGCCCGTCAGGTCTCGATGGTCTTCCAGGACCCGCGCGCCTCCGTCAATCCGCTGCGCCGCGTGGGCGACTTCCTCACCGAGGGGCTGCGCACGGCGGGCGTACCCGCGGCCGTGGCGGCCACCCGTGCCGAGGAACTCCTCGAAGCCGTCGGCATCCGGGACCCGCGCGGGGCGCTCCGGCGCTACCCGCACCAGTTCTCCGGCGGCATGCTCCAGCGCGTCGTCATCGCGGCGTCGCTCGCGGGCGAGCCGTCCCTGCTGGTCGCCGACGAGCCGACGACCGCGCTCGATGTCACGACCCAGGCCGAGGTCATCGCGATCCTCACCCGCCTGCAGGCCGAGCGCGGCACGGGGATGCTCTTCGTCACCCACGATCTGGAACTGGCCTCGGCCATCTGCGACCGGATCTATGTGATGTACGCGGGCCGCATCGTCGAGACACGCGGCGCCGAGGACCTGTTCGAGCGGCCGCGCCACCCGTACACGGCCGGCCTGCTCGCCAGCACCCCCCGCATCGAACCGGGCGCGGGGGCACCACGGCCCATCCGGGGCCGCCCGGTCTCCCTCGCCGAATCCCCGCCCGGCTGCGCGTTCGCCGCGCGCTGCGCGCACGCGCAGGACCGGTGCTCGGCCGAGACCCCCGTACTGACGCGGCACGGCGAAGGTCTCGCCGCATGCCTGCGTGCCGACGAAGGGATCCTGCTGTGACGACCGACAGCGGTCTTGTGGTGGACGGGCTGCGGAAGGAGTACGGGGACCACACGGCGGTCGACGGCGTGTCGTTCACCCTGCCGCCGGGCGGCTCGCTCGGCATCGTCGGCGAGTCCGGAAGCGGCAAGACCACCACCGTACGCATGCTCGTCGGCCTGGAGACACCCGACGGCGGCACGGTCCACCTGGACGGCCGCGACCGCTCGGCGCGGGCCCGCGGCCGCGCCGAACGCCTGGCGCGCGCCCGCGAGATCCAGATGGTCTTCCAGGACCCGTATCTCTCGCTCGACCCGCGCATCCCCGTGAGCCAGTGCATCGAGGAGGTCCTGCGGCTGCATTTCCCGCTCGATGCCGAAGCGCGGCGCAGCCGGGTCGCCGAACTCCTCGACCAGGTGGGGCTGGGCGAGCGCGAGGCCGGAGCGCTCCCGCGCCGGCTGTCCGGCGGGCAGCGGCAGCGCGTGGCCATCGCGCGGGCGCTGGCGGCGCGGCCCCGGGTGCTCGTGCTCGACGAGGCGGTCGCCGCCCTCGATGTGTCCATCCAGGCGCAGATCCTCGACCTGCTCACGACCATCCGGCGCGACGAGGGCATCGGATTCCTCTTCGTCAGCCACGATCTGGCGGTCGTCCGGCACATCACCGACGACGTCGTCGTGCTCAGATCCGGCCGGATCGTCGAATCCGGCTCCACCGCACAGGTGCTGACGGCTCCTCAGCACGGCTATACGCGCCTGCTCCTCAACTCCGTGCCGCGACGCGGCTGGGACCCGGCCCGCATCTCCGAAGGCCGCCGCTCCCTCACCTGATCCCCCGGAACACACTCATGAAGGACTTCCCCATGACCGACCTCACCGACCTCGCCTATCTGCCGGCCACCGAGGCCCTCCGCCGCTTCCGTGACCGCTCGCTGTCCCCCGTCGAGCTCATGACCGCGGTCATCGCGCGCGCCGAAGCGGTCGAGCCGAAGGTCAACGCCCTCGCCGAGCGCACCTTCGACGAGGCCCTGGCCGCCGCCCGCGAGGCGGAAGCACGCTACGCGGGCAAGGGCGAGCCGCCCCGGCCGCTGGAGGGGCTGGCCGTCGCCACCAAGGAGGAGCAGCCCATCGCCGGCCGCCGCGCCACGGACGGCTCCCTGGCGTACGAGAACGAGATCGCCGAGGAGACCCACCCGGTCGTCGAGCGCGTCCAGGCCGCCGGCGGCATCATGCACGCGCGGACCACAACACCCGAGTTCAGCTGTGCGGCGTTCACGCAGTCCCGGCTGTGGGGCGTCACGCGCAACCCGTGGAACCTGGAGTTCTCCCCGGGCGGCTCCTCGGGCGGCGCCGGCGCGGCGCTCGCGGCGGGCGAGACCACCCTGGCGACCGGCTCCGACATCGGCGGGTCGATCCGCATCCCCGCCTCGTGCACGGGCACGGTCGGCTTCAAGCCCCCGTACGGCCGCGTACCGGCGATGGCGCCGTTCAACCTCGACACGTACTGCCACGACGGCCCGATGGCACGCACCGTCGCCGACTGCGCCCTCCTGCAGAACGTCATCGCGGGGCCGCATCCGCTGGACGGCGTCTCGCTCCACCCCAAGCTGGTCCTTCCTGAGCAGTTCGAGGGCGCCGCGGGTCTGCGGGTCGCGCTGTCGGTCACCCTCGGGGACTGGCCGGTCGACCCCGAGGTCGAGGCCAACACCCGCGCGGTGGCCGAGGCACTGCGCGCCGCCGGGGCGGTCGTCGACGAGGTCGAGGTCGCGATCACGCGCGCGGACGTCATGAAGGCCGCGCTGATCCACTTCGGCACGATCTTCGGCCCGTACGTCTCCTCGGTCGCCGCCGAGCACGGCGACAAGCTCACCCCGTACGCGCTGGACTTCGCCGAACGGTCCGGCCGCGCAGCGAGCGAGCCGGGCAGTTTCCTGGAGGGACTGGCCATCGAGGGCAGGCTGCAGGCGGAGCTCGGCACACTCCTCGACCGTTACGACGTGCTGCTGTGCCCCACCATCGCCATCCCGGCGTTCGCGGCCGACGACGACTACCTGTCGACGAAGGTCGTGATCAACGGCATCGAGCTCGACACCTACCTCGAGGCCTCACTGACCACGGTGTTCAACATCGCGAGCCGCTGCCCGGTGCTGAGCGTGCCGTCCGGTTTCGCCTCGACCGGAGTACCGACGGGCGTGCAGATCGTCGGTCGTTCCTACGACGACACCACGGTCTTCCGCGCCGCGACAGCGATCGAGACGGTCCGGCCCTGGAGCAGCGTCCCGGCCCTCTGACCGCGGCCGCCGGACCCGCGGCGCACCGGGGTGGCCGAGGAAGTCGCCCGTCCGGCCCTCCGTGGGAGGCAGGCCGGCCTCTCTTCGGGAACGTCCTCGGCATCATGTACAACCCTCACTACGTGGAGGTTCTGTCGCGCAAGGGGTGACCTGGTGGTGAGTTACCGGTACGTGGGCCCTGCCGAGCTCAGGGCCATGGTCCGGCCCGGGAGCGAGGGCCGGCCGATCCGCTCGCCCGCCGACTTCGACGACTGGGCCTCCGGGCAGCCGGCGACGGAGTTCGCCGAGCCCTTCACCTTCGTCGTCGACCTGGAGGGCGTCCTGCGGCTCGCACCGCGCCGCAGCGAGCATGTGGCGTGCGCGGGCGGCGGCAAGGTCCTGGGCGCGGGCGAGATGAGCTTCGCTCGCGAGGCCGGTGAGTGGGCGGTCAGCGAGGTCAGCAACCAGTCGACCGGCTACTGCCCGGACGTCACCTCCTGGCCGACCGTGGCCCGAGCCCTGGACCTCGCCGGTCTCGGCCACCCTGCCGGTTTCACGCACGAGGTCGTCTTCCGACGCTGCGAGAGCTGCGGGGAGCACAACATCGTGCGCGAGGCCGACTTCGTCTGCGTCTTCTGCGGCGGCGACCTGCCCCACGTCTGGAACGTGGACCCTGCCTAGACTCGCGGCGTTGGCCAGAGCCTTCCTTGTGGATCAGGCGATGCGGAATCGGTTGCCGTTCCTCACAGCAGTCAGCTCAACATCCTCATACCCTATGGCCAGCAGAAACGCCTTGATCACGTTCAGGGAGGCATCCCTGCCGCTCTCGATTTCTGCGACGCGGGCAGTAGAGACGCCCATCCGCCGGGCGGCCTCCTCCTGGTCAAGGTGGGCCTGTTCCCGCAGCTCCGCGAGCCGCGCGCCATGGTTCTCCGCGATGAGCTGGGCCGCACGCTGCTTGACGCCCTCACGGTCTTCGGGGGCCACGAATTCCTCCAGGAACTCGTCCTCCGTGCGGTAGACGCCCGTTCCGATCATGATCCGCCGGCCTCCTTCGCCTCCAGAACCTTCAGATGGTCCTCGTACCGCGCGTCCGCAATCGGGATGGCCTCCTCGTACCATCCTTCCCAGTTTCCGGCCTTGTCGCCAGCCAACAGGAGCACCGCCTGACGAAGTGGATCGAAGATGAACAGGATGCGCACTTCGCTGTCACCCGCGGACCCCGGGCGCAACTCCTTCATGTTCGGGTCGCCAACTGCTGATTCGGTTGTTGGCCGTGGTTGGCCGGGGTGTCCCTCGATGGGGTGAACCGGGCTGGTTTCCAGGGGTTTGCGGGTACGCGGAACGCATGATCGGTGTTGGTGGCTGGGTTCGATGCGTCCGTGGGAGGGGGTGGCCGGTGGCAGGCAAGCAGGGGAAGAAGCGTGAGTTGCGTACGATCGCGGCGCCCTTCACCGTTGCCGCTCCCGCCGGGGCACGTATCCGGGACCGGCTGTGCATCACGCCCGGGGAGGCGGAGGTCCTGCGTCTGGCCGGTGAGCATCTGGGCCGCCATCAGCGGGCGGATCTCGCCGCGCGGGTCCGTATCGGCGAGGTGCGGAAGAAGGACACGCGGCGGGCGGAGCGGAAGAAGACGCTCACCGCCGTGTCCTCCTCCCGCTGGGCCGGGGCCATGACCAGGGCCGACGAGGACCAGTACCAGCTCTCCCTGCGCTGCCTGTACGACGAGCGCACGTGCCTGCGTCGCGCCGTCCGTACCATCACCCGGCGTCTGGCTGTCCCGTGCGGCAAGCGCGTGGGCACAACGCGCGGCTACCCGACCCAGGGCGAACGCTTCCAGAAGCAGCGCCGCCTGCAGGTACTCCAGGCCCGGCTGGCGGGCGTGGAAGCGCGTATCGCGTCCGGTCGCCCGGCGATTGTGGTCGGCGGCAGGCGCCTGCTCAAGACCCGGCACAACCTGGCCGCCGCGCAGCTCACCGAGCAGCAGTGGCGGCAGCGGTGGGAGGCCGGGCGGCTGTTCCTGACCGCCGACGGCGAGTCCGGGGCCCCGTACGGCAATTACACCATCACCGTCGCCCCGGAGAACGGCTCGGTCACGCTGGTGCTGCCGGAGCCGCTGCGGCACCTGGCGAACGCACCACGGGGCCGGTACACGCTCTCCTGCTCTGTCACCTTTCACCACGTGCGGGAAGAATGGCTGGACCGCGTCACCGCACACCGGGCCGTGCGCTACGACATCGTGTACGAGCCGGGCCGTGGCCGCTGGTATGTGGACGCGTCCTGGTCGGCGGACAAGGCCGTCCTGCCATCGCCGGAGGAGATCCGGGCGTTCGGGGAGAAGCTGCTCGGTGTTGACCTGAACGCCGACCACCTTGCCGCGTACGTTCTTGACCCGCACGGCAACCCTGTAGGCGAACCCATCACCGTGCCGATCGACCTCACTGGCTCGACCATCCAGCGGGACGGACGGCTGAGGAATGCGATCTCCGAGCTGATCCGGATTGCCCGCGAGCACGAATGCGCCGGCATCGCAATCGAGGATCTGGGCTTCTACGACGCCCGTCAGGTCGGCCGGGAGACCATGGGCCGGGGCGGGCGCGGAAAGCGGTTCCGCCGCACCGTCGCCGGTATTCCCACTGCGAAGTTCCGGGAACGGCTCCGGAGCATGGCCTTCCATCAAGGTCTCGTGGTGATCGCCGTCGACCCGGCCTACACCTCGGTCTGGGGCGAGCGGTACTGGAGGACCCCGCTGCAGCAGCAGACCAACAGCAAGGTCACCCGGCATCACGGTGCCTCGGTGGCCATCGCACGACGCGCCCTCGGGCACCGAATCCGGCGTCGGCCAGGTGTGACCGCCCACGACCAGAGGATCGTGGCGCGGAGAGCTACCGGCCAGGCCGTATTCATCCCGAGGATGCGTGGGACCGCGAGCCCACCCAGGACAGCGAGCACGCCAAACACAGGCGGCAACACTCGACTGCGCCAAGGTGACCAACTCGCGCTGTTCCCAGACCCCGAAGACCGTTCGCGGGGTCACCGGACCAGTCCGGTTTCATGCGATTCAGCCAACAGTGGCCAACATCGCTAGGAACGGTAGCGCGACTGTGCCCGCTGTCCGGGACGCCCGCCGGGACCTGCAGGGCAGGACTCGGCGATGACGGTCCTGGCGCCCAGCAACACGGTGCCCTTCGCGGTACCGGTCGCGGGACGGTTCCTGAATTGCTCAATGAAACCTTTTTCGCCCCTGGAACCGCCCGCAGGGCGGGACACCGAGCCTGGAGAGCTTGCGGCTCGACCGGGGCGTTCCCACGACGACACCGCGGTCTTCCGCGCCACCACAGCAATCGAGAACGTCCGGCCACGGAGCGGCTTCCCCACGCTCTGACCGTCCGCGGACGCATCCGGTGCGCGGGCGGTCCCTGAACCGCTCCGTGAACGGTCCCCGGCCGCCGCATCAGCGAGGCCGCAGCTCACAGGGATGCGTGAGGAAGTTGCCCAGCAGGCCCTCGCCGTCTCCGTTCTTGTAGGCGTGGGCCACGCCGGTCAGCCGTCCGTCGACGAGACGGAGCGCCAGGCCGAGGCGGGGGCTGTTGATGCGCGCGTCGGCGGTGGGAAGTTGCAGAGGGAAGTCGGCCTTGAGATCCCAGGCCTCGGAGGCGAGTGCAGGGGCGATGGCGCTCTCGCCGTTCAGCCGGAGCTCGACCCGGCCGTCCGCCGACAGCCGGAGCACGATGGGCACTTCCCCCTCGGGCGTGCCGATCGGGCCCGCCCAGGCGCCCACCGGAAGGTCCAGCGGGCGAGCGGCGTCACGGATCACCGGGTCGATCCGTTCGGACGTGTGCCTCGGGACCAGCTCCCCCAGTACGTACTGGACGATCGCGTCGCGGGCCGCCTTGCTGGTGGAGTTGGTCAGTACGGCGACCGAGAGGTGCTGCTCGGGTACGGCGACCGTCATCGCCGCGACGCCGCCCATGCCACCGCCGTGGCTCTGGACGAGTGGCCCGTCGCCGCCCCGCGACACGCACCAGCCGAGCCCGTACCCGAGGTGGGCGTTGAAGGGCAGCCCGTCCCGCACCGCCGCGGCCGTCTCCGGCTTCAGCAGCCGTTCGTACGACTGCGCGAAGAGCGTCAGCTCGGGGGCGGTGGCCCAGCCGAGGGTGGCCCCGGGGTGGCTGGTGTCGCAACGGGCCGGGTACGCGCGGCCGTCGACGGTGTACCGCACCGCGGAGGGTGCCGCCCCCGGGTACTCCGGCCCGATGTGGCAGCCGGTGAGCCCGAGCGGCTCGAACACCCGCTCGCGAACGAACTTCTCCAGCGGCTGCCCGGTGGCCTCCTCCAGCACCTGGCCGATGATCCGGTACCCGAGGTTCGCGTACTCGAAGCCGGAGCCGGGCTCCCGGTAGAGCACGCTGTAGCGGCCGGCATCGATCGGGCGCTCGCCGCCGCCGTAGTGGAAGTCGTAGTGCGCCCCGAAACCGCCCCGGTGCCGCAACAGCTGACGCACGGTCGGCGCGACCCACCGGTACTCGCCCGGCACGGGCGCGTCCAGGTCCAGCAACCCTTCGTCGGCGGCGACGCAGACGGCGGTGGCGGTGATCGGCTTGGTGACGGAGGCCAGCCCGTAGGCGGTGCCGGGCGTGGCGGGAATCCCGGCGGCGGTGTCCGCCATCCCGTACGCCTGGGCGCAGACCACCTCACCCCGCTCGGCCACGGCCATGGACACCGACGGGCACCCGTGCTCCGCCAGCGCCTCGGCGCAGTACTCGCTCAGCCCGTCCAGCATGCCCGCCCCCGATCTCCGAACCACCGGAACACATCCTGCCGCACCAGGACCGAACGCGGCCCGCCGGTTCCCACTTCGCTGAGCACCACCTGAGGGCACGGGACGGACGCGCCAACGCCCTCGATAGGCTGGCCTCATGGAAGCGGTGTTGGTCAGTGCGTGTCTGACAGGCGTGCCGTGTCGGTACAACGGACGCTCCGTGGAATCCGAGCAGGCGCGGGCATTGGTTGCCGAGGGACGTGCGGTCGCGTTCTGTCCCGAGGTGGCAGGCGGATTGCCCACGCCGCGTGAAGCGGCCGAGATCGTTGGCGGAGACGGGGAAGACGTCCTGCAGGGCCGCGCCAGGGTGCTCGACTCAACGGGCACGGACTGCACAGCGCAGTTCGTGGACGGCGCCGGCCAGGCGCTGGCCGCCGCTCAGGCTGCTGGAGCCCGCAGCGCGCTTCTGATGGCCCGCAGTCCGTCGTGCGGCCGCGGACAGATCTACGACGGCACGTTCACCGGCAGCCTGCGTCCGGGGGACGGCGTGGCAGCGGCATTGCTCCGACGCAACGGCATCCAGGTGGACGCGGCCTGACGCACGGCGCTTCCTGGCGCCCAAGGCCGCAGCGCTGAGCCACGGTCGGCGGGGCCACCGGTCCTCGCCTCGACCGGAACGGCGTGACCGGGTCGTATGCGGCCACTTCCGAACCGGACCGCGGCGGCCCGCGGCAGCCGTCCTCTCAGCGTCTCGGTCGTCATCGCTGGACCACGAACGCCCCCGTGTCCGCTCCCCGGGGTCACCTCAGGTACGCCTTCCAGCGCGACAAGTCGTAGGCGGCCGAGCTGGCGGCGTTGGCCTCGGCCAGTGCCATGCTCAGCCGCTCGGCGGGGGTCGCGATCCTCACGCGGGCCGAATCCGCGTCCCATTCCCGGCCGCCGCGCAACGGGCGCAACTGGACGTACGGCCCCTCGGCGCCCATGACTTCACCGACGCGGTCGGTGCGCTCGTCGACAACGATGGTGCCGGCCGGTAGTCCGTCGCTCATCGCGCCATCGCCTCCCTCAGCACCGTCGCGAGCCGCCGCGCCGTGTCGAGGTTGCACCGGCCCAGCTCGACCAGCGGCGCGCTCGATGCGTGGTCAACCCCGAGGGACGGGAGCGTGATGCCGAGCGCGGCCAGGGCCTCGCTCAACTCCTGGATGAGTACGAATGGCTTCGATTCGCTGTTCACACCTCACAGCGTGGTCGCATATGGCTACGCTCAGTAGGAGGCAAAACCCGGCAAGTACCTTGCGTGAAGGGGCGTCGGCGATGACCCAGCCCAGGAACACGGACCCGTACACCGACCCCAGGGCCTTCTACGGCTCCGAGCTGCGCCGTCTGCGCGAGGCCGCGATGCTCTCCCAGGAGCAGCTCGGGGAGCGGGCCTTCTGCTCGGGGACGTATGTCGGGCAGCTGGAGGCAGCGACGAGACGGCCCCAACTGGACCTGTCCAGACTGCTCGACGAGGTGCTGGGCAGCGGCGAGCACCTCCAGCGGCTGTGCCGCCTCGCCCGCAAATCGAAAGTTGCGGACTACTTCGCGGACGCGGCGGAGCTGGAGCAGCAGGCGAAGACGATCAGCGAGTACGCGCCGGTTCTGGTGCCCGGTCTGTTACAAACGGAGGGCTACGCGCGCGCCATCACCCGGACGACGCTTCCGCTCGCACCTCAGGAGGAGGTGGAGGGGCACGTCCATACGCGCATGGAGCGCCAACGCATTCTCGATGTCTCAACACCGCCCATGTTGTGGGCAGTCCTGCATGAAGCGGTGCTGCGGGTACCACTTGGTGGGCCGGACGTCATCGGCGGACAACTGCTGCACCTGGCTGTGCTGGGGCGCGAGCATCGAGTCATGGTGCAGGTGCTGCCCTTCGCCGCCTCGGCCCATGCCCTCATCCAGGAGGCGTTCCGACTGATGACCTTCGACGAAGCGCCGATCGTTGTCTACGCCGAGGGTGCCCACACCGGCCAACTCATTGAGGATCCTGGCCTGGTAGAGCGCTTCCAGAAGTCATACGATCTCGTCAGGGCCGCCGCACTGTCGCCGATGGCGTCCCTCGACCTGCTCGAATCGGTGGCGAAGGACTACACGAGACCATGAGCACCATCAGGTGGCGCAAGTCGTCCTACAGCAACGGAGAGGGCGGCAACTGCGTCGAGGTCGCCGACGGCCTCCCCGGCGTCGCGCCCGTCCGTGACAGCAAGGACCCCGAAGGTCCCGCGCTCGTCTTCCGTGCCCCGGGCTGGGCGTCCTTCGTCGACGCCCTTAAGGAGGGCGACTTCTGAGCGACCGATGAGTTTCGCGGTCCCGCGGCGCCATCTGGTCGCCAAGATGGCCGATCTGCTGGGGCACGACTACGACTGGTCGGCGGAGGCCGCCACGATCGAGGCGCCCACCCTGCTGGTGTTCGGCGACGCCGACACCGTACGCCCCCACACATCGATGTCTTCCAGAGCCAACGTCACGCTGACCGCACTTGCTATTGCGGCTGGCTCGGTCATGTTCAGCGCGCCGACCGCGTCGGCCGCCGCCTACTGCAGCAGCTCCGGCTACACCGCCACTAACGAGCCCATGGAGCGGTGCACCACGCTGTCCAACGGCATCCTGTACAACAAGCAGACTTCGGGCACCACCGTGTACGCCACGTACTCCAAGACGGGCGGCTCTACCATCAGCGTCCGCCTCGGCTATACGTACAGCGGATCTACGACGTACTCCTCCTCCTTCTCGATCAGCTCGGGCCAGACCGTGCAGAAGTCGTGGGGCCTGGGTAGCAGCGCTTACTGCAAGAGCATGGCCGGTGTCCTCACCTACAGCGGCGGCACGTTCCAGACGCCGAGCACACACTGCTGAAACCAACACCCTGCAGGCTCCGTCTGATCAGGCGGGGCCTGCGGCCCTGCCTACCTCACTCTGACTACGCAAGGACCGCGCCGTGTTCTCCGCGATCTTCCAGCATCACGTCGGCTATTTGGTCGCGTGCACATTGACGGCCCTGACTCTCGGTGGTGCGGCATGGGCGCTCGCTCGCCGGCTGGGCAACACTCACGGCCTGTGGTGGTCTGGACTCGCCTTCACCGTCACCGGTGTCCTCGGCGTCACCTTCATGGGTGCCGGCCCGGCCAGCGACGTATGCGTCCTCAACCATCAGTTCGCCGAGCCATTCCACACCACGCAGGGGCTGTGGAACCTGGCGATGATGGTGCCTGTCGGCACCCTTGCCCTCCTGGCAGTCCGCCGGCCCCTTCCCGCCCTGGTCGGCGTCATCGCCCTGCCCTTGGCCATCGAATTCACGCAGGCCACCGTCGACGGCCTGGGGCGCGTGTGCGACAGCTCGGACGCCGAGATGAACATCATCGGCGGACTGGCGGGACTCGCCATCGCCGCAACCGTACTCACCGTGCGCAAGTCGCTCCTGTGGCAGGGCGGCGTGAAGGGCGCACTGATCGCCTCCCTCGCACTGTTCCTGTTGGGCTTGGGCGTCGCCCGCCCGATGCTCGCCTTCACCAACGTTGACGGCAGCGGCCTCTCCGCGGCGGATACGGATCAGAAGCGCGCTGTCGAGGCGGCGGTGAGGGAAGCGTTCGGTGACCGGTACACGATCGGCCAGCTGTATGAGCAGCCCTGCCCGGACGCATCGTGCAAGGACGTCATCTTCCACTTGCACATCCGTGAGAAGGGCCAGTCCGAGCTGTTCGGGAACGGCAGCCTCTCCTGGCCGGACAAGAAGCACCTGAACGTGCTCCTCGAGGAAAGCGACCGGCCCACCGGCATGGGATACCCGGTGAAGGGGGCGAAAGCGCCCACCACCGCCCGCGAGGCACATGAGATTGCGCAGGCGTACGCGCGCCGGCAATACCCATGGGCGAGGAGCGCGACTGTGCAGGAGACCGATCCCGTCGGCGAGAAGGCCAGCCTGGGCTGGATGACGAACTGGCGATGGACTCACAACGACGTTCTGATGCCCAGGATGCTGGACGTCCAGATCGACAGGGCCGGGCGCGTATCTCATATCGACGTGACCCTCGGCCCGACGCGCGCAGACCTCCCCGAGGTCAAGCTCGACGCACGGCAGGCCGAGGAGGCGGTAAACAAGGCCGTGGCGGCGCAGTTGCGGGCCAACGGAAGCACCGACGCCGAGTTTCAGACCAAGGCCGTCACCGTGAAGGCGGACGACCTGGACGGCAAGTGGAAGCCCTACTGGCTCGTGAACGTGACATCGTCCCACGCCGGACAGACCGACGATGCGCAGGCACCGGCTCCCGTCGAAACCTACCGAGTCAACGCCCTCACCGGACAGGTGTACGACGCCGGCAGGGTGCCCATCAAGACGAGCTGACCCCGGGCCTGCCGTCAGCGGCGGGCGTCACGGAACGGCGTTACGGAAATGTGGCAGACGAGGCCGAGCCGGTCGAGGTGCTCGGCGACTCCGCCTACGGCACCGCCGACCTGCGCGAACACCTCGAACAGGCCGGCCACGACGCCGTCCTCAAACCGCCACCGCTTCGGGTGGCGGTCCCCGGCGGCTTCACCAGCGACGACTTCCACATCGACACCGAAAACAGCCAGGTCACCTGCCCGGCAGGGCACACCCTCCCCCTCGGCAAGCCTCTGAAGGGAGGGTTCCGCCAGGCCCAGTACAAGAAGCTGTGCACCGGCTGCCCGCTGCGTGAACGCTGCACCACCTCCAAGACCGGCCGTGTCCTGCGGGTTCACCCCCAGCACCGGCGCCTGGCCGACGCCCGCGCCCAGGCTGCCGACCCCGCTTGGAAGGACACCTACCGCCGCTGGCGGCCACCCGTCGAACGCGGTATCGCCTGGCTGACCGCCAAAGGCAACCGCCGCTTGCGCTACCTCGGCACCATCAAGAACGACACCTGGATCCGCAACCGCGCTGCCGCCCTCAACCTCCGACGGCTCATCAACCTCGGCCTTGAACCCGCCGACGGCACCTGGACCCTTGCCCCGACTCACTGACGGCCCAACCGTCGCGGAAGCCGCCCTCAACACAAGATTTTCAGTGATCTTCTAGGCGCATGAGCCTTCACATACTCCTCGGTGCGGCCCTGCTGATTCAGGCGGCACGGCTCACGAAGCGAAACTCCGGTGTCGCACGTGGGTCGATGCTTGCCCCGGATTCGAGTGCGGCAGCCAGTTGCTCGATCAGTTCGAGGGTCGGGTCGACACCGCTCTCCTCGATGCGCTCGATGCCCTCCTCCGTCATGCCGGCCCGGTCTGCAAGTTCTGCCGCGCTCCAGCCAAGTGCGGAGCGGCGCTCGTAGACGGCCTGTGCGAAGTCCATACGGCGCCCGGCAGCGCGGTATGCGGCGTCCTCCCGATGCTCGGGCGGGACCCTCCAGCTCGTGTGGTAACCCCTGCTCATCAGGCCTCCTCAGGCCTACTGTAGACGTCGTGCTCGCCCGCAGGCGGATGCTCGGCCTCGCAAAGCTTCCGCGCGCGTTGCGCCTTCTGAACCTGCTCCGCCTCCCGCATCTTGGTCTTTCGGAACACTGTGAGCAAAACGGCTCTGCGTCCGGGAGCCAGCCAGTATGTGACGCGTACAGAACCGATGCGAAGCTCTCTCAGGCCGTCACCGAGATGACTGGCCAGCGGGAAAGGCAAGAGGGGGCCGTCCGACGCAAGCCGGTCGGCGAACCTCTCGACGGCTCGGTAGTCGTCAGGCGTAAGAGTTTCCAGCCACGCACGTACCTCCGGCTCCACTTCGATCGCGAACAGTTCAGGGCGTCCCTGCATACGTTTCAGCCAAGCGGCGCTCTGCCGAGTGCGCCGGATTTCAGCGTTCGCATCACCCGATCGGGCTCTGGTAACGGCGAAGCGCTGCACTGATCGACAGCCGCTGCTCCCCCGCAGCCCGCCCACCGGAACGACGGGGCGGACTGGCACGTCGACGACCTGAGTGACGGCCGCACTCGGAGAACCGCTTACGTCGCACGGAGCATCGGGACTGCAACCTACGGGGTTGCGAAATTGCAAAGTTCTGCAATTGCCTACATCATGGATCCCTGGTCGCGCCTTCTGTGCGGGGGCGCGACCCCCGGGCATGCAGGCGCCGGCACGGCGAGAGCGACGCGCCTTGTACAAGGACGCCCGCGGCCGAGGATCGCGGACGACCGTGGGCGCGTGCCGTGCCCCGGCGGTGACCAGCCGCCCGGCGGTCCGCATGCGCGGGCGATGTCGATGATGAGGAGGAGACAGGCCGATGCCGGTTCCGCTGTACCAGGCGAAGGCGGAGTTCTTCCGGATGCTGGGGCATCCGGTGCGCATCCGGGTGCTGGACCTGCTGCAGGACGGGCCGATGCCCGTGCGTGACCTGCTCGCCGAGATCGAGATCGAGCCCGCCGCGCTCTCCCAGCAGCTCGCGGTCCTGCGCCGCTCGGGGATCGTGACCTCCACCAGAGAGGGCTCCACCGTCGTCTACGAGCTGGCCGGCGGCGACGTGGCGGAGCTGCTGCGGGCCGCCCGCCGGATCCTGACCGAGATGCTCTCCGGGCAGAACGAGCTGCTGGCCGAGCTGCGGGAAGCCGAGGTTCCGGCCCCATGAGCACTCCTGTGGCCCGGGGCATCGCCCGGGTGCGTTCCTTGCTTCCGTCCCGCGCCGACCTGGCCGCGATGGGCCGCGACCCGCGCCGTGACCTGCTGGCCGGGCTGACCGTCGCCATCGTCGCCCTGCCGCTGGCACTCGGCTTCGGTGTCTCATCCGGCCTGGGCGCCGAGGCGGGGCTTGCCACCGCCGTGGTCGCGGGCACGGTGGCCGCCGTCTTCGGCGGGTCGAACCTCCAGGTCTCCGGACCGACCGGCGCGATGACCGTCGTCCTGGTGCCGATCGTCGCCCAGTACGGCACCGGCGGCGTGCTGATGGTCGGCCTGATCGCCGGGCTGATGCTGCTCGGCCTGGCCGTGGCGCGGGCCGGCCGCTACATGGCCTATATCCCGGCCTCCGTGGTGGAGGGCTTCACTCTCGGCATCGCCTGCGTGATCGGCCTGCAGCAGGTCCCTGGCGCGCTCGGCGTGGCCAAGCCGGAGGGCGACAAGGTCCTGGTGGTGACCTGGCACGCCATCGGGGAGTTCGTGAAGTCGCCGAACTGGACCGCCGTGGCGCTCGCGGCCGCGGTGGCGCTCGTGATGCTGGTGGGGGCCCGCCGACGGCCCACCGTCCCGTTCTCGATCGTCGCGGTCGTCGCCGCCACGATCGTCGCGCAGGTCTTCCATCTGGACGCGGCCGCCCCGATCGGGGACCTGCCGTCGGGACTGCCCGCTCCCTCCCTCGATTTCGTCGAACCGTCCGCGCTCGGCTCCCTGCTCGCCCCGGCCGTCGCGGTCGCCGCTCTGGCCGCGCTGGAGTCGCTGCTGTCCGCGCAGGTCGCCGACGGCATGACGGTCGGGCAGAAGCACGATCCGGACAGGGAACTGTTCGGGCAGGGCCTGGCGAACATCGCCGCCCCGCTGTTCGGCGGCGTTCCCGCGACCGGCGCGATCGCCCGTACCGCTGTCAACGTCCGCACCGGCGCCTCCTCACGGCTGGCCGCCCTGACCCATGCCGCCGTGCTGGCGGTGATCGTGTACGCCGCTGCCCCGCTGGTCTCCAAGATCCCGCTCGCGGCCCTGGCCGGGGTGCTGATCGCGACCGCGATCCGCATGGTAGAGGTCGGCTCGCTGCGGGCGATGGCGAAGGCGACCCGCGCGGACGCCGTGGTCCTGGTCCTCACGGCGGTGGCCACCCTCGCCCTGGACCTGGTCTACGCGGTCATCATCGGCCTGATCGTGGCCGGGGCCCTCGCCCTGCGGGCGGTGGCCCGCCAGGCCCGTATGGACCAGGTCGACTTCCGCCCCGACCTGCCCGGCGAGCACAGCGACGAGGAACACGCGCTGCTCGCGGAGCACATCGTCGCCTACCGCATCGACGGGCCGCTGTTCTTCGCCGGCGCCCACCGCTTCCTGCTGGAGCTGTCCGAGGTCGCCGACGTCCGCGTGGTGATCCTGCGTATGTCCCGGGTCACCACCATGGACGCCACCGGCGCCCTCGTCCTCAAGGACGCGGTCGAGAAGCTCCACCGCCGCGGCATCGCAGTGATGACCTCCGGCATCCGCCCCGGACAGCGCCAAGCCCTGGAATCCGTCGGCGCGCTCGACCTGCTGCGCCACGAGGGGCGGGAGTACGCCACCACTCCAGAGGCCATCGCCGGGGCCCGCGAGTACCTCGAACACGCCGGGCTCCTGGCCCCGCACCACACACGGAAGGCGATGCGATGAGCGTCCCCGCCCACCGTCTGATGACCGAGGTGTCCGGGACCGAGGCCCTGTGGCTCCTGGAAGGCTCCGCACGGGGCCGGGTGGCCTATGTGCAGCGCGAGGTCGTGGTCGTCCGCCCCGCCGTCCATGTCCTGGAGTACGGGCGCCTGATCGTCCGCACCCCCGTCCAGGCCGCCGCCCTGACCGGGCGCGTTCTGCTCACCTACCACGCCGACGAGGTCCGCATGCCCACCGGCACCGGCTGGAGTGTGTCCGCGACCGGCCCGTGCGAGGTCGTCACGGACCCGGACGAGGCCGCCCACTACCGGCGCACCCTGCCCGGCTGGGCCCACGGACCGCACGACACCCTGCTGCGGCTCCGCCCCCGGACGGTGGCCGGCTTCCGCCTCGGCACCGGACAGGAGCGCTGATGGCCCCCGAGTGGGAGAGGCTGCCACTGCGGCATGTACTGACCGTGCCCGCCATGGGATCGGCCGTACGGATGGCGCGGGAGACCACGGAGATGGTCCTGACGGAGTGGGGCATCTCCCGGCGCCATCCCAGCGTGGACCCCGCCCTGCTGATCCTGTCGGAGCTGGTCACCAACAGCGTCCGCCACGCCGCCGTCCTCTCGGAGAACGTCACCGTCGTCTACGCCGCCGGGCCCGGCACCTTCGCGTTCGCCGTCCACGACCGCCACCCCTACCAGCCGCCCCTGTACGCGGCGGTCACGAGTACCGCGGGCACCGGTCTGGCCACCGTCGTCGAGCTCACCCTCTCGCTGGGCGGCACCGCCGTCGTACGCGGCGACACCGACGGACGCGGCAAAAGCATCTGGATCACCCTCCCCCTGTAGAAAGCCGAGGCCCTGATGACCATCGAGTGGCGCTACACCACCCACCCCGGCCTCGGCGTGCTGTCCCTGGCCGGGCACCTCGGCGCCGAGGCGATCGCCCGGTTCGACGGCGCGATCGGCTGGGTGCAGGCCCGGGGCAGCGGCCCGGTCGTGCTGGACCTGACCGGACTGCGCGGCTGGTCGGTCGGCGGCCAGGTCGCCGTCGCCCAGGCCGCCCGCCGGCTCGCCGAGGAGGGCCGACCCCTGGAACTCGCGGCGATCCCCGCCGACGGCTCACTCGTCCCCGACGCCAAGGGCCCCGCCATCCGGGTCCACTGCGACCTGCCCACCGCGCTCGCCGCCCACCAGGTCACCGCCGGTGAGCAGCGGCAGTGGTGCAGCGACCGGTGGCCGGACGAGCGGACGGCGTCGCAACCGAGTTCCTGAGAAAGCCTGACCCCGCGCCGCCGAGTGACCTGCGGCCCCGCCCTCAAGTGAGGACGGGGCCGCAGGCGTCCGGGCCGACGTGCGCCGCTGCGGCGCGATTCACGGCGTGGGGCCGCACCGGGCTCATTTGTGGGCGTGCCGGCCGATGTAGAACAGCAGCCACACGAACCCGGCGAACAGGTGGGTGCCGAAGACATAGAAGGCGGCGCGCAGCGCCACCCCCCTCTCCAGCCACCGCTCGACATCCTTCTCGCGCTGCTTGCGCGGTTCGCTCATGACGTTGCCCGGGCGTCGGTGGTGGTCAGCTCGGCCAGCAGGTCCTGCTGCCCGGCCAGCATCACCGTCAGGATCCGCCGGGCGGCCCGCATCAGCTCCGCCACGTCCCCGCCGGCCAGCTCGTACACCACCGTGGTGCCCTCGCGGGTCGCGGTCACGATGCCCGAGCGGCGCAGGACCGCGAGCTGCTGGGAGAGGCTGGAGGGCTCGATCTCGATCTTCGTGAGCAGGTCGCGTACGGGCATCGGCCCGTCCTGCAGCAGCTCCAGGACGCGGATACGTACCGGATGCCCCAGCATCCTGAAGAACTCGGCCTTCGCCTGGTACAGCGGTACCGCGGGCTTCACTGGTCGCTCACCTCGTCCTCCGTCTCGATCCTGATGTTGTGCCGGGCAGCGAGCCGCAGCGCGTCCTCCAGCTCCTCCCGGGCCAGTTCGGCCCCGTGGGCGTCCCCGGCGGCCAACGCGGCCTCGATGTCGGCCCGCGCCTGCCGGACACGCTCACGGACGGCATCAGCGAATACGCTCACCTTCAGTCCCGTCCCTTCCTCGCCGGTCGACTCGATGACTTGCCAATTGAAGAACTCTTCAAGTCTAGTGCCGCGACCGGCAACGTTCGCCCGTCAAGGAGCGGCGTCCGGTGCGTGCGATCGCAAGGCGGCCGAAGGCCCTCGTAGCAGCGCTCCATGGGTTTTCGGCCAACGCAGCGCGCGTGCGTGCCGGGCGTCGCGACGGGGCAAACGTTGCCGGGAGGGGCACTAGGTGCCAGGGTCGAGGTCTCGTAGCTCCGAAGCCGCCGCGAAGGGCAGGCAGAGGGTTGCCGGCAGCGACGAAGGGCCGCACCCCCTCGTCGGACGGGATGCGGCCCTTCGGTGTGTGCGTGAGCCTTACTTGCGGATCAGGCTGCGCAGCACGTACTGCATGATGCCGCCGTTGCGGTAGTAGTCCGCCTCACCCGGGGTGTCGATACGGACGACCGCGTCGAACTCGACGCCCGTGTCCGTGGTGACCTTGACCGTACGCGGGGTGCGGCCCTCGTTGAGCTCGGTGACGCCCGCGAAGGAGAAGGTCTCCTCGCCGGTCAGGCCCAGGGACTCGGCCGAGGCGCCCTCCGGGAACTGCAGGGGCAGGACGCCCATGCCGATGAGGTTCGAGCGGTGGATGCGCTCGTACGACTCGGCGATGACGGCCTTGACGCCCAGCAGCGCGGTGCCCTTCGCGGCCCAGTCGCGGGACGAGCCGGAACCGTACTCCTTGCCGGCCAGGACGACCAGCGGGACGCCCGCGGCGATGTAGTTGCGGGAGGCGTCATAGATGAAGGAGACCGGGCCGCCCTCGGCGGTGAAGTCGCGGGTGTAGCCGCCCTCGGTGCCCGGCGCGATCTGGTTGCGCAGGCGGATGTTGGCGAACGTACCGCGGATCATGACCTCGTGGTTGCCGCGGCGGGAGCCGTAGCTGTTGAAGTCGCGGCGCTCGACGCCGTGCTCCGTGAGGTACTTGCCGGCCGGGGTGTCGGCCTTGATGGCACCGGCCGGGGAGATGTGGTCGGTGGTGACCGAGTCGCCCAGCTTGGCGAGGACGCGGGCACCGGTGATGTCGGTGACCGGGGTGGTCTCCATCGTCATGCCCTCGAAGTACGGGGGCTTGCGGACGTAGGTGGACTGCGGGTCCCACTCGAAGGTGTTGCCGGTCGGGATCGGCAGCGACTGCCACTGCGCGTCACCGGCGAAGACGTCCTGGTAGGACGAGGAGAACATGTCCTCGCCGATGGCGGAGGCGACGACCTCGTTGACCTCTGCCTCGGACGGCCAGATGTCCTTCAGGTGGACCGGGTTGCCGTCGGTGTCGGTGCCGAGGGCGTCCTTGGTGATGTCCACCTTCATGGAGCCGGCGATGGCGTAGGCGACGACCAGCGGCGGGGACGCCAGGTAGTTCATCTTGACGTCGGGGTTGATCCGGCCCTCGAAGTTGCGGTTGCCGGACAGGACCGAGGTGACGGCCAGGTCGTGGTCGTTGACCGCCTTGGAGACCTCCTCCGGCAGCGGGCCGGAGTTGCCGATGCAGGTGGTGCAGCCGTAACCGACGAGGTTGAAGCCCATCTTGTCGAGGTACGGGGTGAGGCCGGCACGGTCGTAGTAGTCCATGACGACCTTGGAGCCCGGGGCGAGCGTGGTCTTGACCCACGGCTTGCGGGTGAGGCCCTTCTCGACCGCCTTCTTGGCCACCAGCGCGGCGGCGACCATGACGTACGGGTTCGAGGTGTTGGTGCAGGAGGTGATCGCGGCGACGGTGACGGCGCCGTGGTCGATCTCGTACGTCGAGCCGTCCGCGGCGGTGACCGGGGTCGGGCGGGTCGGGACGCCGTTGTGCTCGGCCGGGGCGTCGGAGGCCGGGAAGGACTCCTTGCCCGCCTCGGCGTCGTCCTCGACGTAGTTGCGCACGTCCTGCGCGAACTGCTGGGCGGCGTTGGCCAGGACGATACGGTCCTGCGGGCGCTTCGGGCCGGCGATCGACGGGACGACGGTGGAGAGGTCCAGCTCGAGCTTCTCGGAGAAGTCGGGCTCGGCGGCCGGGTCGAGCCAGAGGCCCTGCTCCTTGGCGTACGCCTCGACGAGCGCGACCTGCTGCGGGGAGCGCCCGGTCAGGCGCAGGTAGTTGAGGGTCTCGTCGTCGATCGGGAAGATCGCGGCGGTGGAGCCGAACTCCGGCGACATGTTGCCGATGGTGGCGCGGTTCGCGAGGGAGGTGGCGGCGACGCCCTCACCGTAGAACTCGACGAACTTGCCGACGACACCGTGCTTGCGGAGCATCTCGGTGATGGTCAGCACCAGGTCGGTGGCGGTGGTGCCGGTGGGCAGCTCGCCGGTCAGCTTGAAGCCGACGACGCGCGGGATGAGCATCGAGACCGGCTGGCCGAGCATCGCGGCCTCGGCCTCGATGCCGCCGACGCCCCAGCCCAGCACACCGAGGCCGTTGACCATGGTGGTGTGCGAGTCGGTGCCGACGAGGGTGTCCGGGTAGGCCTGGCCGCCCCGGACCATGACCGTACGGGCCAGGTGCTCGATGTTGACCTGGTGGACGATGCCGGTGCCGGGCGGGACGACCTTGAACTCGTCGAAGGCGGTCTGGCCCCAGCGCAGGAACTGGTAGCGCTCCTTGTTGCGGCCGTACTCCAGCTCCACGTTCTGGGCGAAGGAGTCCGGGGTGCCGAACTTGTCGGCGATGACGGAGTGGTCGATGACCAGCTCGGCCGGGGCCAGCGGGTTGATCTTCGCCGGGTCGCCGCCGAGCTCCTTCACGGCCTCACGCATGGTGGCGAGGTCCACGACACAGGGCACGCCGGTGAAGTCCTGCATGATCACGCGGGCCGGCGTGAACTGGATCTCCTGGCTCGGCTGCGCCTGGGAGTCCCAGTTGCCGAGCGCGCGGATGTGGTCGGCGGTGATGTTCGCGCCGTCCTCGGTGCGGAGCAGGTTCTCCAGCAGCACCTTCAGGCTGTAGGGCAGACGGGCCGAGCCCTCGACCTTGTCCAGCCGGAAGATCTCGTACGACTCGTCGCCCACGCGCAGCGTGCTGCGGGCGTCGAAGCTGTTCGCCGACACGACAGTCTCCTTCATCAATGTGCGCGTACCGCGGCCATCCTGCCGTCGCAGCCTGGAGCCGATCCGCTAAGGTTGGGCTAACTTAGGTAAGCCTTAGTGACTCGGGGGCGATACGCCTCGTACAGATATCTCGATGTCGAGATAACACTAATACATCGCCGCGCCGCGGTCATGTGCAGCACGACTTTGTCCGCTGTCCTCCAATCGAGGCGTTCGACAGCGATCCCGGTCGTTTCGGCTTCCTTGCCGGCGAAGTGCGTCCAGCTGTCGTACGTGGATGCTGTACGTGGGCGTCGGCGGGGTCCGCTGCTGGACTGCGCGACGGCGCGGTTCGAGGACGTGCCCGCGGTACGGCCGTTTCGCTGGTCGCGTGGTGAGCGTCACTTCTCGGGCTGGTACTGGGCGGCGACGACCGGGCGGCACGTCGGTTTCGAGTCGCGGCTGGAGCGGGACCGGCTTCTGCTGATGGATTTCGATCCCGAAGTGGTGGGGATCGCCTCGCAGCCGTTCTGGCTGCACTGGAACGACGGCGAGCGTGAGCGTCGGCACGCTCCGGACTACTTACGTACGCCGTTCGGACGGCTCTGCGGTGGTTGTCGATGTCCGCGCCGATGAGCGGATCCGACCGAAGGACGCGGAAGCGTTCGAGGTGACCCGTCTGACCTGCGGCCAGGCAGGATGGGGGTTTCGAGCGGGTCGGGGTTCCGGAGGCGGTGCTGCTGGCGAATGCCTGGTGGCCGCGTCTACTTCCGGTCCCGCCCACGACCCGTGTCCCGTCTCTGTCGACCTGATCCCCGTCTCCGATGATTCGCTTGATGCCTCAGAACGGGAACCGATGGTCACACGATGGAGCGCGCGATGCGGAACCCTACGTCGTCGACCTGGAATGTCGGGTGGCTGCGGCGCCGCGCAGAGGCACGGCAACTCCAGTGCTCATCGAACCAACCACCGCCACGGAGCACCCGGTAGGTGCCGTAGGCCTCGGCATCGTAGACGTCCCAGCACCAGTCCCAGACGTTGCCGAGCATGTCGTAAAGACCCCACGGGTTGGGCCGTTTGCCACCCACGTCGTGGATCTGCTCGTGCGAGTTGCCGCGGTACCAGGCGATCTCGTCGAGCGGCGCGTACTGCGGCCCGGTCGTACCAGCACGGCAGGCGTGCTCCCATTCGGCTTCGGTCGGCAGTCGGTACCCGTCGGCGGACGCGTCCCACTCGATACCTTCGCCACCTTCGCCGTCGTCAAGGAGGTGGTACGCGGGCGTGAACCCGTCGCACTGGGACAGGGTGTTGCAGAACCGCGCCGCATCCCACCAAGAAACGCACTCGACGGGCAACTGGTCCCCATGGGCGGCACTCGGCCGCTGGCCTGTGATCTGGGCGTACAACGCCTGGGTGACCGGGAATGCCGCGAGCTGATAGGGCGCAAGCTCGACCGACCAACTGCGCTGCGTCCGCCGGTCCGACAGCGTGACCTGCCCCGGCGGGATGGCGATCATCTCGTTCCCTGCATTCACGTCCATGCTCAGGGCATCCTAACGAGACCTGCCAGTGTGAAACAGCAAAGCCGAACCCGATCGACTGGGACAGCACCGGCACCCAGGCGCCCCGGACCATGTCAGCTGGGATTCCCGGCGACCAGGCGTCTCAACCGATCTGGTCGCCCCAGGTCAGATCATCCGGGACGGGACAACCCGCCTGACGTGATCATTTGCCGGCCGATCCAGTCGAGGCAGGTCAGCGCACGCCAACCGACTGACTTCGCCGGCAAAGGACAACGACTGGTCCCAGTCCCGTCTCGCCCCATCGAGCCGTTTCCTCGATGAACCGAGTCGTTCGGCTTCCGCCTCGGCACTCTCGGTCGCGCGACCGAGAGTGCCGAGGATGCCGGATGAATACCGCGCCACGGCGAATTCCCAGCGACACGTTGCATGATCATGCAGAATCCTGCATACTCTTCCCATGTCCAAGGTCCTCACCTCCCTTCCCGCCGGAGAGCGCGTCGGCATCGCCTTCTCGGGTGGCCTCGACACCTCGGTCGCCGTCGCGTGGATGCGCGACAAGGGCGCCATCCCGTGCACCTACACCGCCGACATCGGCCAGTACGACGAGCCCGACATCGCCTCGGTGCCTGGCCGCGCGAAGACCTACGGCGCCGAGATCGCGCGCCTGGTCGACTGCCGCGCGGCGCTGGTGGAGGAGGGCTTGGCCGCGCTCACCTGCGGGGCGTTCCACATCCGCTCGGGCGGGCGTGCCTACTTCAACACCACGCCGCTCGGCCGCGCCGTCACCGGTACCCTCCTGGTCCGGGCGATGCTCGAGGACGACGTACAGATCTGGGGCGACGGCTCGACCTTCAAGGGCAACGACATCGAGCGGTTCTACCGGTACGGCCTGCTCGCCAACCCGCACCTGCGGATCTACAAGCCCTGGCTGGACGCGGACTTCGTGACCGAGCTCGGCGGCCGCAAGGAGATGTCGGAGTGGCTTCTCGCCCACGACCTGCCCTACCGCGACAGCACAGAGAAGGCGTACTCCACCGACGCCAACATCTGGGGCGCCACTCACGAGGCGAAGACCCTGGAGCACCTGGACAACGGCATCGAGACCGTCGATCCGATCATGGGCGTGCGGTTCTGGGACCCTGAAGTCGACATCCTCCCCGAGGACGTGACGATCGGCTTCGAGCAGGGCCGACCGGTGACGATCAACGGCAAGGAGTTCGCCTCCCCCGTCGACCTGGTGATGGAGGCGAACGCCATCGGCGGCCGCCACGGCCTGGGCATGTCCGACCAGATCGAGAACCGGATCATCGAGGCCAAGAGCCGCGGCATCTACGAGGCGCCCGGCATGGCCCTGCTGCACGCGGCGTACGAGCGCCTGGTCAACGCGATCCACAACGAGGACACCCTGGCCCAGTACCACAACGAGGGACGGCGCCTCGGCCGGCTGATGTACGAGGGCCGCTGGCTGGACCCGCAGGCGCTGATGATCCGCGAGTCGCTGCAGCGCTGGGTCGGCGCGGCCGTCACCGGCGAGGTGACGCTGCGGCTGCGGCGCGGTGACGACTACTCGATCCTCGACACCACGGGCCCGGCGTTCAGCTACCACCCGGACAAGCTGTCCATGGAGCGCACCGAGGACTCGGCGTTCGGCCCGGTGGACCGGATCGGCCAGCTCACCATGCGCAACCTCGACATCGCCGACTCGCGCGCCAAGCTGGAGCAGTACGCCGGACTCGGCCTGATCGGCACCGCCAATCCCGCCATCGGTGCCGCCCAGGCGGCCGCGACCGGGCTGATCGGCACCATGCCGCAGGGCGGCGCCGAGGCCATCGCGTCCCGCGGCCAGGTCTCCGGTGACGACGAAATGCTGGACCGCGCCGCGATGGAGTTCGGCACGGACTGACCCGCCCGGTCGAACGGAAGGCTCGCCCCCGTGGGGGATGCACCACCGGAAAGGCTGGCTCGGCGCCCACGGCGTCGAGCCGGCCTTCGTCGTCCGGATCTGCCCCAACCCGCCCACCTCGAGCGGCTGACCACATCCGTGCTCCGCAGGGCACGACGAGGGTCTGGAGCCGGGAGAGCGGGACGGTCGCCCGACTCGCTTTTCTGTGCCCGGACATCACAAATGAAAACGTTCAGATGGCACTGAGTCTCTTGTATGCACCACACGATGACATGTGAGATATAAGGGACAAGAGGCCGAAATCGACGCTGAATTGGTCGCCATCTCATATGCGATATAGCCTCGCCTCATGACCGACGACTACCTCGTACGCATCGGCAAGCTCATCCGTGACGCACGACAGCATCGTGGCTGGACACAGACTCAGCTCGCCGATGCCCTGGGTACCAGCCAGAGCGCGGTGAACCGGATCGAGCGAGGCAACCAGAACATCAGCCTTGAGATGATCGCCCGGATCGGTGAGGCACTGGACAGCGAGATCGTCTCCCTCGGGTATGCGGGTCCCATGCATCTCCGGGTGGTCGGACGACGCCGACTGTCGGGCTCCATCGACGTCAAGACGAGCAAGAACGCATGCGTGGCGCTGCTCTGCGGCTCACTGCTCAACAAGGGACGCACGGTACTGCGCCGGGTGGCGCGGATCGAGGAGGTCTTCCGCATCCTGGAGGTGCTGAACTCCATCGGCGTGCGCACCCGCTGGGTCAACGGCGGGACCGATCTGGAGATCGTCCCTCCGGCCGATCTCGACCTGGACGGCATCGACGCGGAGGCGGCCCGGCGGACCCGCAGCATCATCATGTTCCTGGGTCCGCTGCTGCACCGGATGGACCACTTCAGGCTGCCGTACGCCGGCGGCTGCGATCTGGGCACCCGCACCATCGAGCCGCACATGATCGCGCTGCGCCGGTTCGGCCTGGACATCACCGCGACGGAGGGTCAGTACCACGCGAGGGTGGACCGCAGCGTCACACCCGACCGTGCGATCGTCCTGACCGAGCGCGGTGACACGGTGACCGAGAACGCGCTGCTCGCGGCCGCGCGGCACGACGGGGTGACCGTCATCCGCAACGCCTCCTCCAACTACATGGTCCAGGACCTGTGCTTCTTCCTGGAGGCGCTGGGCGTACGCGTCGAGGGCATCGGAACGACGACGCTCACCGTGCACGGCGTACCGAACATCGACATGGACGTCGACTACTCCCCCTCCGAGGACCCGGTCGAGGCGATGAGCCTGGTCGCCGCCGCTGTGGTCACCGAGTCGGAGCTGACCATCCGCCGCGTACCGATCGAGTTCCTCGAGATCGAGCTCGCGGTACTGGAGGAGATGGGCCTCGACCACGACCGCTCCCCGGAGTACACGGCCGACAACGGCCGTACCCGCCTGGTGGATCTCACGGTCCGGCCGTCCAAGCTGGAGGCCCCGATCGACAAGATCCACCCGATGCCGTTCCCCGGCCTGAACATCGACAACGTGCCGTTCTTCGCGGCCATCGCGGCGGTCGCCCAGGGCAAGACCCTGATCCACGACTGGGTGTACGACAACCGCGCGATCTATCTCACGGACCTCAACCGCCTCGGCGGCCGCCTCCAGCTGCTCGACCCGCACCGCGTACTCGTCGAGGGCCCGACCCGCTGGCGCGCGGCCGAGATGATGTGCCCGCCCGCACTGCGCCCGGCCGTGGTGGTGCTGCTGGCGATGATGGCGGCGGAGGGTACGTCCGTACTGCGCAACGTCTATGTCATCAACCGTGGTTACGAGGATCTGGCGGAGCGGCTCAACACGGTGGGAGCGCGGATCGAGACCTTCCGGGATATCTGAGCAACGGCTGCCGCCGCACCCTATGTGACCTGCACGAATGCGGGTCTGGAAGGGGTGCGGCAGCGCCTCTGGGACTTCTCTGGGACTTCTCTGGGACTTTGGGCCGGGGCCGGGCTGTTCCCAGTTGCTTGGGAGCTACCCGAAGACGGCGTCTATGGCGGCGCTGCCACGTGCGCCCGCGCGGGGCAGGAAGTGGGCGTACTTCCGGAGCGTGAACCCGGGGTCCGAGTGGCCGAGCCACCGAGCCAGGGAGACGACCGACTCACCGGCCTCCAACTGCTCGGATGCGTAGAAGTGCCGCAGGGCGTGGTAGCCGTGCTCTCGCGAGAGCTCCCACACGCGGGCTCCGTCCGGAGCGCTCTCCTCCAGCGGGGCAATCACGCCGGCCTCCGGCCAGAGCGGGCTTCCAGACGTAGGAGTTGAAGTAGTTCCGGTTGGTCGCCTTCCGCTCGCGTCCGGTCACCAGGAGGTTGTACGTCCTCGGCCGGCAATGCTTGGCTTCCACCGGTGTCTGCGGGGGGCTCGGGGCGTCCCACGGCATGGTGATCGGCAGGGGCGCAAAGAGGTCGATGTGCCGCCACAGGGCCTTGGCCACGCTGGGAGGCAAGGGCACGTCACGCACCTTGCGCCCCTTGGGAAGTGCGAAGCACAGCTTCGTCCGCACCATCTTGACCTGCCGTCGGATCCGGACGACGTCTTGATCGAAGTCGATGTCCTCCCTGGCCAGGCCGAACGCCTCTCCTTGCCGGAGCCCGAGTCCCGCACCGATTTCGATGAGGACTCGGTAGCGCTCCGGCAGAGCGGCACGCACCGCAAGCACTCGCTCTGGCGGCCACACTTCGACCCGCCCGGGAGCGGCTGCCGGAGGTCGAACCGTACTGGCGCGGCAGGGGTTGCGTGCGAGCCGGCGGTCTTCGACGGCCGCCTGCAGGATGCCGGACAGCGTTGCCCAGACGAGCCGGATGGAGGTGGGACCGAGGTCCTTCTCCAACCGCTTCTTCCAGCTCCGCAGCGCTTCCGTTCCGATGCTGTTGAGCGGCAGCGCGCCGAGGTGGGGGACGATGTGCCGACGTACCCGCTGTTCGATGCGCTCCAGGGGGACGGGTCACCGCTCTGGGTGGGCCACCAATGGGCCAAGACGTAGTCCATTGCTGGAGAGCGAGAAGGGCGGCAGCGGTCCCCGGAACCTCGACGATCCAGCGGTACTCGTCCAGGAACTCTACGATATCGGCGTGGTGACCAAGCGCGGCCCGGACTCCGTCGACCTGCCGGACATCTACCGCCTTGCCTTCGACATCAGTCGTCGGGGCGGCGTCCCCCGGATGCCCGTCTGAGTGGAGCCGCAGCCGCTTCCGGAGGGCCCTTCGCTCAGCGTGTCTGTCGGCGCTGCGCGTTCCGCGCCGCCTGCGGCGGCTCCTCCCCGCTCAGCGTGGCGAGCACGAGGTTGCGCTGCCCACGGAAGCTGCGGATGACCTGCTGGCGGACGAGGTCAGTGCTTGTGCCGGTGGTGCCGATCTGGCCCGTCTCGACCAGGCGCGTAAACAGCGTGTTGTCCAGGTAGGCCGGGACGTTCTTGTAGCCGAACCGGAGGGCACCGCCTCGTCCGTCCTTCAGCCGGGCGTCGTCGCGCAGCGATTCGAACTGCCGACGGGAGAAGTACATGCCGTGGATCATCTCCGTCGTGTGGGGCAGTACGGAACGCGGATGGCAGAGCTTGATCCAGCTCGGACTCGGGTCCAACCGCTGCTCGTCGGCCAGACTGGCCTGCATCTCCGCGTACCGGTCCAGGCTCCTCATCCGTTTCAGTTCCTTGGCGAGGTTCCGGTCGCTGTTCGGGTAGTAGAAACCGCCTCGCTCGGCGTCGAGCTTCTTGTACTGCACGAGGACGAGGCTGTGGCGCGTGACGTTGTAGAAGATGATGTCGCAACCGAGGGCCTGCTCCGCCAGGGTGCGGTTGGCGTTCGCAACCAACAGCGTACGGTCGTGTTCCTGGAACCTGCGCCAGGCCACATGGTTGGTCTCGTCGCTGAGCCATCCGTGCATCGCACGGGTGTCGTGCATGACGAGATGGTCCTCGAGTGCCGGCTGATCACTCATCCTGCCGGAACGGGCGGAAGGGTCCTGCGGACGCGGCTCCGGCGCGTCAAGCAGCTCGTCCGGGTGGCGGGCTGCGCCCACCATGTCGAGGAACAGCGGGGGCACCGTGTCGTCGTACAGTTCCTCCGCAGGCGGGTCCCACTCCGCCAGCTGTGAAGCCTGCATCCCGGCCATGCGTGCGACGGCCAGGGTCGCATCGCGCTGCAGTGCCACTTCCTGTGCCGCCCGCGAGTCGCCGAAGTCCCAGGACTCGATGGCCCCCTCGATCAGCTGGACCGCTTCCGTCAGCTCCGGCCGGAGCCCCAGCAGCAGGACGCGTATCGCCTCGCCCGTCCCCTTGCTCTGGTGACCCTCCTCGACCAGATGGCGCCGCTGAGCCGCGGTCAGTCCGTCGAGTAGCTCGGCGAGCGGAAGGGGCCTGCGCAGTCGGCGCACATGAGTGACGCGCAGTTGCTGATCCTGGTCCCTGGCTCCGCGTCGGCGGACGGACTTCCCCACGCGGGTGACCTCGAAGCGCCCGTTAGCGTCCATGGAGGCGATCAGGAGCAGGTGACGGCCCTTGGACCACAGGTCACGCCGGCGCGTGAACGACCACTCCCATTCGTACCGCCGGGATTGATGCAAGTCCTCAAGGAACTCCAGGTACTCGTCCTCGTTGTCACGGCACTTGATGATCGCCACCATGGCCGTATTCTTGCTGGTCCTTCTGACAGGCGTGCCTCTTCTCGCCATCTACGCGGGCTGTTTGAGGAACCCTCCGGCCAGGTAGGCCACCTCTCCGTCATTGCGCAGTGCCTGGACCGTCCGTCCGTCGCGGGTCCTGGATGCTGGATTCCATCGGGCACAGGAGCCACAGGCCGTGCGGCCCCTCCGACGGCCGGCGGGCTGCTGCCTGGAGGGTGACCAGGAACGCACGCCCGCCCTCGTCCCAGTACCGGGCGATCAGACCCGCGTCGTGGAGGAAGAGCACCGTGCGCGGCTCGGTGGAGCAGGCGGCGAGGTCGTCGGCGACCCGCTGCCACACAACGCGGACGAACGTGGCGAGGCCCGGCTTCACCCTGCCCGGCGCGGAGGCCGCGTCGGCACGCAGGACCGTCCGCCAGTCCTGACCCTTCTCCTCGACGAGCCGCCTGAACTCCCGCAGGAACAGCGCCCCGAGGTCGACGGGCACCACCGGGAAGCGGGCGGCGATCATCTCTGCCGTGCCCTGCAGACGGGCGGCTTTGACCGTCAGGGCGAGGAAGCCTCCGCGGCGGACGCTTTCGGCGAGCTGCTCGCGCAGCTCACCGTGCGGGTCCTCGGGCTCGCGGCGCACCACGGACCGGGCCGGAGGCAGCATGCTGGTGACCGAGCCCGTGGAGGACCAGGGACCGGTGGACTTCAGCAGCGGAGGGAGGAAACGTCCGGCCTCGTCGTCGTGCCGCAGGTCGAAGCGGGCCGCCTGGAGTGCGTCCTCCAGCACCACGGGGGTCGGCTCCCGGCCGTCCGACAGGACATTCAGGTCGGGGAAACGGGCTCCTACCCGGGCGACGAGTTCGGTCGCGGTGATCCCCCGGTCCGGTCGCACGCCCGCGCCGGCCTGCGAGATGCGCAGCGCGCGTTCCAGGCTCAGGTCACGCCGGTACAGCTCGAGGCGCGGGGTGTGGCGCACCACGGACGACGCCACGGCGGCGGCCAGTTGCACCAGACGGGTGTCGGCGAGCGGCGCGAAGCCCTCCGGGACGGGCACCGCGCGCAGCTCCCGCACCACCTCGGCGCGTCCCGGAAGGGGCTCCCGGCCGGCGAGTTTCTCTGCGGTCGTGCCCAGCTCCGCCGCGTAGTCGGCCAGTTCGCGGGGGTTCAGGTCGTCGCGAGGCGTGGTTCGTGTCCCTCCTCCTCACGGGTCTCCGCCTCGACGGCGGCCCGGACGACCGCCAGTGACCGGGCCAGCACGCGCTCGGGGGTGTCGTCCTGCGCGCCGTGCAGGGCACGCAGTTCCTGCGCGGCCTGCGAGGCGGTCATCACGCGGCCGAAGGTGGCGACGATCTCGACCAGTTCCGTGCACACCGTCTGCAGCCACTCGACCTCGGCCCACCGCTTGATCTCGGCCCGGTGGTGGCGGGAGACCGGCGGCTGCTTGATACCCAGGTAATCGGCTATCCGCGCCTGCACGGGCCAGGGGCCGAGCGGGGACAGGCCGCCGTCCTCGGGCGGCAGTCCGAGGGTGAGGCGTACCACGTCGGCGCGGTGCGAGCCCTTGCGGCCGGACGGCGGGGTCAGCAGGTCGACCATGCCGTCGACCGACAGGATGCCGGTGACCCCGGCCTGCGCTTCGTCGTCCTTGGCCGGAGCAGCGGCCTTGCGCGCGGCCGGTACGGCGGCCCTGCCCCGCAGGGCGGCCACCCACTGGTTGCGGCGGCGGTTCGGCTCCTTGCGCACCAGCGGGCCAGCGCCACGGGCCTTGGAGATCATGGAGGGCTGGACGTCCAGCAGCTGACCCACCGTGGTGGCGCCGAGGCCGGCGGCGACCGTCACCGCACGCGGCGACAGGCCTGCCAGTTCCAGCTCCGTGTGGGCGTCGGCGGCCAGCGCCGCCCGGTCCCGTGCCTGCTCGGTGTCCTCCGCCTCGGTGCCCACCGTGGAGGGGGTGGTCGGCGGCCGGTCCGTGTCGGCGTCCCGGAACACCTTCTGCCAGGCGTCCTTCATCTGCCGCAGCGTGTCGAAGCGGTGCTCGATATCCCGGTGCAGAGCGCGCCGGAAGAAGGCGGTCAGGCCGGACTGCAGGGGCCGGTAGAACAGCTCACTGGCGATGTACAGCTCGGCGGACTCGTTGGTGAGCGGGTCGATGCGGCCGTCTCCCCACAGCGGCCGCTCGCCGCTCGCCATCTCGTGCAGGGTGACGGCCGCGGCGTAGCGTTCGGCGTGGTCGTCGAAGTGCGGGCGGCGCACGGACCCGAGGAACGGGTCGAGATAGCCGCGGGTGCCGGCCTTCACGTCACGGTCGGAGGCGTCCGTTAGCAAGAAGTCGAACAGCTTGAGCTGCCAGGTGAAGTCCTTGCGGCGCTGGATGCCGAGGTTGTCCGGCTTGATGTCGCGGTGCCGGACGCCGTGCGCGGCGAGCTGGTCGAGGGCGAGGAACAGGTCCTCGCCGAAGCGTTCCAGTTCGTCATAGCTGAGCTGTCCCTTGCCGCGCAGCCGGGCGCCAAGGGACTGCTCACCCGCGTACTCCAGCTGCAGGACCGTGGTCCAGCGCGTCCTGCTCCCAGGAGTAGGGAGAGGGACGCTCCTGGAACCACTGCTGGGCGGGCTGGACCGGTCCCGGCTTGGGCACGGCCGGACCGGGTGTCCGCCGCGGGTCCCCTCCCGTTGCTGCCACTGCGCTCGCCTTCTCACCGCTGCGTCCCTCAGGATCCGACAAATCCCTGGTGGAGCCTACCGCCATGGACTGACAGCGCGGCTTCTCGCGAGGCCGGCCACGCAACGGTGACGTCGCGACCGGGACCTTCAAACGCGGGGTCTGCTTCCGCCCGCCACACAGCAGGTGCTGGCAGGTCACCTGGGAAACTCATCGAGAAGTACCCGAGCGGCTCCCCTCCTCCTGGTGCACAGGACTGCGCACCACCATCACGGCTTAGGCCACTCCATCAGTGCGAGTCGGAGGGCCGCTCCTTTCCCAGGGGCGAGCACTGGTAGCGCACACCCCGGCTGACCATCCTGAAGCGGTCACGCCCTTGGGCCGAGAACGGGTTAGGCAGGTCGAAGACGCGGCGTTCCTCCGGGACGAGGGCCGAGGTGATCAGCAGGATGCGGTAGCGGTTGCTCCGGGCATGGCGGCGGGCCGCGTCCACCTCGGACGGTCCGAGTTCGAACTCCACCCGCTCGGCGCACGGGTCGCTCAGCGCCTTCACCTCGTACAACCGGGTGGTGTCACGCCAGGTGACCTCGAAGTCGTAGCCCAGGGAGTCGGACGCCTCGTCGTCGCCGTTGACGACGGCCGCGTAGCCCGAGGTCCACCGCACGTCGGGGTAGTGGCGCTGGAGCCAGGCACGTGCGGCCACCTCCCCGACGAGGCCGATGGCGGACCGCTGGTCCTCGTTGGTCCGTTTCATCTTCGCGACGATGATGCGCGGCTTGGGAGAGGGCCCGCCTCCGCTTCGTGGCCGGGGTACACCGGTCACGGTGTCCAGGCGTACTCTGCCCGACTGGGCGAGGAACGCCTCGTCGATGGTCTTCGAGGCGATGTCCGCGATGGTGGAGAGCTGGTCGCTTCCGACTCTGACCTCGGCGTCCCCGATAATGATCGTGCGCGGGGCGACGGTGGTGGAGCCGCCGGAGCCCTGGGTCAGTGCCGCCGCCTGCGCGAAGTCCTTGGCGGTGAGGCCCAGTGCCGCAGGGTCCGTGGCGTGCGGCATTCCGTCAGGCCATCCCACGGCGCGTTCCACCGCGTCGAGCAGGTGCTTCTCGCTCAGCGGCAGCAGGTCGCCCAGCCCGGTCCCGTCGATGTGGCTCCTGCATTCCATCAGCACCGCTCCGTGCCATCCCGCGGGCACCTGGACGCCGTGACGGCGGCACCAGGCGGTTACCAGGGGGGGCAGTATCGGGACGAGGGCGTCGAGTGCGGCCGTGTTGCGTGCGCGGAGCCGGTCGACGGGCTCGAGTTCGGTGGGCCGTTCGAGGTCGCCGTCGGCTCCATGTGCCCGGAGCCATTCCCGCACCCTGTCGCGCATCGCCTCCTCGGGCGGGGTGATGAAGCGGGGAAGCCAATCCGGGTCCGGCCGGAGGTCGTGGAGACCGCGGGCCGCGGCGTAGCCAGAGATGTCCTCGCCCTGCTGCGCCGCAACGGCGTACCGCTCGCGGAGCCGGTCGAAGAGGATTCCGGAGCGGGCGCGCACGAAGTCGCCGAAGACCTGTTCGTGGCGGTCGGGGTAGTAGTCCGGGGAGTATCCGGGGCCGAGAGTGGCCAGTGCGGCGTTGAACTGCTGGAAGTCGAGCCCCAGTTCGTCCCTGAGCTCTGCCGGCTTCGTGCAGGAGCGGGCCAGGGCCACCAGCTCCGCCGACGGCAGTGGCAGGCCGGGCGCGAGCCGGTCGAGGACCCCGGCGAGTTCGCGCTCGCCGGCCGCACGGCCGAGGAGGTGGGCGGCCTCCTCGTTCCAGACGTCGGCAGCCAGGCAGGCCAGTACCGGGCGGAGCAGTCTCACTGTGTCCTGCACATCACCGGTGAGGTTGCGCCGGATCTCGGCGACCTTGGCCTCGGTCGTGTCCAGTGCCGCGGCGAGGACGCTGTCGTCGACAAGTGTCGGGCTACTGCCGCCGAAGCTCCGCTCGAGTTTGACCAGGACCAGTTCCAGCGCGTCCTGCAGCCATGGCCTGCCCAGCAGCTGTGCGACGGCGGGCGTCGCCGCCTGAAGCTCGTCCCAGCCCTCGTCGCTCCTCCAGACGACTACCGTGGGGTGCTCGTCGTCCGGTAGCGGCAGGGCACGCGTCGACGACGGCGGTTCGGCCGGCGTCCCGGAGATGGTGATCTCCACGTCGTCGGCGTGTACGACGCGGAGGGCGCGGAGCCGTTCGAGCGCTGCACGGACACCGCGCTCGCTGCGGCGCACGAACGCCCCGGACTTGAGTTCCATGGCGAGCGCGACCACGGTGACCAGCCACTCCCGTCCTCTGGTGAACGGCGCCACCTGTCCCGACGGCGTGATGGGGGCGCCGTCGCGATGACGCACCTGCACGTGGGTGGCCGACGTGCGCTGCGCCCGCAGCCCGTTCGCCTCGGCCAGACGGACGACGGCGTCACCGGACTCCTCCGGAGCGACGAGGAGGGGATGCCCCGCCGGCTCGATGAGCGCTTCCTTCAGGGGATCCGCCTCGTCGCAGACGATGACAGGTGCTTCGTCGGCCGACGGGGTGAAGGTGCCGAGCACATTGGTGCGGCTGACCACAAGACGGGCCTCCTCACCCGGTGCCCAGGGCCACCGGCCCGTCCGAGCGATGTGAGACCACGCCTGTTTGTAGTGCCGTTTGAAGGAGACACTGAGGTACTCGGGCACGTCGCCTTCGTCGAGCACATCAGCCAGCTGTTTCACCGCCGCCCCGGCGTGCTGCGGATCGTCCCACCTACGAAGGCCGAGCCGGAGCATCCGCTCGACGACGCCCCTGTCGGTGAGCAGGCGCCGCGCTGACAGGGGCAACGCGGGGATGAAGGCCGGCAGTTCGCCGTCGGTGCTGAACCAAGCCCGACGGGGTTCGACGAAGGAGGGGCCGTCCGGGTCCTCCACGGGAAGCCAAGCCAGGCTTCGGAGGTAGGAGGCCAGCGGAGTGGGCCAGACGTGCGCGTCCTTGAAAGGGTACGTGGGCCTGTGCACCGTGACGGTGAGAACCTCCTCGCCCCAGGTGCGGAGCCCGTGCATCAGCAGTTCGGCGAACTCGCGCCGGGCGGCGGAGCCGAGCCCGGCGACCTCGGTCGCTCCCGCCAGGTGGGCCGGCGCCTTCGTGAACTCGTATGGCGTGTACGGGTGTGCGAACTTGGTCCACCCGCTCCTGACGTCGGCGGCCCAGGCATTGGCGAGAGCGTCCTCCAGTCCGAGGCGTACGGCGAGGCCCGAGGGCCGCAACTCGTAGCCTTGGCAGGCCCCGAGGCGTTCTCCGACGGCTCCCGGCCTCAGGCCATCGCACACGCCGAGGGCCTCCAGGAACTCGGTGTAGGCCACCCGGTCCCGGATCTGCGCGGGCCAGTCGTCGGGGCCGCTGATCCACTGGTCGCGCTGAGCGGCCAGGGCGGGGATCCGGGATCCACCCTCGGTGAGGAACCGCTCCAGCCGCTGCGCTCCCTCTGTGCCCCAAGCCGGCGAGAAGGAACAGCGTGCGGCTCTGCCCCACCGGCCGGAGTCGGCCAGCGGCAGCCGGAAGGGGATGCGGGCCAGCCGTCGACGCTGCGACTGAGTGAGCAGTGGGTACTGCCGGAAGGCGAAGGTGAGCGCGTCGCGGCTGAGTGCCTCCGAAGGGCGGTCGGAGAGCAGGTCGTTCAGCGCGTCGAAGACGCGGTCCAGTTGATAGGGGCGCACCAGTTCGTTGCGCTCGAGAAATCCCCGTCCGGCTACGTCCCAGGAGATCGCCGGGTGGGTGAAGGAGATGCGGCGCCGGAGCGCCTTGAGATCACCCGGGACCCGGGTGGCCGCGTCACCGTCCGCGATGTCGTCGGGCTCGGGATGGAAGAAGACGGTCGCGTCCTGCCTGCCGGACCCGGCCCGGCTGCCGAGGGCGCTTCTCAGCCGCATGTCCTGGGTGAGGATGATGCGCCGGCCCCGCAGCACCCCCTGGTCCCGGGCGAACGCATGGGACAGGTCGCTGTAGAAGTCCGCCCATACCTGTCCTGCCGGTTCCGTACAGCCGATCAGTGACTGGGCCACGGTCTCGGCCCACTCGGCGGCCAGCCGCGCCGGCGGACGGAAGGGCCTGGAGAGGACGGCTCTGCACAGCTTGTCCAGACGCGTGTGGCGGACCGGGCCGACGGACGGGGTCAGCAGGTCGGCCCCGGCCTCCGTGAGTGCCGCGGTGGTGAGGACACGCCAGGAGCGCTTGCCGTCGGGCCGCCATCCGTAGGAGCCCTGCAGCGAGCCCCACGCCTCCCGGCCGTGCAGGGGCACGATCGGTTCGGCGGCGAGCTTCCCGCCCAGGGCGGCGTTCAGCCGGTCGGGTACGTCCCAACACATGAGGTCGAGAACGAGGTCCGCGGCGAGGAGGTGCGGGGTCTGCGAGCGGATGCGCCTGCCCAGCTCCACCGTCAGTACGGCGAGCTGGTCGAGAAGGAAGGCGTTCAGGGCCACCGTCTCGCTGATGTCGAGGCGGGCCAGTTTGGTGAAGAACGGAGCATGGGCGTGGCCGGGGAACGGGGCGTGGACACCTTCGGCCATCGGCAGGAAGGTATACATGCGGCCGTGGGTGAGCGGCACGTCGAGGCGCAGCGCGACCGCCACCCATGCCTCGGCGTCCCAGTTGTCCCAGGCAGCGTCGATCTCGCGCGCTTGGACGCTGCGGCTGATCGCTCCGCTCAGGGCCTCGGGATCGAGAGTGCGACGCGCCAGCAGGTAGCGGCCCGCCTCGGCAAGATCGATCTCCCGTACCGAGTTGTTCTCACCTGCGGTGACCAGGTCCGATGTGCGCTCGGATCGCGAGAGGGCCTGCCGGAAAACAGTGTCGGAGCCGTCGCGCACCTCGACGAGGAGTTCGGCCACCCGGTCGAGGAAGAGCAGGAGCGGCGCCTCGCCGTTCACCATGTCCTCCGCCTGCGCCACAGCGAGTCCCCAGGCGTGCCGGTCGCGCAGCGGCAGCCGTACGACCGTGGAGTACCCATCCTCGGCGAGTTCCTTGAGCACGGGGTCGGTGACGTCGGCCGGTACCGGTAGTGCCAACGGAGAGATGTCCTCGATCACCCGGGCCGCGAGTGCCGGGTCGTCCACCAGGGCGCGCACGTCCTCGGGCCTGGCGAAGCGGAAGCAATAGCCGTCGAACACCCGGGAGTCGGGTGAGGACTTCGAGTAGATCTCCGGCCAGTCCGTCAGTTGCAGCACACTGCGGAAACCGAGGCCCTTGTTGCCGATCCCCTCACCCGCCGCCTTGCTCGACAGGGCCAGCTCAGTGATGGCGCGGAAGTTCTCCTCGGTGAACACCGCCCCCTCGTTGGCGACGTAGAGGACGCCGCCGTCCTCCCTGGTGACCGCCAGGACGGCGATCCTTCCCAGGGCGGCTTGACCGAGCGCGTCGTGACCGTTCTGGACGAGTTCAAGGATCGTGCGGCCCTCGTACTCCTGGGCGGTGTCCTCGCTGACGGACTTCAGGCTCTCGGCGAACCGCCATGTCCCGCCGGCGTCCCTGTAGATCTCGACTCGCCGCCGGGTCAGGGCGCGTACGGCCGCCCGGAACCCGTCGCCCTCCGCGGCATTCCACATCGATGTCATGACTGTTCCCCCTCGTTCGTGCACAGCCTGCGCCTGCGCCCGCCAGAAGCCTCCTGGCAGTGCCATCCAACCGAATCAGGGGGCATGATTTCTGGTGAATTGCACATGGCACATAGGTACCCGGCCGCCCTCACTGCTCCACTCGCATTCAAGCACGCTGCTTCATCGCCTTCGCCGAGGTCACGGACCGCAAGCGAGCGCAATTCCCTTGGTGTGCGGCTCCTGCGACAGCCTGCAGCTCGCACGGACATCAGGCCGTTCGCTGTAAGGCATCGGAGTGCGCCTCCGCCCTGTGGAACCGCGCCACCCGGCGCCTGCCGCCGAAGGCGCAGTGCCAGCGGATACCGCCTGGTCGCCACTACCTGTAAACGCCGGGCCGTCGGGATGACGGCCATGCCGAAAGTAGAAGCGGTCGGCCTCGGTGACCTCCGCACACACCTCCCCGCCACGGCGCCTGACGTTCAGAAGCCCAGGGTTGCGTGGAGCATAGGCCGACCGCCAGTCACCCGGATCCCAGGCCGCGGGATCTTCACCGGCCGCGAGCCGTTCGAGAAGCGCGCGTTGCAGTTCGTTCAGGGCGGACCACCGATGCACAGACACCAGCCCACACCGCGCCCGAAGCCCTGCATGGAGCCGAAAAAGTGGCTGCGGGTAGTGGGATTTCTCTGGGACGGACTTTTCTGGGACTTCCGGCTGCATCAACGGATACGAGCGTGAAACTTCCGAAAGGCCATTTGCGCAGGTCAGCGGCCTGCGACCGCATATCGCCACAGGTCACCGCATCCGCTGGTCTCTTCCGGGATATCTGACACCCGGTCGAGTCCGTGAGTCAGCGCGGCGCCACTGGGGTGTCCGCGATGAACTCACGGAGCATCGCCGACAGTTGTTCCGGCTGGTCCTCGGGGATCAGGGTGCGGCTGTCGGCGATTTCCATATGGCGGCCCTGCGGGAGCAGTTCGGCCAGGCGGCGGCCGTGTTCGCGGGGCATCATCAGGTCTTCCGTGGCCCAGACGACCAGGGCCGGGCGGTCGAACTTCCGCAGCCCTTCCGCCGCTTCGAGGAGTTCCGCCTTGCGTACCGCGAGGTTGTAGCGACGGAAGTCGTTCCTGATCGCCGGGTCGGTGAGCAGGGGGCGCAGCCAGCCGTCGACGATCTCGTCAGGGACGGGGCGCTTGGTGAGGGCGCCGATGCCGACCGGGAGCCGCCGCAGAGGCTTGAGGGCGAGGATGCGGGCCAGGAGGGCGACACCGCCGGGAACCTTGCAGGCCAGGGAGATCAGCTTGCCGGGGAGGCCGGGCGGGTAGTTGTCGAAGGCCTCGCAGGAAGTGAGGACGAGGCGGGCGAGCCGCTCCGGGTGCCTGGCCGCCACGGTCTGGGCGCGGCCGCAGTCGTTCTCGACCAGCGTGACGTCGTCCAGATCGAGCCTGTCCAGGAGTTCGGCGACAAGGCCGGCCACGGCGTCGGGGCCGAGGGGGACTTCGGGGCGCATGGGCCGGCGGTGGGAGCCGTAGGGCAGAGTCGGGGCGATCACCCGGTGGTCGCGGCGGAGGTCTGCGATGACCTTGCGCCAGACGGTCGCGTCGTGGACCAGTCCGTGGAGGAGTACGACGGCCGGACCCGTACCGCCCGTGTCCTCGTAATCGGTGGTGCCTGCGGTGAGTTCGATCTCCGGCATGGAGCACTCCCGTCGTTGTACGCCGCACGATGAGCCTAGTGGCCGGGAAGGCTTGCCGGGTAGGTCGCGCCGTCCGGTGCGGTGACACCACAGAACCTGACAAAGCCCCACTGAAAGCTCACATGGGAATGGGGGGCGGACCGTTTCCTCCAATTGGTTGACCGGACATGAGGGCTGTCGATCAGCTTTTGGCTGTGGCGCGACCGACGGAAACCGTGTCAGGTCACTTGGGAGCCACACTGGTTGGGGCGCTGAGGGCGTTTCTGATGGACCGTCCCCAGACAAACTGCGGGCTGAACTGGAGCAAGTCTCTACGGCGCTGCGGACTACTGCTGTGACCGGAAAGGTTCACCGGCTCGCGCCCCCCGGCACGGCACTTCTCCCCCGTAGCCCTTCGGGCACGGGAGTACCCCACCGTTGTCGCATGGCGCGAGTACGGCCAAGTACGAGCTGCGATGCTCCGCCTTGCGATGCACCGCACCTGGGGGCACCTCTGGGGGCACCCTGGGGGCACCCCCAGCGGTAGCTGGGGGAGGTAGCTGGGGGAGGTAGCTGGGGGAGCCGCGAGCTTCCCGGCAAACCTTTCCGGCCACAGCACTAGTAGGGCTTTGTTAGGTTCTGTGGTGGGGTTTGGGTGTGGGGGCGGGTTGGCCGCATATCGAGCAGGCGCCGGTCCAGGTGGCCAGGAGTTTCTGTAACGCGCGGAGTACCGCGTAGAGGGTCAGGCCGGCGCAGGGGCTTTTGGGTCGATTCGCAGCAGGGTGCAGAAGGCCTGGGCGAGGGAGGCGAGGGTCACGTGTCGGTGCCAGCCGAGGTAGCTGCGGCCTTCGAAGTGGTCCAGTCCGAGGCCGTCTTTGAGTTCGCGGTAGTCGTGCTCGACGCGCCAGCGGATCTTCGCGATGCGGACCAGTTCGCGCAGTGGGGTGTCGGCGGGCAGGGTGGACAGCCAGTAGTCGGTGGGCTCGGCGGAGTCGGGCGGCCATTCGGCCAGCAGCCAGCACTCGGGTAGTGAGCCGTCGGTGGCGCGGCGGATGGTGCGGTTGGCCGGGCGGACCCGCAGGGCCAGGAACTGTGAGCGCATGGCGGCACGGGGGTTGTTCTTGGTCGTCTTGGTGCCGTGGCGCCAGGTGACGGTCCGCGCGGCGCCGCGTCCGGTGGCCAGGGCCAGCGCCCGCAGGGTGGTGTGCGGCTGGGGGTAGGCCGGCCCGGGCGGGCGGCCGGTGCCGCTGTAGGGCGGGCGCTCGGGGAACGCATCACCGGGGTAGCAGGTGGTGCTGCCCTTGACCGCCACCGCGTAGGCCAGGCCGCGCTCGGTCAGGCCCTCACGGAAGCCGGTGGCATCCCCGTAACCGGCATCGGCGACCACCGGCAGACCGGGCAGCTCCCACTCTTCGCGGGCCTCGTCGAGCATGTCCAGGGCCAGGCGCCACCTCTCCCGGTGCCGGACCTGGTCGGGGATGCCCGCTCTCGTGCGCCGGCGTCTGACCGCCTCCGCCAGCAGCGCATCCCCGCTGTTCTTGGCGTCGTCCCAGCTCTCGGGAAGGAACAGCCGCCAGTTGACCGCCGCCGACGCGCGGTCGGACACCAGGTTGACGCTGACGCCGATCTGGCAGTTGCCCCGCTTGCCCAGGGCGCCGCAGTACATCCGGGCCACCCCCGGCGAGTCGTAGCCGTCCTTGGGAAAGCCCACATCGTCGATCGCGTACGCCTCCGGGGCGATGTGCGCTGCGGCCCATCGGGCCACCCGACGGCGGACCTCGGCGTAGTCCCAGGTCGAGGACGACACGAACTGCTGGAGCTGCTGGTGGTCCACGCCCAGGCGCTCGGCCATCGGCTGCATCGACTTGCGCTTGCCGTCCAGCATCAGCCCGCGCATGTACAGTTCGCCCTTGGCCCGCTGATCCCGGCGCTTGAGCGAACCGAACATCTCCGCCGCAAACGCCTCCAGACGCGGGCGGACCACATCCATCTCCTCAGGTGTCACACCTGACAGAACATCACACCGTAGCCCAAGAGGACCAACGAACCCACCTAACAAAGCCCTACTAGCCGGAGACTTCGCACATGGGGGTTTAGGTCTGTAGCCAGCGAGGTCGGGTTTCATCGATGCCGAGGAGTTCGAGCAGGTGTGCTTCGACTCCTCGGCTGATGAGGATGGTGGGCGGGCTGGTGGCGGTGGCGGGCCGGAGCATGAGGCTGTCGAGCTGGTAGAAGATCATGCGGCCGGTGGGGCGGACCTTGCGGTTGTCGGGGTAGAGGCCGTTCATGGTCTGCTCGGGGCCGAGGGCCTGGCGGACCTGGCGCTCGATCAGGCAGAACACGAGCAGGGCCAGGCAGATCACGGTGATCAGGGCGGCGATGCGTCGGTTGTGTTCCAGGAAGACGGGCGCGACGGCCAGGGGGCCCTTGAAGTCGTGGTAGCGCCGCTCGACCACACTTTGGCCTTTGTAGCGCTTGAAGACCTCGGCGGCGTCGGCCTGCTGGGGGGTGAGCCGGGTGACCAGGGCGTACCAGCCGTCGGCGGCGGACTGGGCGTCCAGGATGTCCTTGTCGAAGTGCCATTCCAGACGTGGGCGTTGGTCGGGGCCGGTGGTCACGGTGGTGCGCAGGCAGTCGGAGACCCGGCGGGTCTTGGCGATCACGCCGATCCTGGCCTGGATCTTCTCCGCGGTGTTGTAGTAGCGGCCGCCGGCCAAGCGTTGGAGTTTGTCGAGGTCTTCCGCGGCCCGGGCCAGGCGTTTGGCGCGGGCGGCCTGCTGCCCGCGGGCGTTGCCGGTGGAGTGGACCAGGATCCGGCGCAGCCGATGCACCGGGTCGCGTTTGCGGGGCCCGGCCATGACGTGGACGTCCTCCAGGACCCGGTAGGAGTCGCGCTGGTCGGCGGGGGGTGTCCCGCTCGTGGTCCCGGTCGTTGACGTAGTCGACCGGCCGGGCGGATTCCACGTCCAGGGCGGCGTAGACCTCCGCCTTGACCTGGGCGGCCGGGAGCGGGGCGATGAAGTCGACTTCCGCGTCCAGCAGCGCGGTGATGTTCGGATAGGACACCAGCTTGGAGTCCGCGACGAGCAGGAAGTCCTTGCGGTCGGCGATCTTCCGCAGGGCCTTCATCGCGCCGACGACCTGGGCGACCTCCCCGGCGCCGCCGTCGTAGACGCGATGAAAGACCGGGATCCCGCCGTCGCGGGCGACGGCGAGCCCGGCCTGGACCTGCTTCAGATCCACCCGCCGGTCCTTGGGGTGACCGTACTTGACCTGCGGGAACCCGTCCTCCTGGTCCTCGAACGCGCCGAAGAGCGACATCGAGGTCATGTCCCAGTGGATCTGGCTGACGTCGATGCCGAACTCCGCGATGGCCTGGGCACCGACCGAGCCGGTGATCTCGTCCAGGTGCGGGGCGATCGCGTCCAAGGCGCGGGCGAGCCGGTCGTCGTTCAGCAGCTCGGGATCGATACCGAAGACCTCCTCCACCGCCCACTTCCGCGCCCAGTCCTCCACCCGGACCATGGCCGTCGGCGAGGACAGCCGGTTGGCGATCAGGACTTCAATCACTTGCCCGTGGGTCAGGTGCGCGACCTGGCGGACCGGGCACAGCGCGTCGATGATCCCGGCCACATCCAGCCGGCGCAGAAACTCGGCAGAGGCGGGCAGAGCGCCCAGACGCCTCTCCACCACGGGAGCGAACTCCACCGTCATCCGAGGACGGTGGACCCGTGAGCGACGCGAACGAGATATCGGCACGTCCCACTCAACGACCGGCACCCCACAGAGGTACCGGTCACATCGTCAGTTCATCCGAACCGGTCATGTGCGAAGGATGGGACTAGCGAGGATCTACGCCAGCAGTTCAATTCGCAGTTGGACGACGTCGAGGCGCACGTAAAGGCCGCAGAGGTAGCGCTAGAACGTGAGCGCGCCGCACGACGTCACGGATTGCCAGATGAGCTAACGGAGTTTCTGCGCGGTGAGTCCCTTTCCGGACCGCAAGGTCACGGCCGCTCGGAACCTGTACGGGTATTGCAGTCGCCGAACGGCCCGCCGCCGGCCGCTTCCCCCGATCACCGGCAGCGCGAGAGAGACGGCCGAGGAATTACGGAAGGTGTAGCCGGTCCTAGGAACGTTCCTGGGTACTGGCCCCAGCGCTGGCCTTGAGGGCCCCCAGAAAGCGCTCTACGGCGACCCCTGAAGACTGGGTCGGGTTGCCGGTCAGCAGGACGTGTAGGGCCCATACAAGGGCTTCACGACGGGCCCCTGTGTGCTTCCGCCGTTCCTTGCCCATACGGTGTCCCTCGCGCTCGGACAGCGCGTCAAGCCGCAGAATCTCACGGCCGATGATCTCGGGCCCTTGCTCGCTCACCACTCGTCCCGACCGGTGAACCACCCAACGAGGTACCCGGCCGCCATTTCCAGCGAAGGGAGGGGCCTTCCGGGAGACTCCCCGGGTCCCGGCTGGACGAAAAAGCTCGGGCGTTCCCCGTCCGGAGTCGGGATCTCGGTGATCCAAAGCCGCTTGGTTCCATCCGGGTCTTCCTCCGGGATGTCCGGGAAGAACCACCCGCAAAGTGCCCCGTTGTCCGGCCGTCGGTCGAACCACTCGAACCGGCAACCTTGCACGTAGTCGGTATCACCCAACGTGCGTGCCATGCTGACTCACCCTCCATCGATCCGTCGTAACACTCTGCAACCCAGAACGCTCCTATGGTGGGCCATCATATTTGTTCGAATACGCCCCGATGGCTGACCGCTGTCTGGGCTTTTCGCATTTCTGACGTAGCGTCAGATAAAACCGATAGCACGTCAGACGACGAAGAACCCGCGCGGGATCACCTTCCGCAACCTGTCTTCCGTCACCAGCACGCCGACAGCGTGCACGGCCGCGGATTGGCTGATGTCGTACTCCGCAGCGATAGCCACCGTGCCGGGGAACCTTTCGCCCGCCTTCCACTCGCCCGCGTCAAGGCGTCGGCGTAGGTCGTCGGCAACCTGCGAGGCAAACGGAATCGAACGGAACTGCCCGATCCGCGGCCACCCGCGCTGCCGGCCCCGAAGCTGCCGAACCATCCGGCCTACCAGCAGATCATGGCGGTGTTCGCCGCAGCCGACGCCCCTTTGCGGGCGCGGGCGGTGTGCGAAGCGATGGACGTGGAGATCGCGCCCAACAACATCAACAACGTCCGCTTGAAGCTCAAGCGACTGGTCGAGCGCGGAATCCTGGTCGAGACCGAGCAGGGATTGTTCACCCGGCCGCGGCCATAGCCGCCCAGCGATCCCACGACCAGGCCGCTTACCCCAACCGAAAGGGCAACACGGGTACCAACTCACAGAGCACCCTTTGAATTGCCGATCAGTCGATGCGGTCGCTCAGGCCCAACACCTTCGGGTCATCGCCGGGGAAGTCCCTGGGCATGCCGGACACATCGAGGGTCCGCCGGTACACGCCCGCCAGGAACTCGACGGCACCGACCGGGAACTCCGACCACTCGCCGTTGTCTGTGCGGACGACCACCGGCCATGCGTCCGGGTCCGCAGGGCTCGTCCTCCAGTAGAAGGAGTCCCCCGAATTGGACTCCGCCCAGCAGATCAGGCCTCCCGGCTGCGGGAAGGGAACGTAGCCCTCGGTGTCGCCCATCTCGTACAGATCCTGAAGGATCTCGTCCTCCCTGGACTCGGATGCCCATGACGCCTCGGCGCCGGGCCGGGGAACGGACACCGTCAGGAAGTCGTCGACGACCAGGATCGGATATGCCTCCGCCAGAGAGCGGAAGTCCGAGGGCAGCGCCGTCCCGAGGTCCGCCTCGAGGGCGGCCCAGTCCACGCAGCGTCTACCTGGCACACGCCACCGTGTAATCGCAGGAAGCGCGGCCTCCAACTCTTCGACCCTCAGCATGTCGCCTGCCAATCCGGGGAGTTCTCGACCACGACGGTCTCGAACAATACTCCGTCCGGTGTAGGCGGACATGACGACGACAAAACCGCTCAAAGAAGCATGTACCGCCCTCTCACTACCTCGCGCACCGCCTCGAAGACACGGTTCGGCCGCACCGAGCGGGCCAGGCGGCGGCGGAAGTACGCCAGCAGCGACGGATCGAAGGCCATGTCGTGCAGCCCGAGCCCGCAAGCAGCCTTCCACCGCAGGTCACACCGCAGTTCCTGAACCGTCTCGAAGCCCTTCGCACTGCTACGGCAGCGGCGTCGGCGTCCGGCCGCCGAGGTCCGCGGCCGTCTGCACCTCGTGGAACTCCAGCCCCAGGTAGATACTGCCCGCCCACTCCTCCGGCGTCTGATGCCCGATGTAGTCCAGATCGCCTATCTCGGACTCATCCGTCAGGTCCCAGTCCGAGAAGAACGCGAAGACCCGGACGCGGGCCTCCTCCTCGGACACCCCGAACCGGCCCGCCATCGAGGCCACCACCAGCCGCGCGATCTCCGCACCCCGCTCGCTCACCGGGACGGGGAAGTCGGTCATCACTTCGCCGATGTGGTGGCCCCGGGCCCGCAGCTCCGCCCGGACCCGGTCCGCGTACCGTCGGGCGAAGGCGTCGGCGCGCTCCCACAACGCCTCGCCGTCCGGCCGGCGGCCGCTCCCCCGCGCCGCGGCGAGGTCGGCGAGGTCCCCGGCCAGGAGCTCGCGCTCCTCCGCCGCCTCCGGTCCCGCCAGCCGCTCGGCCAGCGCGCACGCCTCGGAGAAGCGGGCCTCGTCGTCCGGGTGGACGACGACGTCGAAGACCAGGCGGGCCAGCTCCCGCTGCCCGTCCACGTGCTCCTCCGGCCGGCGGACGGCCTCGGGCAGTTCGGTCACGCCGGCCAGGATCCAGCGGGTGAGGCCGATGTCGAAGGCGTCGACCCCGCCGTCCGGGCCGTACCCCTCCCGCAGCATGGCCACGGCGGTGCTGTGCGCCCGGACCAGGCCGTTGCGCACCGGCCCGACCCAGGGCGACGCCACCGGGGGCTCCAGCAGCGAGGTGTAGCGCACGGCGAGGAGGGCCGCCGCGAGGACCCGGTCCGCCTGCTCGCCCTCGGGGAAGGCGGCGGGCTCCAGCGCCTCGGGGCCGTCCTGCTCCTCGTCGTCGTCCTCGGTCCCGTCGAACTCGGGGAACTCGTCGTCCTTGCCGTTCTGCACGGTCCTGCGCAGCCTTTCGCGTCGGGTACGGGGAAGAAGACACCGGAGATCGGCCGGGATCACCGGCCTGGGATCACCAGAGCTTCCAGGTGTTGATCCCCATGAACCACTTGGCGAACCAGCGCCCCCAGAAGCAGGCGCTGAACTTCTTCACCATGCGGAAGGAGATCTGGTGACCACCCGACACCGGCTTCACGCCCTTGGTGTGCGGGTACGAGCGGCTGTTCATCAGCATCGGCCCCTCCACGTAGGGGCGGCTCTGCCGCAGCTTCGGCGGGTTGGAGTCGGCCCGGAACTTGGCCACCTCCTTGGCCCACTCCTCGTTCGCCTCCGTGTAGACCTTGCCCTTGAACTTGGCGAACTCCGACTTCGGGATGCGGAAGTGGACGACCGCCGACTGGGCGCCCTCGCCGCGGACGCCCTTCTTCGCGGCGTTCCGGGCCTGGCGCTCCGCCCACTCCTTGGCCTGGTCCTCGATGTTCGTCGTGCAGAACCGCCGCCCTGGTCCGTGAGACGCTGGTCCCGCTCGCGCTCACGCCGGACGACACAGCCGCCCTGCTGGCTCCGCACTGGCAGAAAATGGACCCGGTGGCGCGGCCCCGGGGCCCGGCCCCCGCCACGGCTGACCCGACCTCTGGGTGGCCACACCTGCGGCCACCCAGAGGTGGCCAACCCGCACCCAAGGAACCAACGCCACGTGGTACGTCGAAGCCAGAGCAGCAATCCCCGTTCGGTCGTCGTCCTGACCTCGGGTACGGACTGGGGTACCCGTGCCGCCGGGCAGCGGCGGAGCAGCGGGGCCGAGTCGCCCATACCCCGGCGGCAGCCCGCGAAGATCAAGGCCTTGCAGCAGACCATCGGGGTGGTCCGCGTTGCCATCAACAGGAAGCGCTGGCACGAGGCGCGTTACGCGCTCAGCCGGGCTCGGGCCCTCACCAACGCCCTCCCCACCAACATGGCCGTCCAGGAACGCGAGCAGCTCTCAGCGCTCCGCAAGAAGTACGCGGCGCGCAACACCCCGGCCGCGAAGAACGCCAAGCAGACGAAGCCGACACCAGCCGGGCGTGCGGGAGTCAAGAAGCCTGTCGTGAAGAAGTCCACGGCGAACAGCACTGCGCAGAAGCCGAAGCCCGCGCCGGTTCGCGACCTCGGCGACCGCTTCATCAACCGTGCGGCCCTCGGCTACGCTCCCGCTGACGAGGCATGAGGCACACAGGTACCGCGAACGGTGTGCCGCCCGCCTCTCCGGCACCCCGGCAGCGGGCGGCACACCAGCCACTCAATACCCCGACGCGAACCGCACGAACGGCGCCCATCCTTCGCGGCCGACCGTGAAGGCCGGGCGGGTCACGTCCTTGGAGTCCCGTACGTGGACGGCCTGTTCGGTGATCGCGACCTCCACGCAGCTGTCACCCTGGCTGCCGCTGTAGCTGGACTTGAACCAGGCGAGTTCCGTCGTACCGCTGCTCATAGCTCTCCTCGCAGTCGCTCCAGCAAGGCCCGGGATTCATTGGGGCTCAGGGCCTGCGAGCGCAGTGTTTCATAGCGCTGGCAGATGAGACTCACCTCTTTCGGGTCGGAGATCAGCCGCCCGTTCTGCTGGCCCTCGGAGTACCCGAGCCGCCGCCCCTCCGGGGTCTCCAGAACCTGTACGGGCCCGTCCAGACACGCGTGCAGCCCAGCCTTCAGCGGAACCACCTGAAGCGTTACATCGCGCGGGGCACTGCATCCCAGGACATGGTCGAACAGCTCACGCATCGCCTCCGCATCCCCGAACCGCCGCCGGAACACGTGTTCCTCGACGATGAAACTGAACGGCACGGTCGGTCGCTCCCGCATCATCGCCTGCCGTTCCATCCGGGCGGCGAGCTGTGCTTCCAGCTCCTCGTCGGTCCGCAGCGGGATCGTGCCCTCGAACACGGTCCGCGCATACGCCTCCGACTGCAGCAACCCCGGCACCAGCCGGCACTCGTACGTGCACAGGCTCACCGCCTCCCGCTCCAGCCGCGCCCACCGCCGGAACCACGCCGCGAGCCCCACCTCACCCCGGCTGAGATGACGGGCAGCCTTCCGCAGCGCACCGGTGTTACCGAGCGCCTCCTCCGCCCGCTCCACGAACGCCTCGTCCGGCATACGACGCCCCAACTCCACCGACTCCACGGTGTGCTTGGAGTACTGAACCCGGGCGCTCAGGTCGACCCGGCTGAGCCCCGCATGCTCGCGCAGCGCCTGGACGACGGCGCCGAACGTCCGCAGGCTGTCCGACGGATGCGGCTCCCGCTCGCACTCCCCCGCCGGAACCGCCCGTACGCCGACGTCCCCGGCCGCCTCCCCCTTGACTCCGACGTTCTCCATCCGCCGCCCCTTTCCTCCGCACCGCACCGCGACGGCTCCGTACACCGTCCCGTGCTCGCCACCCAGCGTGACGGAAAACGAGGCGTACCGTCCACTCTTCGTGTCCGTACGATGACTCAGCGTACGGGGTGCCGCACTCGTCCCCACCCGTACCCGGCCGCCACTCTGGCGCCATGGAGAGCGAAGAGAGACCGTCCGGTCCCGCGATGGGAGCCACGGCGGGGAGGTGCCGGTCGGAGCCGCCACGTGAGCCGTCGCCCGAGCCGGGTCGCCCCGACCGCCCTTTTCTGTCGGCCGGCCGTGAGAACACGCGGGCGTCCGCCGCCTCTCCCGCGGACTCCCGCCCGGCACGGGCGGCGGCGGCCGGCCATGGCCGTGACCAGATGAGCAGGAAGGTGCAGTGATGCAGAACGGAACCAATCTGTACGCGCTCGACATCAGCGGGGCCTCGTTCCTGAAGGCGTGCGGCGGCCCCTGCACCGAGGGGTGCGTGACCCTGGCCCGGATCGGCGAGGACGCCTGGGCCCTGGGGGACAGCAAGCGGCCGGACGCGCAGCCGCTGCGGTTCACCACGGAGGAGCTGGACGTGGCCGGTATCGACCCGGCACGCTTCGGTCTCGACGTCTGATCCTCCCCCTCCCTCCCGTCGGCCGGGCCGGGTCCGTCCCCGCGCCCGGCCGGCGCTTCTCGAAACGGTAACGGCTCGTGCACCACCACGCCTATATGTGGACCGGTCCGAAGGAACGCTTCGACGACGAGGCCCTGCGGCGGCCCCCGCACCCCGATCCGCCCCCGGCCGGAAGCAGGTCGGAACTGATCGGGCGCTACCGCGAGGTGGCCGCGGGGTTCCCCGCGTCGGACCTCCCGCCCCTGGAGACGGCGTACTGGCTCGTCAAGCCCCGCTCACTGGTTCGGGGCACATGGGACGAGGCGAAGGAAGCGGCGGCCTGGCTCGGTGAGCGGCTGGCCGAGTACGCCCCTCGGTTCGCGTCGGAGAGCGACCGGGACACCACGCGCCTGGCCCGACTGGTGAACGCTGCCGTCGGACAACTGCACTCGGGTGCCGATGTGGCGTACGGCTACTACCTCGAACGCCCCTCGTATCTCTCCCTGGCCGTGGTGACGTGCTCCCCGAATCGCGCGATTCCCGAACTGGCGTGCCCGGTGGCGTAGTCGGCGGGACGGGTGCGCTGTTCAGGCTCGTCCGGCGCGGGCCCGGTCGCGCTTCTCGCGCACGACGGTGAACCCGGCCGACCGGTGGAGAGCCACCGCGGCCTCGTGGGTGGACGGTGTCACCACGGCGACCGCGCTCGCACCCCGACGGGCGAGAGCCGCGCACGCGCCCGGCACGGCATCGCACCCGCGGCCGTGCCCGCGATGGTCCGGACGCGTCACTGGATTCCGGTGGCTCCGGTCACCATGCGCTGATGACCGGCGCGTCGGGTTCGTGCTGCCGCCAGGCCTCGTTGAGGCGCGTGAGCCGGTCCGCGGCGGCGATGCCTTGCAGGGACGCGACCTTGCCGTCGCCGACGTCGAACGCCACGGCGCCCACGACCCGGTCGTCGACCACGGCGAGGACGGCCGGGGAGCCGTTGACCAGCGCGATGTGGATCGCGGGTGAGCCGCCGGCCAGCCGCCGCTTCGCCGGCGTGGGTTTGAAGCCTGCCCGCACGAAGGAGGCGACACGCTCGCGCGTCTCGTACCGCAGCAGCCGCCTGGCCAGTCCGGCGCCGTCCGAGACCATGGTCGCGTCGTCGGTGAGCAGCTCCAGCAGCCGTTCGGTGCGCCCCGACGTGGCGGCGGCGAGGAACTCCTCGACGACCCGACGCGCGGACGCGGGGTCCACCTCGTCTCTGCCGCGGCGGCGCTCGGCGGTGACCCGGCGTCGGGCGCGGTGGACGTGCTGCTGGCTCGCGGACTCGGTGATGTCGAGGATCTGGGCGATCTCGGCGTGGCTGTAGGAGAAGGCCTCGCGCAGGACGTAGACGGCCCGCTCGACCGGCGAGAGGCGCTCCATGAGAATCAGTACGGCCAGGGACACCGATTCGCGCTGCTCGAAGGTGTCGGCAGGGCCGAGCATCGGGTCGCCCTCGAGGAGCGGCTCGGGCAGCCAGTCTCCGACAGCGCGCTCGTGGCGCGCCTGCGCCGAGCGGAGCCGGTCGAGGCAGAGGTGGGTGACGACCTTGGTCAGCCACGCCTCCGGCACCTCGACCCGTTCGCGGTCTGCGGCCTGCCAGCGCAGGAACGTGTCCTGCACGGCGTCCTCGGCGTCGGCGGCCGAGCCGAGCAGACGGTACGCGAGCGAGGCCAGCCGGCCCCGGCCGGCCTCGAACCATTCGATGGCTGCGCTGTCCATGCGGAGCAGCCTATGCGGCGGCCCTCGCGCCGGCCCGGTCGGGCGCGGTGGCCAGGCGGCGCTTGCGCTTCGGCATGCCGAAGGTCGGGTGGGCGGTGCCCCACCCGGCCGTCTTGAGCACGCCCGACTTGAGCCGCGCGGCGGTCCGGCCGCCCAGGTACCAGGGCTTCGACCGGACGTTGCCGTCCACCATCTGGAAGATCGCGTCCCGCCGCCCGAGGCTGATGTGGTTGCCGTGGTACTTCAGCCCGGTGGTCGGGACCTCGCCGCCCGTCAGGCGGGCGATGATCGCGGCGGTCGCCTGCATGTTGGTGTAGCCGGCCGAGGCGCAGGACATGGGCAGCGGCCGGCCGTTCTCGCCGATCGCGTAGGCGCAGTCACCGGCGGCGTAGACGTCCGGGTGCGAGACCGAGCGCATGGTGCGGTCGACGACGATCTGGCCGGTCTCGGCGACCTCCAGGCCGGCGGCGGCCGCGATGGGGTGCACGGCGAACCCGGCCGACCACACGGTCACGTCGGCCGGGACGGACATGCCGTCGGCGGCGATCGCCCGCGTCGGCTCGACGGCTTCGACGGCGGTGTGCTCGTGGACGGTGATGCCGAGCCGGTCGAAAGCCTGGCGCAGGTGGCGGCGGGCCTTCGGGGAGAGCCAGGCGCCCAGCTCGCCGCGGGCGGCGAGCGCGACCGAGAGGTCGGGCCGGGACTCGGCGATCTCGGTGGCGGTCTCGATGCCGGTCAGCCCCTCACCGACGACCAGCACGGTGCCGCTCTCGCCCAGGCCGGCCAGGCGCTCACGCAGACGCAGTGCCGAGGACCGGCCGGTCACGTCGAAGGCGTACTCGGCCACGCCGGGGACGCCGTGGTGGGCGACGGAGCTGCCGAGCGCGTAGAGAAGCGTGTCGTACGCGAGTTCGCCGTCGCCGTCCTCGCCGGTCACGGCGACAGTCCTGCGTTCGGGGTCGAGGCCGGTGACGCGCGCCAGGCGCAGCCGCACCCCGGTGCCCGCGAACACGTCTGCGAGCTTGCGGAACGCGACGTCCTGGCCGCTCGCGAGCTGATGGAGCCGCATCCGCTCGACGAAGTCGGGCGCGGCGTTGACGACGGTGATCTCGGTGTCGGCGGGGGAGAGTCGGCGGGCCAGGTTTCCGGCGGCGAAGGCCCCGGCGTATCCGGCGCCGAGTACGACGATGCGGTGCTTCATGGCGTTGCTCCTGTCTCGTTCGCGTGCCCCTTGAACGAGACGGCGCCCCGATTGCTGACAGGAGCCGGGTGTGACGTGGGTCACCGAACCGGGACGGGCGGCCGGACCTCCGGCGGACGGCCTGGGCCTGTCCTGGGCAGTCGAAACGGGGCGACGGCCAACCACGGCTCGAGACGGCCGACCATCGGTCGACGTCACACCCGCGCTCACCACGCAACGCGGCGGAAGACCCGGCGCACCGCCCACTCCCCGTGTCCGTACGCTGACTCGGCGTACGGGGTGCCGTACTCGTCCCCACCCGCGCCCGACCGCCACTCTGGCGTCATGAACCAAGCAACGCCCCAAGTCGGCACTCTCACCGGCACCTTCACGCAACTGCTGTCGTCCACGCGGCGCGGCGCCCGGCTCGCCCGGCTCCTCGCTGTAACCGAGCTGCGATCCTGGGGCGTCCCGCAGGACCTCACGGAGCGTGCCGAAGTCATCGTTGGGGAACTCGCCGCCAATGCCGTTCTCCACGGCCGCCTACCCGGCCGCTGCTTCCGGCTCACGTTCGTCCTCGACCCGGTGGCCGGCCGCCTGCGCGTCGAGGTCACCGACGCCTGCGGGGACCTGCGCCCGCCAATCCCTCCGGCGGACACCGAACCCGATCCGCTCCGCCCCGGCGGGCGCGGCCTGTTGCTCGTGGCCGCCCTCGCCGACCACTGGGACTGCGTCCCCTCCCCGCCCAGCGGCAAGACCGTCCGGGCGGTGCTCTCCGCACCGCCCGAAGCGTGACACCCCATAGCCGCCCTGGCCGCGCCACCTCGGCGTCAAGTCCAGGGGGCTCAGCCGAACGGGTGATTACAGACCAAACGCCAAATAATGTTGTTGTTCCGTAAATAGTTTCAGATCATGCCTAATGTCAGTCACGACACCTTGCACGGCTTCCTGCCGGGACGTCCGAAAGCGCTGAACCGTGCGCTGGACCTCCTGGGACTCGGGATCCCGCCCGGTGTCACCACCGAGCCTCTCCCGACGGACGCCTCCGGCGCCCCGAAGATGTTCACCCGGCACATGGACTCCGTGCTGCGGGTGGTCCGTCCCGACGGACGTGATCCGTTCATCCTGCTGGTCGAGGCGCAGACCGGCGTCGAGACGAAGAAGGAGACCTCGTGGCCGTACTACATCGCTTACCTGCGTGACCGGTACAAGCTCGAGGTCGTCCTGCTGGTCCTGTGCGTGGACACGGCGACGGCAGCATGGGCGGCCAGACCTCTGAGTACCGGCGTGGGGCGCCCCACCCAGGTGACGGTTCCTCATGTGCTGGGGCCGTTCAATGTTCCGCGCGTGAACCAGGTTCAGGAAGCTGCGGCCGACCTGGACTTCGCCGCGTTCTGCCTGTGGATCCACAGCAACGACCCGGACATCGAGGGCATACTGACGGTGGTGGGCGAGGCATTGGCTCAGGACGCGGACCGCGAAGCCCGGGACGACTTGGCGGGACTGATCGAGGACGGCCTGGGCAGCGAACACGCCCGGGAGATCTGGAGGAACCTGATGAAGACCCTCTTCACCCCCAGGCGAGGCACCATCGTGGGCGACGCCCGCCTCGCAGGACAGGAAGAAGGACGCGAGGAAGGGCGCGAGGAAGGGCGCGTGGCCGGAAAGGCCGAGCAACTGCTGCGCCTGATGGAGCGCCGTGGCTTCCCGATGACGGAAGAGACCCGACAGCGCGTCACCACCTGTACGGACATGCCGGTCCTGGATCTCTGGTTCGACCGCGCCATCGACGCGACCACCCTCGACGAGGTCTTCGCCGCGCCCTCTGCCACGGACCGGATCCCCGCACCCGCCCAGAGCCCGGAGCAGACCGGAATCCCCAGCCAGAGCCCGGGGGCCCCCGGCTCCTCGACCGACTGACGCCGGTTCGCCCCGCTTGTTCCGTGTGAGAGCGAGCGGGGCCTTGGGGAAGCTGCTGCAAGGGCCCCTGGCCGGCGCGGGCGTCGGCCTCGTGCTCGGCCGCGCGCGGATCCTGCTCCCCGCTCACGATCAGGACACTCTCCGAGGACGTGGCCGAGACGGGTGCTCGCAGGCCGCGCAGCGTTGCCGTGCAGGAGGAGACCGCACGCTCCAGGAAGCGTCTCCGCAGGCATCAGGCACGTCGTGCTCGCGTTGCCCCAACCGCGTTCGAGGTTTCGGGCTGTCCTGCACCACTGACCAAGTGAGTGCGAACGCGCCTACGCCTCCGCGGGCAGCGCAGGGAACACGACCACCGAGCCGTCCTTGTTGCGGGCGATCTCAATCGCCACGTCTGTCGTGCGGCTGTTGACCGTGACGCCGTCGCCCAACTTGTGAAGCCGGTGTGCCGCGCGCATCTCACCAGTCGTGAAGACGGGTCGCAAACTGTTCGGGCGTGCCAGCTCCAGCGTCGACAGGCGTTCCAGGACACCGGCGATACCCGACTCCATTTCGTCGAGGCGCTGCTGGTCCCGCTTGAGTGCGCGGGCGAAGCTCTCGAACAAGTTGCCAGGATCGCTCTGCGCATGCTCGACGGCCTGGAGGACGTTGACCCGCCGCTTCAGCGCAATGGCCAGGGCAGCGAGTTCGAGGTGCGTGCGGAACGTGCCGCCATGGTCGTCCACTCCGGGGAACGACTCGGTCAGCGTGCCGATCTCGACGGCCTTGCCATCGGGCAACTTGTCGAGTGCGCTCTGCCACCGGGCAAGGCGGCGGTCAGCGGCGCCCAGCGCCGTGTTGATGGCATGCACTGCCGAGTCCAGTCCCAGCGAGACACCGAGCTTGCCCTGATCGAGCAGAATGGCGGTGGCTTTGTCGATGGCATCGCGGCAGCCATCGAGTTCGCTGTGCTCGTCTTCGAGCTTCTGTTCGTGCAGTTGCTCCAGCAGTTCTGTGATGTGTTCGATGGCCTCCTGGCGCTTGGAGTCGGCATTCGCGCTCACCCCCACCGCCACGGCCATGAGCACGAGCGGTGCGGCCACGGTGAGCGCCGACTGTGGCACCAGCGGGCAGCTCGGGAGCGAAGTGGCACACAGCGCGCACCACGCGCTCGGACGTCACCTGGTCCAATCCCGCACGCCGAACGGAGTCCATGAACCATTCAGTCAGGCCGTGCACGAGGTCGACGGGCGCTGACAGGGCGTGGCATGTTGACGACGTACACGCATTGATGCGGATATCGCGTTGCGTCGGACGTACGACGACCCCATGGGCGCGGTCCCGGGAGTGGCCACCGGCGGCCGGGGCTCCGTTCGGTCACTCCTCAGACGGGTTCCTCGCCCTCCTTTGCCCACACGGAACGTACGTGCCCGAGATGCCGTGCCATGCAGGCCATGGCGGCCTTCGCGTCACCGGCCACCATGTGGTCGAGGAGCTCGAGGTGTTCCTCGGCGGAGGAGATCAGCTCACCGCGCTCGTCGAGCGCGGTGAGGCCGTACAGCCGGGAGCGCTTGCGCAGATCACCGACCGTCTCGACCAGCCGGTCGTTGCCGGACAGGGCGAGGAGGGCGAGGTGGAAGCGGCGGTCCGCCTCCAGATAGCCGATGAGGTCGTGCGCGCGGGCGCACTCCACGATGGCCTCGGCGAGGGGACGGAGATCCTCGAGCGTGTCCCGGGAGCACTTCTCGGTGACCCTGCCGATGGTGGGAACCTCGATGAGGGCGCGCAGTTCGGTGTACTGGTCGAGGTCACGCTCGCTCAACTCCGTGACCCGGAAACCCTTGTTGCGTACGGGTTCGACCAGCCCCTCGCGCGCGAGGTCGAGCATCGCCTCGCGCACGGGGGTGGCCGAGACGCCGAAGTCGGCGGCGAGACCGGGCGCGGAGTAGATCTGGCCGGGGCGCAGTTCGCCGGCGATCAGTGCGGCGTGCAGGGCCTGGGCGACCTGGTCACGCAGCCGCTCCCGGGCAGTGATCAGAGTGCGCTGCTTCAGGTCGCCCATGGTCGTTCCTCCGAGTGTTCGCCGGGCACCCAGCGTACAATGTCACGTTGCGCTGGGCGTCCGAACCTTGGCTCGGTTCTCCGCCAGACTTCGCCCGGGGGGACCCCCACGGGGCGCTCAAGGCTGTGTCGACGGTCGATCGTGCTCGGGTCCCTCCTTCGTCGGGACCCTGCGCGCGTTCTCCCTTTCGACACAACCGCGCCCCCTTCGCTCGACGGCCCGGTGGACCGCGGCCGCGACGGCGAGGTCCTGCCAGGCCATGCCCACGCTCTTGAAGAAGCGGGGGCCACCGGGTCCGGGGGCGGTCCGGCCGGACACGAGATCCGCGAGCGTACCGACGATCCGGCCGGGCTCGAGGGCCCCTTCACGCACCGGAATGATCAGATCTCCGGCTTCCCGCAGTGCGACGGAGCGCGCCTCGACGAAGACACGGGAGCGGCTCACCAGCGCGGTGTCCGTCTCGCGGGCGTCCGGTTCGTGCGAGCCGACGGCGACGACGGTGGCGTGCTCGGGAACCAGTCGTCCGTCGAAGAGCGGCTCGCGTGCCGTGGTGCAGCAGACGACCAGATCGGCGCCGGACACCTCGTCCGGGGTTCCGGTGCGGGCGTCGAGGCCGAATGCCGTACGGGCGTGCGCGACGAGGGCCTCGGCGGCCGACGCGGTACGCGACACGACGGTCAGCCTGGTCAACGGCCTTTCTGCGAGGGCCGCTTCCAGATGGCCGTACGCCTGCGGGCCGGCGCCGAAGAGCACCAGGTGCCCGGCGTCGGGTTCGGCCAGGTGCCGGATGGCCACGGCGGAGACCGCCGGGGTGCGCAGGGACGTCAGCGCGGCGCCGTCCAGGAGCGCCACGGGCATCAGGGTGGCGCCCTCCAGCAGCAGGTAGCCGCCGGTGATGCGGGGAAGCCCGCGCCCGGGGTTGGCCGGGGCCACACCCGCGATCTTCACTCCCGCGTACGCCCCGGCGGCGGCGGGCATCAGCAGCAACTCTCCCGCCGGTACGGGGACGTTGGCGCGGGGCGGGCAGGTCTCCGGGTCGAGGCCCGCCCTCAGGACATCCGCCACGGCGTCGGCCGCGGCGGAGGGGGACAGTGCGCGGGCGATGTCGTCCGCGTCGATGAACAGGAGGTCTTTCACGGCCTGGCCTCTCACAGCAGGAATCCGGTCGCCAGGCTGTCGCCGGGCTCCAGTACGAAGGTGTGCTCCCCGGTCCGGTGTGCGGTGCCGGTGACCTCGGTGACGATGCCTTCGCCCGTACCGGGGACGACCCGGCCGGTGAAGACGGTGCCGATGACCGACTCGTGGTGCAGGGTGTCGCCCGGGCCCAGCCTGCCGTCGTCGGCGAGCAGCGTGAGACGGGCGGAGGTGCCGGACCCGCACGGTGACCGGTCGATCTGGCCGTCGGCGAAGACGGTGACATTGCGCTGCGCGGGCCCCTGGGGGGTGTCGGGCAGCTCCTCGTAGAGGATCACGCCGTAGACGCCGGACAGCAGCGGACTGTCGGGGTGCCAGGTGGCGGGATGGCCTGCCAGTGCTGCCCGGACCTCCTGGCCGGCGCGCACGAGCTCGTCCAGCGAGGCGACGTTCACGTCGAGGCCGAGCTGTGCCGCGGGCACCGAGGCGTAGCAGGCTCCCGAGTGCGCGATGTCGACGTCGGCCATGCCCCGGCTGGTGGCGACGGGGATCTTGCGGGCGGCCACCCTGGCCGGGACGTTGCGGAAGGTGATGCCGGTGGTGCGGCCGGCCTCGCGGTGCACGGTGGCGGAGACCCTCCCCGAGGGGACGTCGATACGGACCTGGACGGAGCCGTCGTCGGGCGCGGCGACCAGTCCGCTGTCCACGGCCCAGGCGCCGAGCGCGATCGTGCCGTGTCCGCAGGCGGTGGAGAAGCCGTCCTTGTGCCAGAAGAGGACGCCGAGATGGGCGCCGTCGTCGTCGGGCGGGACGACGAAGCCGCCGTACATCCCGGCGTGGCCGCGGGGTTCCTGGACCAGCAGCCGGCGGATGTCGTCGAGCGGGCCGGAACGGGGGGCGGTGCCGGATCCGCCGGCGCCGATGGTGTTGGCGCAACGCTCGGCGACCGTGTCGCCCGGGATCGCCGGCAGCCCTTCGGAGACGATGCGGAAGGGTTCTCCCGCGGTGTGGTAATCGGTGGTGCGTACGACGGTCACAGCAGGAAGCCTCCGGGGAACGGATCGCTCGGATCCAGGAAGTATTGGGCGGTGCCGGTGATCCAGGCCCGGCCGGTGACGGTGGGGACGACCGCGGGCAGTCCGCCGACGGTGGTCTCCTCGATCAGGCGGCCGGTGAACTCGGTACCGATGAAGGACTCATTGACGAAGTCGCGGCCGAGCGGGAGCTCGCCGCGGGCGTGCAGCTGTGCCATACGGGCCGAGGTGCCCGTACCGCACGGCGATCGGTCGAACCAGCCAGGGTGGATGGCCATGGCGTGCCGGGAGCGGACGGCGTCGGAGCCGGGGGCCGCGAGATAGACATGCTTGACGCCGCTGATCTCCGGGTTCTCGGGGTGGACGGGACGGTCGGTGGCGTTGATCGCGTCCATGACGGCGAGCCCGGCGGCAAGGAGGTCGTCCTTGCGGGCACGGTCGAAGGGCAGGCCGAGGGAGTCGAGCTGGACGAAGGCGTAGAAGTTGCCGCCGTAGGCGAGGTCATAGGTGACCGTGCCGTGTCCCGGCACTTCCACTTTGCGGTCGAGCGCGACACAGAAGGCCGGAACGTTGGTGAGAGTGACGGACTTCGCCGCGCCGTCCTCGACCCGCACGTCGACGCTCACCAGTCCTGCCGGGGTGTCCAGGCGGACCGTGGTGACCGGTTCCACGACCGGCACCATGCCGGTCTCGACGAGCACGGTGGCGACCCCTATGGTCCCGTGTCCGCACATCGGCAGCAGCCCGGACACCTCGATGTAGAGCACGCCGTAGTCGGCGTCGGGCCGGGTGGGCGGCTGGAGGATCGCGCCGCTCATGGCCGAGTGGCCGCGCGGCTCGTACATCAGCAGGGTGCGGATGTGGTCGAGGTTTTCGATGAAGTGCAGCCTGCGCTCGGCCATGGTGGCGCCGGGGATGACACCGACACCGCCGGTGACGACGCGGGTCGGCATGCCCTCGGTGTGCGAGTCGACGGCATGGAAGACGTGACGGGTACGCATGAAGTCCCCTTCTCGGCCGGTTGTTACTACTTGAGGCCCTCGGCGAGCGCCTTCTCGGTGGCGGCGCGCACGGACGCCTCCTGCGCGCCGGTGAGCGGGAAGCGCGGCGGCCGGACTGCGCCGCCGGTGCGGCCCGCGATGTCCATGGAGAGCTTGATGGCCTGGACGAACTCGGTCTTGGAGTCCCAGCGCAGCAGCGAGTGCAGGGACTTGTAGAGCGGCAGCGCGGTCTGAAGGTCGCCGGCGACGGCGGCGTGGTAGAGGGTGGCGCAGGTGGCGGGCAGGGCGTTGGGGTAGCCGGCGATCCAGCCGACCGCGCCGGCGAGGGCGAGTTCGAGCAGGACGTCGTCGGCGCCGATCAGCAGGTCGAGGCCGGGGGCGAGTTCGGCGATCTCGTAGGCCCGGCGGACGTCACCGCTGAACTCCTTGACGGCGACGATGCTGCCCTCCTGGTGCAGCCGGGCGAGCAGGGCGGGTGTCAGGTCGACCTTGGTGTCGATCGGGTTGTTGTACGCGACGATGGGCACACCGGCCTTCGCCACCTCGGTGTAGTGGGCGCGTACGGCGGCTTCGTCGGCGCGGAAGGCGTTCGGCGGGAGCAGGAGGACGGAGCCCGCGCCCGCCTCGGCGGCCTGCTCGGCCCAGCGGCGCGACTCCGCGCTGCCGTACGCGGCGACACCGGGCATCACGCGGGATCCGTCGCCCGCGGCCTCGACCGCGGTACGGACGACGCGGGCGCGCTCCTCGTCGGTGAGCGTCTGGTACTCGCCGAGGGAGCCATTGGGCACGACGCCGTCGCAGCCGTTGGCGATGAGCCAGGCGACGTGCTCGGCGTAGGCGTCGTAGTCGACGGAGAGGTCGTCGCGCAGCGGCAGGGTGGTGGCGACCATGATTCCGCGCCAGGGGTGGTTGCGGGAGGCGGTGGACTCTGCGGTCATGACGTGAGACTCCTACTCGTGTGAGGTGTGACATTTTACTAAGCGATGCACGGAGGCCACAAGGACCCGTCGTGCCCGCACGGCCGCCGCGGTGGGGCGGCCGTCAGCTTCTCGGGGTCAGTCCTCCGCGCCGGCTTCCGCCGGGGGCGGCAATTCGGCGAGGTGCTTCAGCGGTACCGGGCAGGACAGCGGGCGCCGGTCCGCCGCGGGTTCCTCTCCCGCCAGACACGCCACCGCCTGACCGCACATCCGGCCCTGGCACCAGCCCATACCGGCGCGGGTCAGCAGCTTGACGGTCCGGGCGTCGCGCGCGCCCAGTTCGGCCACGGCCTCCCTGATGCTGCCGGCCGGGACCTCCTCGCAGCGGCACACATCGGTGGCGTCGTCCAGCCAGCCGGTCCAGCCCGGTCCCGGCCGGTGCGCGGCGGCCATCGCGTCGGCGAAGGCGCGCAGTCGCGCCCGGCGTCGGGCGAGCCCGGCCACGGCCCGCGGGTACGGCGTGCCGCGCAACTCGTGGGCGATGGACGCGGCGGCCAGCTCGCCCTCGGTCAGGGCGAGTTCGGCGCCGCCGATGCCACCGGCCTCCCCTGCCGCCCAGACACCGGGAACGGAGGTGCGCTGGTCACCGTCGAGTTCCAGGGCGAGGGTGCCGTCCGGGGTGCGACGCGTGGCGCAGCCGAGGCCGGTGCCCAGTTCCAGCTGGGGAACCAGGCCGTGGCCCACCGCGAGCGCGTCGCACGGAATGCGCCGGCCGGTGCCGGGCACGGGCCGCCAGTCACGGTCGAGGCGGGAGACGGTGACGGCCTCGACCCGGTCCTTGCCGTGGGCGGCGGTGACCGCGTGCCGGGTCAGCAGACGGACGGAGTGCCGCAGCAGGCCGCCTCCGTGCACGGCGCCCTCGACGAGCTTGCCCGGGTTGCGTACGAGGGAAGGGACTTCACGCGCGTACCCCGTGTAGGAGGCGGCCTCCACGACGGCGGGCACCCGGGCGCCGGCGGCGGCGAGCGATCCCGCCACGGCCGGGAGCAGCGGGCCGCTGCCGGCCACGACGATCCGCTTGCCGGGAAGCACCAGGCCGGACTTGAGCATGGCCTGCGCGCCGCCCGCGCCCACGACGCCGGGCAAGGTCCAGCCGGGGAAGGGAAGTTGCCTCTCGTACGCGCCGGTGGCGAGCAGCACCGCGGCGGCACGGACCGTGGCGGGCGTCTCCTCGGGACCGGCGACGGCGTGCAGCCGCCAGCCGTCCGGGTCGCGGACGACGGTCCACACATGATGGGCCGTCAGATGGGTGACCCTGCCGTGCCGCTGGTGATCCCGCAGTCTGTGCACCCGTCCGGCGAAGGCGCGCCAGCCGTGGTGCAGGGCTTCCGGGCGCCTGGCTCCGAGACCGGGCGCGGGGTGACGGTAGAACTGTCCGCCGGGCCGCTCCCCCGCGTCGAGCAGGGTGACGCGCAAACCCAGGTCGGCCGCCGCGACGGCGGCCGCGAGCCCTGCGGGGCCCGCGCCCACGACGGCGAGGTCGGTCGGCGCGGTCGGTTCAGACGGCGAGGTCGGCATGGCCGGTCCCCTCCTGGGTGGTGAGGATGTCGCCGGGCCGTGCGGGGACCAGGCAGGCACGCTGGTTGGGGCGGCCGTTGACGGTGAGCAGGCAGTCGTAGCAGGCGCCGATGCCGCAGAACGCCCCGCGCGGTGCACCGCTGCCCCGGGTGGTGCGCCAGGCGAGGATGCCGGCGGCCCAGAGCGCGGCGGCAAGGCTCTGCCCGGGCAGTGCGGTCAGCGGACGACCGTCGAAGGTGACCTCGAACGACGCCTCCGGTTCTGCCCGTACGAGCGCCTGCGGGGAGGGGTCGGGGCTCATCGGTCGGCTCCTTGGCGGTCGAAGCGTTCGGGGCGGAACGGGGTCAGGTCCAGGTCGGGTCTCTCTCCGCGCAGTACGGAGGCGATGAGCAGCCCGGTGGCCGGGGCCAGGCCGATGCCGGCTCCCTCGTGACCGCAGGCGTGGTGGAGGCCGGGCACCCGCGGGTCGGGGCCGATCGCCGGGAGGTGGTCGGGGAAATAGGGGCGGAAGCCGTGGTAGACGCGCATCGCATGGACGTCCGCGAGGACCGGGAAGAGGTCGGCGGCCTGGGCGGCGAGGCGGCGCAGTGCCTCGGTGGACAGGGTCCGGTCGAAGCCGACGCGTTCACGGGTGGCGCCGATGAGCACGGGCCCCGAGGGGGTTCCCTCGACGACGGCGGAGGACTGCAGGGCGGCGGAGCCGCTGGCGACGTCGGCGATGTAGTCCGCGGCGTACACCTTGTGGCGGACGACCCGCGGCAGCGGTTCGGTGACGAGGACGAAGCCGCGGCGGGGCAGTACCGGCAGGTGTGTGCCGGCGAGACCGGCGAGCTGTCCGCCCCAGGTGCCGGCGGCGTTGACGACGGCCGGGGCGAGGAGTTCGCCGCGCGAGGTGCGTACGCCGCGGACGGCGCCGTCCGGGCCGGTCAGGACCTCGGTGACCTCTTCGCCGAGGTACAGCCGGGCACCGTGGCGGCCGGCCGCGCGCAGCAGTTCGGCGGCGGCCCGGGCGGGCTGGACCTGGGCGTCCTGGGGGTAGTGGAGGGCCCCGGCGAGGCCGGGGGCCAGATGCGGTTCGAGGTCGTGGAGCCGGTCCGCGGCGACCTCGTGGGCCTCGACGCCCGCCCCGCGCTGGCCTTCGGCAAAGGTGCGCAGGGCGGACAGGGTGGCCTCGTCGGGCGCCACGACGAGGCCGCCCTTGGGCTCGTACTCGGTCTCCGGCGGGAGGGCCGAGCGCAGTTCGCGCCAGAGTCGGGTGGACATCAGCGCGAGGTCGAGCTCAGGGCCCGCTTCCTTGTCGGAGACGAGCAGATTGCCTTCCCCCGCGCCGGTGGTGCCGCCCGCGACGGGACCGCGGTCGACGACGGCGACGGAGAGGCCGGAGCGGCTCGCGTAGTACGCGCAGGCGGCTCCGACGACGCCGGCACCGACGATGACGGCGTCCAGGGGGTGTCTCTTGGGCACGGCAGTAATATGTCACATTGCCATGTGACGGCCAAGGGTTTCCCGTCACGGATCTCGCGGGCAGTTGCACAGTGAACCATCGCAGGAGCAACCGGACATGTCGGCAGCACCGCCGGGGAGCGGTCGTGTCCGCACTGCGGATACATACCCGCACCGAGCCGGTTGCACCGGCTGTCGAAGCCGGCGGGCTGTTCGCGCGCGGGTGGCCGCACATCTCGCACAGCAGCGAGGGACGTTCGGCCCACAGGAACCCGAAGGGGCGTGACAGCGGCGCGAAAGGCACGGAACGTTTGAATGGCACAGAAATGACCGGCACCTCGCGACCACTGCCATGTGAACCGTCACATAGTAATGTGACATTGCATTACTCGTACTTCATCATCCGGGAGATCCCATGGCCGAAAGCCCCACCCGTAACACCGGCAGTCACGACCTCCCCGTCTCAGCCGAGTTGGCCGCGTTCATGACCGAGAGCTGGGCGGCGACACCGCTGCCCGCGGAGGCGCGCGTGCCGGGCCACTCCGTCACCCCGGCCCGCCGCGCCCGGCTCTCCGCCCGCTTCCCCGGCGAGCGGCTGATCATCCCGGCCGGCGAGCTGAAGGTCCGCTCCAACGACTGCGACTACCGCTTCCGCCCGCACAGCGCCTACGCCTGGCTGACCGGCCTCACCGGCGAGGACCAGCCCGGCCATGTGCTGGTCATGGAGCCGTCAGGACCGCACGGACACGAGGCGGTGCTGTATCTGCGCCCGCGCTCCCCCCGCACGGGCGGCGACGAGTTCTACCGCGACCGGCGCTACGGCGAGTTCTGGGTGGGCCGCCGCCCCGACCTCGCCGAGGCCGAGCGGCTGACCGGCATCCGCTGCGCCCACCTCGACGACCTGGACCGGCTGCCGCCGGGCCGCAACGCCTCCGACGACGCCGAGCTGGCCACCGCCCTCTCCGAACTCCGCCTGATCAAGGACGCCTGGGAGGTCGAGCAGCTCCAGCTCGCGGTCGACCACACCGTCGCGGGCTTCGAGGACGTCGTACGCGCCCTGCCGCGCGCCCTGGCCCACCCGCGCGGCGAGCGCTGGATCGAGGGCGTCTTCGGTCTGCGCGCCCGCGCGGAAGGCAACGGCACCGGCTACGAGACCATCGCCGCCTCCGGCGCCCACGCCTGCGTACTGCACTGGATCCGCAACGACGGCCGGCTGAACCCGGACGAACTGCTGCTGCTCGACGCGGGCGTGGAGACCGACACCCTCTACACCTCCGACATCACCCGCACGCTCCCCCTCTCCGGCCGCTTCTCCCCCGTGCAGCGCCAGGTGTACGAGCTGGTGCTCGCCGCGCAGGAAGCCGGCATCGCCGCGCTGCGTCCCGGCGCGAGCTTCCGCGACTTCCACCGCGCGGGCATGCGGGTCATCGCGGAGGGCCTCACCGAGTGGGGCGTACTGAAGAACGCCGACAGCGACCTCTACCGCCGCTACACCCTGTGCAGCAGCGGCCATATGCTCGGCCTCGACGTCCACGACTGCGCCAAGGCCCGCGCGGAGACGTACCTGGACGGCGTACTGGAGGAGGGCCAGGTCCTCACGGTGGAGCCAGGCCTCTACCTCCAGCCGGACGACGAGACCCTCCCCGCCGAGCTGCGCGGCATCGGTGTCCGGATCGAGGACGACCTCGTCATCACCGCGGACGGAGCCCGGCTGATGTCGGGTGCGCTGCCGCGTACGGTCGCCGGGATCGAGGAGTGGATGGGCGCGCTGCTGGAGGGCTGATCAGTCCAGTACCGCGAAGCCGTCGAGCTCCACCATCGCCTGCTCGTCCCAGAGCCGGGTCGCGCCGATCACGGCCATGGCCGGATAGTCGCGACCCGCCAGCCGTCGCCAGATGCGGCCGAGTTCGGCCACCTGGTCGCGGTAGGCGGCGACATCGGTGGTGTAGACGGTGACCCGGGCGAGATCGGCGGGGGTGCCACCGGCCGCGGCCAGCGCCGTGAGCAGATTGCCCAGCGCCCGCTCGAACTGTGCCGGGAGACTGTCACCGGTGACCCTGCCCTCCGCGTCGAGCGCGGTCTGCCCCGCCAGGAAGACGACCCGGGTCCCCTTCGCCACGACGGCGTGCGAGAAACCGCTGGGCGGGGACAGCTCGGCCGGATTCACGCGCTCTGCGCTCATGCGTACAACTCCTTCGCGATGATGGTGCGCTGGACTTCGGTGGCGCCTTCGTAGATGCGGGGCGCGCGGACCTCCCGGTAGAGGTGCTCCAGCAGATGGCCGCGCTCGAGGGCCCGGGCACCGTGCAGCTGCACGGCCGCGTCGACCACGTACTGCGCCGTCTCGGTGGCCAGCAGCTTGGCCATGGCCGAGCTCTTCGCCACCCCGGCCGCGCCGCTGTCGTACGCCGAGGCCGCCGCGTAGACCAGCAAGCGTGCGGCCTCGATACGGGTCGCCATCTCGGCCACCTGGTGGGCGACCGCCTGAAGTTCCTTCAGCGGTCCGCCGAACGCGGTGCGCCGCGCCGTGTACTCGACGGTCGCGTCCAGCGCGGCCTGGGCCATGCCCACCGCGAACGCCCCGACGCTGGGCCGGAAGAGGTTGAGCGTGCCCATGGCGACCCGGAAGCCGCGGTCGGGCTCGCCGAGGACGTCGTCCGCGGTGACCGGTACGGCGTCGAAGGCGAGGCTGCCGATCGGATGCGGGGAGAGCATGTCCAGCCGGGCGCCGCTCAGGCCGGGCCGGTCGGCGGGGACCAGGAAGGCGGTGACGCCGCGGGGCCCGGCACCCTGGGTGGTACGGGCGAAAACGGTGTAGAGGTCGGCGTCCGGCGCGTTGGAAATCCAGCACTTCTCACCGGTCAGCCGCCAGCCGCCGTCACCGTCGGACTCGGCGTTCAGCGCGAGGGCCGCGGCGTCGGAGCCGGCGCCGGGCTCACTGAGCGCGAAGGCGGCGACGGCGCGGCCGGCGGCGACCTCGGGCAGCCAGCGCTCGCGCTGGGTCGCGGTACCCGTCAGGGCGATCGGGTACGCGCCGAGTCCCTGCAGCGCGAGTGCCGTCTCGGCCTCCGTACAGGCGTAGGCGAGCGACTCACGCATCAGACAGAGTTCGAGCGCACCGGCGTCGAACAGCTTGCCGAGCAGGCCGAGTTCACCGAGCGCGGCGACGAGCGGCCGGTTGACGTACCCCGGTTCGCCTTTCTCGGCCAGTGGGCGCAGGCGTTCGGCGGCGGTGGTGCGCAACTCCTCGCACCAGGCGATTTGTGCCGGTTCTAGCGAGAATGCGGACATGCCGGTCCCCTCTGCTGTCACCGCTTTATCGCGGACTGTTGACTGTCGTCACCTACACGATACGCTCGTTTTGCGATCGCACGGCCGGATCCACCCTCCCCCAGCCACCGCTGGGAGGTACCCCACCGGACCGCTGCAAGGGGGCGAACCCGCCATGGAGCTCAAAGCCTCGGCCCACCTCGACACCTTCCCCCGCGACCACCTCCCGCCCGCCGAGCAGTGGCCGCAGCTCCTCGACGACCTGCCCGGACCGCGCTATCCGGACCGGCTGAACTGCGGGGCCGAACTCCTGGACGGCACCATCGAACGGCTCGGCACGGACCGCCCGGTGTTCCGCACCGGCGGCGGAGAGGTCTGGACATACGGCGAGCTGCGGGACCAGGCCGACCGGATCGCCCATGTCCTGGTCTCCGATCTCGGAGTAGTGCCCGGCAACCGGGTGCTGCTGCGCGGGCCCACCACTCCCTGGCTGGCCGCCTGCTGGCTGGCGGTGATGAAGGCGGGCGCGGTGGCGGTGACGGTGCTCGCCCAGCAGCGGGCCCAGGAGCTGGCCGTCATGTGCGACATCGCACGTATCACGCACGCCCTGTGCGACATCCGGTCGGTCGACGACCTCGCGAAGGCTGAAGTGCCCGGCCTGCGCATCACCACGTACGGCGGCGAGGCGCCCGACGATCTGCTGCACCTGGCCGAGGGCAAGCCGGAACGGTTCAGCGCCGTGGAGACCTCGGCCGACGACGTCGCGCTGATCGCGTTCACCTCGGGCACCACGGGACGCCCCAAGGGCTGCATGCACTTCCACCGCGATGTGCTCACCATCGCCGACACCTTCTCCCGCCATGTGCTGAAGCCCGCTCCCGACGACGTCTTCGCGGGCAGTCCGCCGCTCGGCTTCACCTTCGGCCTCGGCGGACTGGTGATCTTCCCGATGCGGGTGGGCGCCTCCGCGCTGCTGCTCGAACAGGCAGGCCCCAAGCAGCTGTTGCCGGCTCTCGCCGAACACCGCGTCTCGGTGCTCTTCACGGCCCCCACCGCCTATCGCGCCATGCTGGACGACCTCGCGACCCAGCCGTACGACGTGTCGGCCCTGCGCCGCTGCGTCTCGGCAGGCGAGAACCTTCCCGCAGCCACCTGGCAGGCCTGGTACGAGCGCACCGGGCTGCGGATCATCAACGGCATCGGCGCCACCGAGCTGCTGCACATCTTCATCTCGGCGGCGGACGAGGCGATCCGGCCGGGCACGACGGGCGTGCCGGTACCGGGGTGGCAGGCCCGCGTGGTGGACGGACGGGGTGTGCCGGTGCCGGACGGCGAACCGGGACTGCTCGCCGTGCGGGGTCCGGTCGGCTGCCGCTACCTCGCGGACGAGCGGCAGCGCGAGTATGTGCGCGACGGGTGGAACATCACGGGCGACACATACATCCGCGAGCCCGACGGCTACTTCCGCTACGTGGCCCGCGCCGACGACATGATCATCTCCGCCGGTTACAACATCGCCGGCCCCGAGGTCGAGGACGCCCTGCTGCGCCACCCCGATGTGGCCGAGGCCGCGGTCGTCGGCCACCCGGACGAGCGGCGCGGACAGATCACCGTGGCGTACGTCGTGCCGCGCGAGGGCGTGCCGCGCGACGAGGGCACTGTGACCGCGCTGCGCGACTTCGTCAAGTCCGAGCTGGCGCCTTACAAATGTCCGCGCGAGATCGTGTTCCTCGACGCGCTGCCCCGCACGCCGACCGGCAAGCTCCAGCGCTTCCGGCTCCGGGCTCTAGAGTGATCTCGTGGCCGAGCAGCACACCCCCCGTTCCCTGATCGTCACCTTGTACGGCGCGTACGGCCGCACACCGGACGACGCTCCCCTCGCGGTGTCCGCACTCATCCGCCTGCTGGGCGCGGTCGGCGTCGACGCGCCCTCGGTGCGTTCGTCGGTCTCCCGGCTGAAACGGCGCGCTCTGCTCGTCCCTGCGCGCACGGCGGACGGCGCGGCCGGATACCGCCTCTCGGCCGACGCCCGGCAGCTGCTCGACGACGGCGACCGGCGGATCTACCAGCACCCCACGCCGCGCCTCGAGGACGGCTGGGTGCTGGCGGTCTTCTCCGTGCCGGAGGCCGAGCGGCACAAGCGGCATCTGCTGCGCTCCCGGCTGGCACGGCTGGGCTTCGGCACCGCCGCACCGGGCGTGTGGATCGCGCCCGGTCAGCTGTACGAGGAAACCCGGCACACCCTGCAGCGGCTCCAGCTCGACCCGTACGTCGACCTCTTCGGCGGCCGGCACATGGGCTTCGCGGCGACCGCCGAAGCGGTGGCCCGCTGGTGGGACCTCACGGCGATCGCCAAGCAGCACGAGGAGTTCCTCGACGCGCACGAACCGGTGCTGCGCGGGTGGCAGTCCGGCCGGACCGTCACGCCCGAGGACGCCTACCACGACTACCTGCTCGCTCTCGACTCCTGGCGCCGACTGCCGTACGCGGACCCGGGCCTGCCGGGCGAGCTGCTGCCGGAGGGCTGGCCGGGGGCCCGCGCGGCGGAGGTCTTCGGCGAACTGCACACCCGGCTGCGGGACGCGGGCGCGGAGTTCGTGCAGGGGGCGGGGTAACGGAAATCCGGTTGGTTCACACCCCGGTGGTACTGCGGCGCGCGGCACAGCACCGGCACACCGACCCATCGGCCCGGGAGTGGGCCGAGGAGCAGGCCGCGCTGCTGGAACGTCTCGCCGCCGAGTACCGGCAGACGTACCACGGCGGGCCGCACCCCGGCCCGTGCCGATGCCACGAGTGCCTCACGCTCACCCCGGACACGCTCACCCCAGAGTGAGCCGCGGCTTGGGGGCGTCCGTCCTGCCGGTGGGCGGCTTGCGGCTGCCCGCGTGGTACGGGGCAGGCCAGGTGGCGCCGGGGCCGGTGTAGTTCTGGTCGGCGGCCGCGTGCAGGGTCCAGTGCGGGTCGTACAGATGCGGGCGGGCCAGGGCGCAGAGGTCCGTACGCCCCGCCAGCAGCAGGGAGTTGACGTCGTCCCAGGAGGAGATGGCGCCGACCGCGATGACGGGGACGCCCAGTTCGTTGCGGATCCGGTCGGCGTAGGGGGTCTGGTAGGAGCGGCCGTACTCGGGGCGCTCGTCCGGGACGACCTGGCCGGTGGAGACGTCGATGGCGTCGGCGCCGTGCGCGGTGAAGGCGCGGGCGATCTCGACGGCGTCCTCGGCGGTCGTACCGCCGTCGGCCCAGTCGGTGGCCGAGATACGGACCGTCATGGGCCGGTCGTCGGGCCAGACGGTACGGACGGTGTCGAAGACCTCGAGGGGGAAGCGGAGCCGCTTCTGGAGCGAGCCGCCGTAGGCGTCGGTGCGCAGGTTGGTGAGCGGGGAGAGGAAGCCGGAGAGCAGGTACCCGTGGGCGCAGTGGAGTTCGAGGAGGTCGAAGTCGCAGGCGGCGGCGCGCCGGGCCGCGGCGGCGAACTGCTCGCGGATGCCGGTGAGTCCGGCATGGTCGAGTTCGTGCGGGATCTGGTTGACGCCTTCGCGGTACGGCACCGGAGAGGCGGAGACGAGCGGCCAGTTGCCGTCCGGGAGGGGCTGGTCGATGCCTTCCCACATGAGCCGGGTGGAGCCCTTGCGGCCGGAGTGACCGAGCTGGACACCGATGGCGGTGCCGGGCGACTGCTGGTGCACAAAGCGGGTTATCCGCTGCCAGGCGGCGGCCTGTTCATCGGTGTAGAGGCCGGCGCAGCCGGGAGTGATACGGCCCGTCGCGCTGACGCACACCATCTCGGTCATCACCAGGCCCGCCCCGCCGAGGGCACGGGAGCCGAGATGGACGAGGTGGAAGTCGCCGGGGACACCGTCGACGGAGGAGTACATGTCCATGGGGGACACGACCACGCGATTGCGCACGGTGAGACCACGCAGCGTGAAGGGGGTGAACATGGGGGGCGTGTCCGGTGGGCACCCGTAGTCCTGTTCGACGTTCCCCGTGAAGCGGGCATCGCGCAGCCGCAGATTGTCATGGGTGACACGGCGGCTGCGGGTGAGCAGGTTGAACGCAAACTGGCGGGGCGGCTGGTCGAGGTAGAGCGCCAGGTCCTCGAACCAGCGCAGGCTGGCGGCCGCCGCGCGCTGGGTGGATTCGACGACGGGCCGGCGTTCCGCCTCGTACGCGGCGAGCGCCTCCGGCAGGCCGGGCTGCTCCTCCAGGCAGGCGGCGAGGGCCAGGGCGTCCTCGACGGCGAGTTTGGTACCGGAGCCGATGGAGAAGTGGGCCGTGTGGGCGGCGTCGCCGAGCAGGACGATGTTGCCGTGGCTCCAGTGTTCGTTGACGACGGTACGGAAGGCGGTCCAGGCCGAGTTGTTGGAGCGCAGGGGGCGTCCGTCGAGCGCGTCACTGAAGATCTTGGCGCAGCGGTCGACGGATTCCTGTTCGTCGAGGTCGTCGAAGCCGGCCGCCCGCCAGACCTCTTCCCGCATCTCGACGATGACGGTGGAGGAGCCGAATCGACTCTGCGGCCCGGAGGGCCTCATTGAGGGGTGGTGGTCGGGTGACGGGTGGGAGAAGGGGTACCCGTGCAGCTGCATGACGCCGTGCTCGGTCTCTGCGATCTCGAACCGGAAGGCCTGGAAGGCGAAGTCGGCGGCGAGCCAGATGTAGCGGCAGCGGTGGGTGGTGATGCTGGGCCCGAAGGCCTCGGCGTGCGCCTCGCGGGTGAGGCTGTGCACTCCGTCGGCGGCGATCACCAGATCGTGGGTACGGGCGAGTTCGGCGGCGGGCGGCGCCGGCGTCCGGAATCGCAGGGTGACGCCCAGGGAGCGGCAACGCTCGTGCAGGATCTCCAGCAGCCTGCGCCGCCCGAGGGCCGCGAAGCCGTGTCCGCCGGAGGTGAGGGTGCGCCCGCGGTGGACGATGTCGATGTCGTCCCAGCGCACGAACTCGTCCTGCAGCGCTCGGTACACCACGGGGTCGGCGTGCTCGATGCCGCCGAGGGTCTCGTCGGAGAGCACGACACCGAAGCCGAAGGTGTCGTCGGGGGCATTGCGTTCCCAGACGGTGATGTCGCGGTCCGGCCCGAGGCGTTTGAGTAGGGCGGCCGCGTACAGCCCGCCGGGCCCGCCGCCGATGACCGCGATCCGCAGGGTGGCCGGGGCGGTCATGGCTAGCGCCCCTTCCATTTGGGCGGCCGCTTCTCGGTGAAGGCAGCGTGGAATTCCGCGTAGTCGTCGCCGTTCATCAACAGCGCCTGGGTGTTGGCGTCCAGTTCGACGGAGGCGGCGAGCGGCATGTCGAGCTCGGCGGTGAGCAGCGCCTTGGTCTGTGCGTACGCGAGTGCCGGGCCCTGGGCGAGGTGGCGGGCCAGCTCGGCGGCGCGGCTGCCGGCCTGTCCTTCGTCGGTCAGTTCGCTGATGAGGCCGATCCGCTCGGCCTCGGCGGCGCGGACCGGTTCGCCGAGCATCAGCAGCCGGGTGGCATGGCCGAGGCCGACGACACGCGGCAGCAGATAGGCGGCGCCCATGTCCCCGCCGGAGAGGCCGACCTTGGTGAAGAGGAAGGCGAACCGGGCGGAGGGGTCGGCGATCCGGAAGTCCGCGGCGAGGGCGAGGACCGCTCCGGCCCCGGCGGCCACGCCGTGTACGGCGGCGATCACCGGGAAGGGGCATTCGCGGATGGCACGCACGACCTGTCCGGTCATCCGGTTGAAGTCGAGGAGCTGGGCGGTGTCCATGGCGAGGGTGGCGCCGATGATGTCGTCGACGTCGCCTCCCGAGCAGAAGCCCCGGCCCTCTCCGGCGAGCACCAGGGCACGTACGGCCCGCTCGCGGGAGAGTTCGGCGAGCAGGTCGCGCAGGTCGGCGTACGCGCCGAAAGTGAGCGCGTTGAGCTTCTCGGGGCGGGCGAGGGTGACGGTGGCGACACCGTCCGCCACGGTCACCTCGAGGTGGCGCCATTCCTCGGTGCGGGGAGCGGAGCTGAGAAAGGGGCTCATGGGGTGTGGCCTCCTTCGGCGGCGGGCTGCTGCCTGCCCTTCGAAGCTATCACCCCTTCGTGACTCTCGTCACGAGTGCGCAATACGCGCACGCTCGAATACGTGGCGCTCGGTTCCGCGCCACGCCGCCAGGTCAGGCATCCGCGAGGGTGGCGACCAGTACGGCCTTGATCGTGTGCATCCGGTTCTCCGCCTCGTCGAAGACGACCGAATGCTCCGACTCGAAGACCTCGTCGCCGACCTCCAGCTCGGTCAGCCCGTGCCGCTCGTGGATCTCGCGGCCGACCGCGGTGCCGAGGTCGTGGTAGGCAGGCAGGCAGTGCATGAACTTCACGCCGGGATTGCCGGTGGCGCGCAGCACGTCCATGGTCACGGCATACGGCCCGAGGGCCGCTATGCGCTCGTCCCAGACCTCCTTGGGCTCACCCATCGACACCCAGACGTCCGTGGCGACGAAGTCGGCGCCCCGGACGCCCTCGGCGACGTCCTCGGTGAGGGTGATCCGGGCGCCGCTCACCTCGGCGAGCCCGCGGGCCTCGGCGACGATCTCCTCGGCCGGCCAGTAGGAGCGGGGCGCGACGATCCGTACGTCCATGCCCAGCAGGGCGCCGGTGACAAGGTACGAGTTGCCCATGTTGAAGCGGGCGTCACCCAGATAGGCGAAGGCGATCTCCTCGAGGGGCTTGTCGCTGTGCTCGGTCATGGTGAGCACATCGGCGAGCATCTGGGTGGGGTGCCAGTCGTCCGTGAGTCCGTTGAAGACGGGTACACCCGCGAAGGCGGCCAGTTCCTCGACCGTGGCCTGACTGTCCCCGCGGTACTCGATGCCGTCGAACATCCGGCCGAGCACCCGCGCGGTGTCCTTCACCGACTCCTTGTGGCCCATCTGGGAGCCGGAGGGGTCGAGGTAGGTCGTCGAGGCCCCCTGGTCGGCGGCGGCGACCTCGAAGGCGCAGCGGGTGCGGGTGGAGGTCTTCTCGAAGATCAGCGCGATGTTCCTGCCCCGCAGCCGCTGCACCTCGACCCCCGCGCGCTTGGCCGACTTGAGCTCCGCGGCCAGACCGATCAGGCCGCGGAACTCCTCGGCCGAGAAGTCCAGCTCCTTGAGGAAATGGCGGCCTGCCAGTTGTGTCGCCATGGTGGCTGCTCCTGGGTCGCATGGGGTCGCGAATGCGGGGACCCTGAAACTATATACGAATCAATGCATTGCTATACAGCCTCACGTTCGACCGGGCAGCTCATGCAGCGCGGCCCGCCCCTGCCCCGCCCCAGCTCGCTGCCGGGAATCTCGATCACCTCGAGGCCCTGTTTGCGCAAATGTGTGTTCGTAGTGACATTACGCTCGTACGCGACGACCACGCCGGGCTCGACCGCGAGCACATTGCAGCCGTCGTCCCACTGCTCGCGCTCCGCGGAGTGCACGTCCTGCGTCGGGGTGAGCACCCGGATCGAATCCAGGCCCAGGGCAGCGGCAATGGCGCGGTGCATGTGCTCCGGCGGATGGTCGGTGACCTTGAGGTCCTGCTCGCCCGCCCCCGGTTCGATGGTGTACGAGCGGAGCATGCCGAGCCCCGCGTACTGGATGAAGGTGTCACCGTCGACCATGGTCATCACCGTGTCGAGATGCATGAACGCCCGCCGCTTGGGCATGTCCAGCGCCACGATCGTACGGGCCGACCCAGCCGCGAACAGCCCGCGGGCCAGCATCTCCACGGCCTGCGGAGTGGTGCGCTCGCTCATGCCGATCAGCACCGCGCCGCGGCCTATGACCAGTACATCACCGCCTTCGATGGTGGAGGGGTAGTCGCCCTGGCCCTCCGACCAGGTGTGGAAGCCGCGCGCCAGAGGGCCGGTGAACAGCGGGTGGTGCTTGTAGATCGCCTCGAAGTGCACGGTCTCGCGCTGCCTGGCCGGCCAGCGCATGGCGTTGATCGACACACCGTCGTAGATCCAGGCGGAGGTGTCGCGGGTGAAGAGGTGGTTGGGCAGTGGTCCGAGCAGGAAGTCGTCCAGGTCCATGACATGGAAGCGGACGGAGACGGGCTCGGGGTGCTTCTCCAGGTACTCCCGTTTGGTCATACCGCCGACGAGTGCCTCGACGAGGTCGGCCCCCGGCATCTCCTCGAACACGGACCGGAGATGCTCGGTGGCCAGCGGCCCGTACTCCTTCTCGTCGAAGACCCGGTCCAGTACCAGCGATCTGGCCTCGGGGAGCTCCAGCGTCTCTCTCAGGAGATCACCGAAGAGATGCACTTCGACACCGCGGTCGCGCAGTACGTCCGCGAATCCGTCGTGCTCGTGGCGGGCGCGGCGCACCCACAGCACATCGTCGAAGAGGAGGGTGTCCTTGTTGCTCGGGGTGAGCCGTTTCAGCTCCAGGTCGGGCCGGTGAAGGATCACGCGGCGCAGACGTCCGGTCTCGGAATCGACATGGAATCCCATGGAATAAACGTTCCCAGAGCCGGACCGTTCCAGTACCCGGAACGGCCCGACGGGATCATCCCGTCGGGCCGTCGCGGGCTCGTCCCGGAGTCGAGTACTCGTCTCAGAGGAGACCGAACCCGGCTCCCGGGGTCCCCTGGAGCATCGGGGTCAGCACCGAAACCTCGGGGAGGGCGGGCTCGGGCAGCCCGTACTTCCCGGTCGGCCCGGTCAGCGGCGCGTTGACGTCGGCGCCGGGACCGGCCGCCGTCATCTCCGCGTGGGGCGTGCCGAGGCGGGCCTCGCGGGGACCGCCGTCACCCAGGAGGTCCGGCAGCGGGGCCGCCACCAGCGTCCGGGGCAGCTCACTGGACACGGGCACCTGCGGAACCACTCCCTCCGGCAACAGCCGGCCCGCGCGGAAACGCGGCGCGCCGGGCGTCCCCGTGACCGGTACGGGCACGGTGGAGGACACCGTGGGCGCCTCCAGCGGCACCGCGTGCTCCAGCCCCTCGAGTGGAACGACGACGGGCACATGCGCCCCGGCCATGGCGGGCGGAGCCGCCACCGCCGCGGCCACACAGGACACGAGCGCCGCAAGGCCTCCGCGCGCGGTCATCTTCATGATGCGTTCCGTCCTTCCAGGATTCGCGGATACTCCGCCGTCCTGAAAGAACGAGCCCGCATGAGCCCGCACGCGAAAATCCGGCAACATTCCCCCGTACGCAGTAATCCTGCGGTAATCCGGGGTACCCGGGCCTGCCGTCGTCACAACCGGGGGTCGACCGGCTCCGACTCGAGTGCCAGGACGGCGAACACCGCCTCGTGGATCCGCCACAGCGGCTCGCCCTCCGCCAGCCGGTCCAGCGCCTCAAGACCCAGGGCGTACTCACGCAGAGCCAGTGAGCGCTTGTGGCCGAGGAAGCGTGAGCGCAGCCGGGCCAGGTTCTCCTGCCGCGTGTACTCGGGACCGTAGATGATCCGCAGGTACTCACGGCCGCGCACCTTGATTCCGGGCTGCACCAGCCTGCCCTTGCCGTCCCGTACGAGCGCCTGGAGCGGCTTGACGACCATGCCCTCGCCGCCCGCCGCGGTCAGCTCCAGCCACCAGTCGGTGCCGGCCCTGACCGAGGCCTCGTCACCGGTGTCGACGACCAGACGGCGGGTGGTCTGGATCAGGCCGGTGGGGTCGTGCTCGACCAGCCGGTCCAGCCAGGCCAACTGTTCGTCGTGCGGTACGGCGGCAAGGCTGCGGCCCTGTACAGCGAGGATCTGGAACGGTGCGAGCCGCACTCCCTCCAGGCCGTCCGTGGTCCAGCAGTAACGCCGGTACGCCTCTGTGAACGCGGCCGCGTCGGCGGCCCGTTCACGCTGCCGGTCCAGCATGCCCTCGACGTCGACACCGCGGGCCGCGGCCGCCTCGAGCGCCGCGAGGGCGGCTGGGAAGGCCGCGCCGGAGGCGGCGCCCACGGCGGCGTACTGCGTGCGCAGCAGCCCGGACGCCTTGAGCGACCAGGGCATCAGCTCGGCGTCGAGCAGCAGCCAGTCGGTGCGAAGCTCGTCCCACAGCCCAGCCGCGGCCACGGCGGCCCGCAGCCGGTCCAGGACCTGCTCGGTCATCGACGCACCCGCGGCGGAGCCGCTGATGGACTCTGTGAAGAAAGGACGGCCGGTGCGGGTATAGAGGGACCCGGAAGGACCGTCCACCCCGAAGCGTTCCCGTGCCGCGTCCGCGTCACGGCAGATCAGCGCCACCGCCCGCGAGCCCATGTGCTTCTCCTCGCACACGACCTTCTCGACGCCGTCCGCCCTGTACTGGGCGAACGCCTCCGCCGGGTGCTCCAGGAAGGGCTCATCAGCGGCTCCGCCGCGGGGCTCAATAGCGGCTCCGCCGCGGGGCTCGTCAGCGGCTCCGCCGCGGGCTTCGATCCCCGAGGTCGCGGTGGGCGACATCGTCGGCGGAAGATACGGGAGCAGCCGTGGGTCGACTGCGAAGCGGCTCATGACCTCGAGCGCCGCCGCCGCGTTCTCCTCGCGCACCGCGAGGTTGCCCATCTGCCGGGTCTCCACGATCCGGCGGCCGTGCACATCGGCGATGTCCAGTGGACGGCCCTCGTGCCCGCCGGGCGCCTCGGTGGCCAGCGGCCTCGTCGGCTCGTACCAGACCCGCTCCGCCGGTACGTCGACCAGCTCGCGCTCCGGCCAGCGCAGCGCGGTCATCTTTCCGCCGAAGACCGCGCCGGTGTCCAGGCAGATGGTGTTGTTGATCCAGGAAGTGCTGGGCACGGGCGTGTGGCCGTACACGACGGCGGCGCGGCCGCGGTAGTCCTCGGCCCAGGGGTAGCGCACGGGCAGGCCGAACTCGTCGGTCTCGCCGGTGGTGTCACCGTACAGCGCGTGCGAACGGACCCGGCCGGAGGTGCGGCCGTGGTACTTCTCGGGCAGACCGGCGTGACAGACCACCAGCCTGCCCTCGTCGAGGACATAGTGGCTGACGAGTCCGTCGATGAACTCCCGCACCTGCTCCCGGAAGCTCTCGTCCTCCCGCTCCAGCTGCTCGATGGTCTCGGCGAGGCCGTGGGTGTGCTGGACGTTCCTGCCCTTGAGCCAGCGGCCCAGCTTGTTCTCGTGGTTACCGGGCACGCACAGGGCGTTGCCGGAGGCGACCATGCCCATGACGCGGCGCAGCACACCGGGGCTGTCGGGCCCGCGGTCGACCAGGTCGCCGACGAAGACGGCCGTGCGGCCCTCGGGGTGCACGCCGTCGGCATAACCCAGCTCGGCGAGCAGGGTCTCCAGCTCGGAGCGGCAGCCGTGGATGTCACCGATGATGTCGAAGGGGCCCGTGAGGTGCCTGAGGTCGTTGAAGCGGCGCTCCAGGACCACTTCGGCGGAGTCGACCTCCTCGACACCGCGCAGGATGTGCACCTTGCGGAAGCCTTCGCGCTCCAGTCCGCGCAGCGAACGGCGCAGTTCGCGCCGGTGGCGCGCGATGACATGGCGGGGCATCCCGGCCCGGTCGGCGCGTACGGCGTTGCGCGCGGCGCAGACCTCCTCGGGCATGTCCAGGACGATGGCGATCGGCAGCACATCGTGCTGCCGGGCCAGCTGGATCAGCTGCCGACGGGCCTCGGGCTGGACATTGGTCGCGTCGATCACGGTGAGCCGGCCGGCCGCGAGCCGCTTGCCCGCGATGTAGTGCAGCACGTCGAACGCGTCGCCGGTCGCGCTCTGGTCGTTCTCGTCGTCGGCGACCAGACCGCGGCAGAAGTCCGAGGAGATCACCTCGGTGGGCTTGAAATGCGTCCTGGCGAACGTCGACTTGCCCGACCCGGTCGCACCGATCAGCACCACGAGGGACAGGTCGGTGACGGCGAGGGTGCGCTTGGCCGTTGCTGTGGTCATGCGGCCTTCTCCTCCTTCGTGGCCTTGGTGAAAACACCCATGTGGGTCGGCGGTCCCACCTCGGGGTCGTCCGGCCCGACCGGTACGAACTCGACGGTGTAACCGTGGCGTTCGGCGACCGAGGCCGCCCAGGCCCGGAACTCCTCCCGGGTCCATTCGAATCGGTGGTCGCCGTGCCGGACATGCCCGGCGGGGAGGGACTCCCAGCGGACGTTGTACTCGACGTTCGGCGTGGTCACGACCACGGTCTGCGGGCGGGCGGAGCCGAACACCGCGTACTCCAGGGCGGGCAGCCGGGGCAGGTCGAGGTGCTCGATGACCTCGCTCAACACGGCGGCGTCATAGCCCCTGAGCCTGATGTCGGTGTAGGCGAGCGACCCCTGGAACAGCGTGACCCTCTGCGACTGCCGCTCGCTCATCCGCTCCAGCCGCAGCCGGCGCGCCGCGATCGTCAGGGCCCGCATGGACACGTCCACGCCGACGATCTCGGTGAACCGGACGTCCTTGAGCAGCTCCTGGACCAGCTGCCCCTGGCCGCAGCCCAGATCGAGCACCCGGCCGGCGCCGGCCGCGCGCAGCGCGGTCAGGATCGCCTCACGCCGCTGCACGGCGAGCGGCACCGGCCGCTCTTCCGTGTCGGTCGCCTCGTCGACGGCGTTGTCGATCTCGTCGACATCTGCGTCGTCGGCCTCGGCGAGCCGGGCCAGTTCCAGGCGCTCCATCGCCTGCCGGGTCAGGCCCCAGCGGCGGGACAGATACCGGCTGGTGATCAGCTTCTGCTCGGGATGGTCCGCCAGCCAGCCCTCACCGGCGCGCAGCAGCTTGTCGACCTCGTCGGGCGCCACCCAGTAGTGCTTCGCGTCGTCGAGCACCGGCAGCAGCACATACAGCTGGCGCAGCGCGTCGGCGAGTCTCAACTCCCCTTCCAGTACGAGCCGTACATACCGCGAGTCGCCCCACTGCGGGAACTTCTCGTCCAGGGCCACCGGTTCGGCCTCCACCGACGCCCAGCCGAGCGGCCCGAAGAGTTTCCGCACCAGCTCGGCACCGCCCCGTGCGGGCAGGGCGGGCACCTCGATACGCAGCGGCAGCGGGGCCTCGGCGCGCTCGGGCAGCGCGTTGCACACTCCTCGCAGGGCACTCTTGAAGACCGTGCTCAGGGCGACAGCCATGAGTGAAGACGCCGCATAAGGCCGGTCGTTGACGTACTGGGCGAGCGCGGAATCGGGCGCGCCGCCGCGGCCCTTGCCCTTGCCGCGACGTACCAGCGCCACGGGATCCACCTCCAGCAGCAGAGCGGCCGTGCAGCGCTCGGCGGACGCCTCCGGATAGAAGACCCGGGCCGTACCGTGCGAGGTGGAGAACGCCTGCGCCTTGTCGGGGTGCTTGTGCAGCAGAAATCCGAGGTCGGTCGCCGGGCGCTCAGGAGTACCGGTCGTACTGATCGTCAGGAACACACATCCGAGTATTGTCCGCTCTTCCTCCTCCCACCATGGGTTTTCGTTACGGCTCTGCCCCTTTCGGCAGCCGCATCAGCCGGGCCAGTTCCGCGATCCGTTCCGGGCCCACTCGGCAGCAGCCGCCGATCAGCCGGGCCCCGGCCACCCGCCGGTCCGCCACCCTCGCCGGGTCGAAGGTGCCCCCGCCGCGCCAGTCCCGGGCCTCCGGGTCCCACTCCTCTCCGCTGTTCGGATAGACGACCACAGGCTTGCCGGTGACGGACGCCGCGAGCTCCACTGCGCGGCCGGCATCCTCGGGCGTGCAGCAGTTGACGCCCGCGGCGATCACCTGGTCGTGCCCGGCGACCAGGGCGAGCGCCGACTCCAGCGACTGCCCCGCCCGGGTCCGCCGCCCCATGATGCTGTACGACAGCCACACCGGCACCCCGCATCCCTCGACGGCCCGCAGCAGCGCCTCCGCCTCATCGGCGTCCGGCACCGTTTCCAGGGCGAGCACATCGGGCCCGGCCGCGGCCAGGGCCTCGATGCGCGGCCGGTGGAACCGCTCCAGCTCCCGCACCGACAGCCCGTACCGCCCCCGGTACTCACTGCCGTCCGCCAGCATCGCCCCGTACGGCCCGACCGAGGCCGCCACCCACACCTCGTGCTCCACCGTGTCGCCCGCGCGGCGGGCGAGTTCAACACTGCGGGCCAGCAGCCCCGCAGCCTCGTCCGCGGTGATGCCTCGCCGCGCAAAACCCTCGAACGTCGCCTGATAGCTGGAGGTGATCAGCACCTGGGCGCCTGCTCGCGCATAGGCCGAGTGCGCGGCCTGGATCCGGCCGGGGGCATCGGCGAGCAGCCGGGCCGACCAGAGCGCGTCGGACAGATCGCAGCCCTGCGCCTCCAGTTGGTTGGACAGTCCGCCGTCGAGGACGAGCGCTCCCCGGTCGAGCGCGGCGGCGAGCGTGTGGACCGGCCGCGTATGTCGAAGGTCCATACATCCATCGTGCACCGTCACCGGGCGTCTCCCGGCCGCCGGACCGGGAGCGGGCTAGGAAGTGTCCGGCGGACCCACCGGGGAGTCCTGGACCGCACTCCGCACTCCGCCATGGGCTCGGTCACGGTCCCTGACCGCAAGGCGGCGCAGCATGCCGCGCACATGGTCGCTCGACTCGTCGGCGGCGTCGATCGCTTCGATGCAGTGCCAGTACAGCGCCTCCTCGTCCGTGGCGCAGGCCACCCCGACCAGGGCGGTGCCGACCTCGCCCAGGAGAGCGCCGAGTTCGGTCAGCGCCCTTGCCGGCTCTGCCACTTCACTCAGCCGGGCGGCGCGTAAGGCACCCCCGGGAACGGACTGCGCCGGTGTGACGCACCCACGGTCGCCCACCTCGCCGAGGGCACGCGCCTCTCCTCGCAGTTCCGGAGGCCCGGTCAGGGCCAGACGGCTGCCGATGGCCTGGGCGAGGGCCTGGGCCTGCCAGGCCTCCGCCACGATGTCCCACGCAGCCGGGCTCCGTGCCAGGGCGCTCCTGGTGACCGCGATGAGCCGCACGGCGTCCATGCGCCACCCCCGTTCGTACGATGTCCCCTGCAATCGCAAATCCACTACCCAGCGTGAAGGCCGACCCTCCCGGGCGCCAGGGCAATGCCGAAATCTGTGGACACCAGGCACGTTGTGAACAAATCGATCACTCCGGAGAGTGACATTCACCGTCCTCCTCGGCCCCCGGCACCGGGAATCTCAGCTCGTTGCGGTCGATCTTCGCCGACAGTGCGGCCAGCGCGTCGACCCCGAGCACCTCGCAGAACTGCAGCAGATACGCCAGGACGTCCGCGACCTCGTCGGCCACCCGGTGCGCGCGCTCCGGGTCGTCCATGACCCGCGACGACTCCTCCGGTGTCAGCCACTGGAAGATCTCGACCAGTTCGGACGCCTCCACGCTCAGCGCCACCGCCAAGTTCTTCGGTGTGTGGTACGGCTGCCACCGCCGGGCCGCCGCGAACTCGGCCAGCCTGCGCTGCAGGGAACGCATATCAGGTTCGCTCACCGCACCAGGTCTACCACGGTCACTCCGGCCGTCCCCCGGGCGTACGAGGCGTCCGCGACCGCCCCCACCAGCCGGATGTGTCCCCGGGCGCACATCGCCGCGGCCAGGGACACCAGCTCGGCCGCCTGCCGCCGGTCGAGGCAGCGGTCGAGTCCGTCCGCGAGCACCGTGAGAGCCTGCCGCGCCGACGGCACCTCGGCGACCGGGTCCACGGCCAGCACCCCGGGCCCGGTCAGCAGCACCAGGGCCAGCGCGAGATATCTGAGCTCCCCCTCGCCCAGTCGCCCGAGGGGGGGTGCCTGCCGGCGTACTGGTACCGATGTCCCCAGGCTCGCCCCGGCCGAGTACCGCCCGTACCGTCCCGTCCGCCAGTTGCTCCACGGAGAGATCCCGCACGGGTCCCGCGCAGCCCGCCCGAGCCGCCTCGACCAGGACCGCGTGCCGTCTGGCGCACTCGTCGCGGGTACGCCGCAGCACCTCGGCGAGGTTGTCGCAGCCCCGCAGCAACCTGCCCTCCCCAACAGCCACCGGCCGCCGCATGCGCTGCGGCTGCGGGTCACACGCGAACACCGAGCGCAGCGCCACCACAGCCTGCTCCGCGGCGGCCAGCACCCGCAGTTGTCCCTCGGTCTTGCCCGCGACCCGCAGCGGCAGCAGCGCGGTGCCGAGCCGGTCGTCGGGGAGCGGGGCCCGGGTGACCCGTGCCGTGCCCGCGGTGTGCCATGCGGCTTCCACGGTGGGGCGGCCGGGGTCACGCAGGGCCGTGCTGAGCAGGGTCTGCCCGGCGCAGCTGAGCCGTTCGCCGACGACACGGAGCACGGGCTCGGCCTGGACGGCGAGGTCGAGCCGCACCGGGCCGACGGGCCCGTCAACGGTGCAGCCGATCCGGAACCCGCGCCTCCCCTGGGCGTCGGGCTCGGCCCGCTCCGGTACGCATCCGGCCGGGTCGGGGAAGACGGTGCCGAGTTCGGCGCCACCGCCGAGGCGGGCCAGTGCCTCGTAGGCCTGGAGCACGCTCGACTTTCCGCTGCCGCTCGCACCGGCGAAGAGGGTCAGCGGGCCGAGTGGAAAGACGGCTCCGCGATGCGATTTGAAGGCGGAGAGCCGAAGTTCGGTGACCATGGGGCGGTGGTTCTCCCCGCCGGCCCCAAGGCTGTTCTCCCGGCCGGTCTCGCGGCCGGTCCCACGGCGGTCGGTCTCGGGCGAGCGCGCGCTCACGTCCTCGCAGGTTGCGTCCATGAGCGGACCGTACGCAGCGACAAGCGCGCCGAACCGTTCCGCCCGACGACCTTCCTACGATTGGGTTACGGCCTCGGGCGCGGCCCCTTCGACCTCCGTACCGACCGGTGCCAGCAGGAACACATTCCGGTCCACCCTGTGCATTCCGCTGCCGAGCCCGAAGACGACGCCGCTACTGAAGTCCAGGATCCGCTTGGCCACTTCGGTTTCCGCGCCGGTCAGGTCGAGCAGTACCGGAATCCGCGCCATGAGGTACTCCGCGACCTCACGGGCGTCCGCGAAGACCTGCACCCGGAGCACCACCATGCGGCGCTGCTGCACGGCCTCGCGTTCCGGCGGCAGTGCGCGGTGGTCGATCCGCGAGGGCCACTCGTCCCGGCCCCGCAGCGGTACGACCTCGGCCAGGCCCTCCCATTGCTCATCGGTGACGTCGTACCGGTCGTGCCGGCCGTACCTGCTCAACGGATCCCCCCGTTCGGGCGCTTTCTCTGCATATCGCAATTCTCCCGCCCGTCACCCGTTCGGCAGACGAGCGACACGGCCGAGAACGCTCCCGGTCACGGATCGGTGCGCGCCGCGCCGCGACCGTCAGCCGTGTTCCACCGCCACGTCGATCACGTCCACCAACCGGCGCAGCTTCTCCTGCGCCCGTACGGCGTCCGGCCTCACCACCTGTACGACGGCCCGGGCCGCGTTCGCCGGGGCCGCGTCGTACGTGAGACCCAGTACGCGCTGACTGTTGAGCGTCACGGCGAGCCGTGCGAGCGCTCCGGGGCTGTGCCGCAGTGTGACGGTGAGCCGGGCGTGTTCCACGATGGTGCTCCTGTCCTGTGGGACCGGCCCTTGTGGGGCCGATGGGCCGGAAAACAGAAAGACCTCTCGCGGAGCGCGAGAGGTCTGCGTGCGGGCGGCGAGTCCCGGGAAGGTCACCCCGGGCGACTCGGCGCCGGCACGCTGCCGCCGATAATCAGCTGCTGTTGCATACCGTGCATGCTGGCACGACCAGGCCATGTCGTGGACAGACATCTCACAGTACGGACGGCACTCCGTCCCGGACCTCGATATGCGTGCCCCGGAACGCCCGCCGCAGGCGACGGTCGTGGGTCACCATGACCAGCGCACCCGGGTAATCCCTCAGCGCCTGCTCCAGCTCCTCGACCAGCAGCGGGGACAGATGGTTGCTCGGCTCGTCGAGGAGCAGCAGGTCCGTGGGACGGGTCACCAACCGCGCCAGGTCGATGCGCCGGCGCTGCCCCACCGACAGGGAGCCGACCGGCGTGCTCAGTTCGGATTCCCTGAACAACCCCAGCGAGAGCAGCTGTTCGGCGTGCTCGTCCGGATGCCCCGGCCGCCCGGCCGCGAACTCCGCGAGGACCGAGCGGCGCGGGTGTCCCGGCGTCTCGTCCTGTCTCAGGTAGCCGATACGGCTCGCCCGCAGCACCGTGCCGCGGTCGGTTTCGAGCTCACCGGCCAGCACCTGCAGCAGCGTGCTCTTCCCCGCGCCGTTGGGCCCCGTGACCAGCACTCGCTCACCGGGGGCAATCCGCAGGCCGTCCACCCGCAGCCGGTTCCCGACGACGACCCCGGACAGCTCGGTCAGCGGCCCGCAGGCCGGCCCCGCCTCCCCCTGCACGGTGGTGATGCCGGCGGAGAACCGCAGCGGCTCGGGCGGTGCGGGCACCGGCTCGGCACGCAGCCTGCGCAGGCGCTCGTTGGCGTTGCGGACCTTGTGGGACGTCGCCGTGGACGAGGAGCGGGCCCGGTGGTGGCCGTTGCCGCTGAACGCCCACGGTCCCCTGCGGGAGATGGACGCCAGCATCCTGCCGGCGTTCTCCGACAGGCGCTCCTGCCGGGCGACTTCGGCCAGGTAGTCCTCGTACTCGCGCTCCCAGCGCGCCCGGGCGGCGGCCTTGGCGTCGAGGAAGCCCCCGTAGCCGTCGCCGTAGCGCTTCACGGTCCGCCGGTCGGGGTCCACCTCCAGAATCGTCGAGGTCACCGCCTCCAGGAACGCCCGGTCGTGAGTGATCACGACGACGGTTCCGCGGTGGTCGCGCAGCCGCTTCTCCAGCCAGTCCAGGGCCTCGTCGTCGAGGTCGTTGGTCGGCTCGTCCAGCAGAAGCAGCTCCGGTGCGGCGGCCAGGGTCGCGGCCAGCACCAGCCGGGACCGTTCGCCGCCGGACAGCGTACTGACCAGCCGGTCCCGGTCGAGCCCGGGCAGGCCGAGGCCGTGCAGCGCGGCGTCCACCCGTGAGTCGGCCTCATAGCCGCCTCGCGCCTCGAACTCGGCCAGGAGATCGCCGTAAGCGGCCAGTTGCCCCTTGTCGGCGTTCCCGGACGCGTCACCGAGCGCGTCGCCGGCGGCGTGCAGCCGCGTTTCGAGCGCGCGCAGGCCGGCGAATGCCTGATCAAGGACGTCGCGCACGGTGTGCCCGGCGGGCAGATCCAGCCGCTGCGCCAGATAGCCGGTGCCGCCGGGCGCGGCAACGGTCAACTCACCGTTGTCGGGTTCCTCCAGCCCCGCGATGAGCCGTAACAGGGTGGACTTTCCCGAGCCGTTGTCGCCGATGACACCGGCCTTCTCACCGGGCTTGACGGTGAAGGACACGCGGTCCAGGACGACGTGCTCGCCGTAGCGCCTGGTGACCTCGTCCAGCGCGAGCTGTGCATGGGCGAGGGAAGGCGAGGGTGATGGGGTACGCATGAGCATGCTCCTGTTTCTCGGCGCTCATTGGCCGATCGAACTGTCGCGGGAAGCCGCGAGGACAGTCGTCCGATCTCGCTCGCACAGCGCGAGCGGCGAGATCACAGGAACATGTAGCCGATACCCATGGCCACGAAGTTAGTGGCAACAGGAGGCCGTGTCATGCCATTTATCGGCCGAGGGATGCCGTCTTGGCGCCCGCCGCACCGCACCGCGCATGTGCCGCGCGGACGGCTCCGCCCCGCGACACGATCACGCTCGGCACCGACCGAGCGGGCCCAAGGGGCGGAAACCGTGCCGCCGTCGACGCCGTCCGCACGCGAACGTCAGCCCGCAGACATCCGCCGGCAGCACCGCCACGGCATTGACCGTCACCGGTCCCCGTAGTCCTCCACCAGGGTGCCGATGAGCTCGAGCAGGGCGTCGGCCCGGTGCCGGTCCTCGTGCTGAGCACGCAGCGCCTCGTCGGCGGCCCGCAGCCGGGCCAGGGCGGCCGGCTCACCGTCCACCAGGTCGTCGATCACGGGTGTGGTGATCAGGTCCAGGCACTCGGTGAACAGCCGGCGGGTGGCGTTGGACGGCGGAGCCGGGTCGGGAGCGTCGAACCCGGTGGTCAGGTACCGGGCGGGGTCGGTCAGGCTCCAGCCGACGACTGTGCCGTGCTGGACGAGGAGCGCGACGTCAGGAGCGATCCCGACGCGGGCCTCCAGCGGCTCGTCCAGCACATCGAGATCACGCAGACCTGTCAGCACGGCATCCCCGGGAGCGCGGCACAGCACCGTGCACATCTCGTGCCGGAAGTCCTGGACTTGGTCCGCCCTCAGCCCGCACGGGCGTACCGCGGGCGTCAGGGGGAGGCGGGCGGAGTCCTCGGCGGAGGCGGCCTCCTCCGGCATCCGGAACTCGGCCCCGGCCAGCCGCCGGCCAGCCGGGTCGAACCTGAAGACGTCGGGAGCGTCCCACAGCCAGTCCTGGCTGCCGAACGTGTCCGCGAGGAATTTCTCCCGTTCCACCACGTCCGCGTACTCCGCCACGCGCACGGAGCCTCCCGTGAGGCGGGGCCTGACATGCAGCGGCTCGTCCGTCACGGTCGCGCACCAGACGCCATCGAACATCAGTTTCATCGTGATCGCTGCCTCATCGGATCTGCACTGCCGGGGCCATAAAGCCGCTCCTGGTCGGAATCCCGCCCTTCATACTGGACCCGCGTGGCTGCCGGCCATTCCGGCGCGACGGTCGGGCACCCGCGCGCACGGCGACAAGACCCGGCACCCGGCACCCGGCACCCGGCACCCGGCACCCGGCACCCGGCCGATCCTGCGACCCGAGCCCCACCGCACCCGGTTCAGCCGGTCACCGTCGGTCGGCGGAGGAAGAAGCCCGCGACCGAGGCCCGCAGCCGGTCTCCCGCGTGGGGCTCGACCTTCTTGATCATGTGGGGGACGCCGGACCGGATGACCACCAGGCGGTTGGGCAGCGGGGCGACGTACTGGCCGGGGCGTTCGGTCAGGTGGGCGTGGCGTCGCTCGGGATCCAGGTCGTCGGACGGGGCGGGGCTGACCAGGAGTTCCGCTCCCCAGGAGGGCTGCCACTCGGGGTGCGCGTAGAAGACGAACGACGCGGCCCGGTTCCCGGAGTCGTCGTGCCAGGCCAGTCCGCTGCCCTGGGGGTAGAGGAAGGGCCGGCTGGTGAAAGCGTGCCAGTTTTCGCCGAAACGGCCCGTCCAGGGCAGGAGTTCCGGCTTCGCCTCCTCGATCTGCTTCACCACGCAGTCGGTCGCGCCCCCCGTCGGGTGGTTCGCGTGGTCGGGGAAGCGTCCGGTGAAGTGCCCGTCCGGGTCGTTGATGGTGCCCGGGCCGCTGAGCGGGCTGCCGTCCAGCAGTCCGTACACCCTGTTCCAGGCACCGTCACGGCGGGCGTGGACGAAGTGGAACTCCTGGTCGCGCAGCCGGTGCCACAGCGAGGCCGCGGCGTCGGGGGCGAGGAAATCGTCGAAGACGGCGAAGTCGGGTGTGTGGTGGGTCAGTTGCACGATGCCCTCCGGTGGACACGGGTTCGGTGAAGGTGGCGCGCGGGGTGCTGCGCGGGGGTGGACGGCCGGTCACTCGGCCGCCGAGGGCACGAGCGGCCCGGTACCTACGGTGGCCGGTGTCGCCGCGGCCTCCTGGAACAGGCGTTGCGCCATCCGGATCCCGAGCTCGTCGCCGTCGGCGAGCACCCGGCGCGCCATCCCCGCCGCCTCCGCGGGGCGGCCGTTGGCCAGATGCCAGGTGGCCACGTTCAGCGGGCGCAGCCACGACGGCATGCGTGCTTCCTTCACCGGCCCCTCGTCGATGAAGCCGACGTTCGGGCAGTCGGCGAAGCGGTCCGCGAGGTAGGCGGCCAGTTCGCGCGGTGGCATGGGTTCGCAGTACACGAGCGGGGTGAGCAGCTCGGCGGGCGGAATCACCCGTGTGGCGTCCGCAGATCCGGTGGCGCCCGCCGGTCCGGCGGCTTCAGCCGCGGCGACCGGGCCGGACGCCCGGTACAGGTGCCGGAGTGGGAGCGGTGTGCGGGCCAGCGGGGTGTGCGGGTACACGCGGAGTCCGCAGGAGTAGGCCACGGACACCCCCCGGTCGGCCAGCCGGCGGATGTGGCCGATCGCGTTCTCCAGGGTCGCGGCCGACTCCCCCGGCTGCCCGAACAGCACGCCGACCTGTACCTGCATCCATGGCGGCCGGTGGCGCAGCAGCAGTCCGAAGGTGTCCTCGATGTCGCGCAGCCGGTAGTTCTTGTGGTGGCCGCGCAGCATCCGGTCGTCGAAGGCGTCGACGGAGAAGCTGGGGCGGACGCAGTGGGACCGGGTCAGGGCGTCCATCAGGTCGGCGGAGAACGGTTTGACGTTGAAGTAGCCGTGCCAGCTGATCGTATCGCTGTACCGGCTGTCCGCCAGCGCCCGGCACACGTCGATCAGCGCGCGCTCGTAGGGCAGGTTCACTTCCGGGGCGGCCAGGTGGAAGTGGGTGAGTCCGTACCGTTCCACGTAGTGGTTGGCTTCGGCGGCGACGGCCGCCGCGGGGCGTGCGTCCACCCGCCCCATGTTGACGGGGTCGATGCAGTACGAGCAGCGCAACGGGCAGCCCGCGTGGGAGCGCAGTGCGGTGGGGATGCCCCGCGCCTTGGAGAAGAGCACGTATTCCGGGGCGATCTCCGGCAGTGTCGTCGACGGCTGGGACAGCACGTCGTTCCGGGACCGCGGTCCGGCGTGGACGGTGCCGTCGGCGGTACGGACCAGGCCGCCCGGAAGCGTCGCGAGAGCGTCGGCGGTGAGGCGCCGCAGGCGGCGGGGGTCGCCGTGCACCAGTGTCCGCAGCAGGGTGGTGAACCCGGTCTCCGCGGGGCCGGTGAGGCCGAAGTCCAGGCCGAGCCGGTCCATCACCTCGACGGGGCACGAGGTGAAGGCGGCGCCACCGGCCACGACCGGCAGGTGGGGGTTCCAGGCGCGGAGCACGGCGGTGAGACCGGCGATGGGTTCCAGGTAGTCCACCACGTCGATCCAGCGCCCGTCGGGACCGGGCAACGGGTCGCAGGCGACCACCGCGTTGTCGATGTTGCGCACGGACATCGCGACCAGGTCGGGCCTGGTGCGGTCCAGGACGTCCAGGAGGCGCGCGTGGGGGTCGAGGGATTCGAGGAACGGGTTGCACACGGTGGTCTCGACGGGCAGCGCGGCGTCCGCCACGGCGGCGCGGATGACCTCCAGCCCGTAAGGGCTGACGGGCAGCACCTGGTGGGGGTTGGCGTACAGCAGGAGAACACGCACGGCGGCTGCTTTCTGGAGGTACGTGGAGAGGGGCGGGTTCGGCGGTCGGGGCCGACGGGGCCCCGGAGCTCTTCGGCCCCGGGTCCCTCAAGGCCCCGGCGTGACCGACGGGCTCCGGGGGCCGGTCATCGCGTCGGCCGTGGGAGCCGTATGCCGCGGTCCTGCTTGTGGTCGACCGAGTGCCGCAGGGCGGTCAGGGCCCGTCGGGCGACGGGCAGGGCGGTGCGGTTGGCGAGGAAGGCGGCGCACAGCAGCGGGCTGATCAACGCGCCGCTGCCGCGTACCGGTGCGAGGTGGTCGAGGACGGCGTCCAGGTACCGGGCCGCGGTGAGCGGGTCGTCCGCCGACAGGGACCGGGCGGCGCGGGCCTGGAGGACGACGGCGTGTTCGGCCCACGGCCGGGCCGGGCCCGCGGCCGGCTCGGCGAGGTCCTGCCCGGGGTCGTCCGCGGCCAGGGGTTCCCCGCCGACCGCTGCGGATTCCCGGCCGACCGCCGGGGGTTCTCCGCCGATCGCCAGGGCCAACTCCGCGTGGAGGCGGGCGAGATGGGCCTGCTGGGCCATGCCCAACGCGTCGCACCGCTCGCCCTGGAGTGCGGACCACCGGGCCGCCGCCGCCCAGTCGCCGGACCGGGCGGCGAGGACCGCGCGCCAGCCGGTGATCGTGGCGACCGCGGTGCTCTGCCCAAGCTCGCGCAGCGCTTCTTCAGCCTGGTCGATGGCGGCGTCCGCGCCGGCGGCGTCGCCGGCCATGTGCCGTACCAGGGCCAGCGGCACCGCGACGGCCGAGGACAGCAGACGCGACCCGGCGACTTCGCGGTGCAGACGCTCGCAGTCCGCCAGTGCCGCCGGGACCGGTGTGTCGCCGTTGACCAGGGCCATCGCGAGGTTCGCGTAGATCTCCGTACGGCCCAGACACTGAGGTGCGGCGTCGGCCGCCCGCAGCGCCGCGCGCAGTTGGTGTTCGGCGGCGGGGTGGTCGCCCGAACGCAGCGCCTGCAGACCGGCGTACAGGTGCGCTCCGGCCCTGGCTTCGGGGTCGTCGGCCGCGGCCGCCGCGAGGTGACGCGGGTCGTCCGACGCGTCGGGGGCGGCACCGTTGACGTAGGTGCCGGCGTACAGGGCGTTCAGCCTGGCGTGGATGCCCGCCGCCGGGGGGACCGTGCCGGGATCGGCCTCCAGGACGCGTCGGACGCGTTCCAGCGCGTCCGCCGGCATGCCCCGGCTGCCGAGCGCGTAGGCCTCCAGGACGTCGGCGTCCCAGACGTCGGGGCTGTCCGGAGGTGTCAGACGCCGTGCCCGCCCGGTGAGACCGAGCACGAGTTCGGGGCGGCCCCTGGAGAGCGCGAACCGGGCTGCCGCGTCGAGCGCCCGGACGGCGGCGGCGGCGGCCGCGGTGGCCCGCTCGGAGCCCGGCTCCACCCCGCGCAGCGCGGTGTGCACGGATTCCCAGTGCCCCGCGAGGAGTTCGGCGACGGCCGGACGTCTCAGCGCGACGGGCTCCACGGCCTGCGCGAGACGGGTGTGGACGGCGGCGGTCTCGGCGAGCGTCATACGGCGCACGGCGACTTCGGCGACCACCGGATAGGCCGGCGCCAGCCGGCCCCGGCGCGCTTCCGCCCTGGCCAGCAGGCCCGCCTCGACAAGAGCCGCCGCGGCGGTGGCGACCTGGGCGGACGGCATCAGCGTGCCCAGGTCCTCCAGGGTGAGGTCGCGCCCGGCGGCGGACAACAACGTCAGCAACTCGCGTGGTTCCGGGGCGAGTCGGTCCAGCCGGGCACCGAGAGCGGCGTGCGCGCTGGGCGGAACCCAGTCGTCGTCCTCCTGCCCGAAGCGGCGCAGGGCCACCATCTGCTCGATGTAGAGCGGATTGCCGCCGGCCCGCTCGGCGATCTGCGCGGCGGCGCCCGCGGTGCGCGGATCGGCGGCGGGCGATTCGACGGTGCACGCATCGACGGCGGGCGATTCGGCGGCGGGTACCGCCGCCCATTGCTGACGCATCGTCAGTAGCCGCTCGGCGAGCTGCCGGGCGTCCGGCGCGGACAGCGGCGGTACCGTCAGCCGGTGCGCGGTGTGCCCGTCCGGCACGGGCGGGGTGGTGACACCGACCACGACGACGGCGGTCCGAGGGTCACCGGCCGCGCACAGCTCGTCCAGTACGTCGGTGAGGACATCCGGTATCCACTCCGCGCGTTCGATGATCAGCACCAGCGGGCGGGGCCCCCGGAACAGTGCCAGCGCCCGGCCGAGAGCGCGGGTGAGCTCACCGCGGTCCTGCACCACGGCGCGCTCGGCCCGGCTGGACAGCCCGGTGACATGAGCGGTGATCTCGACCCGGGCCTTCTGCGCCGCGGCCGCCTGCTCCAGCCCTTCCTGGAGGAGGTAGCAGGCCAGCAGGCCGAGTCCGGATCCCGGGGACGGGCAGGTCAGCAGAGCCGTGGCATGGTCGGGGCAGCGGTCGAGCGCCTCGGCGACCAGCCGGCTCTTGCCGACGCCGGACGCACCGTCGACGACGATCAGCCGGGGCGCCGGCAACGTCAGGGCGGTCGAGACGGCGTCGGCGAGTTCGCCGACGAGCGTGTCCCGGCCGAGCAGCGGACTGTCGCCCGGGCGGGGGGCTGCGACGGTGGTGCCGAGCACCCAGGCGGGCACGGCCTGCTCGAACCCCTTGGCCGCGACGGGCTCCAGCGCGTACAGCGGTACGTCGTCGGGGAGTTGGAGGCGGGTGGCGAGATCGACGATCACACCGTCGTCGGGTGCGTACTGCTGCAGTCGCGCGGCCCGGTTGAGTACCGACCCGATGACGAAACTGGAGGTGCGGGCGCTGACCGCGACGTGCCCGGAGGCGACCGCGGCCCGTACGGGGAAGTCCCCCGTGAGGAGTTCGCCCAGCTCCGCCGCGTACGCGCGGGTGCCGCGGACAATCGCGGCCGCGGCGGCCACCGCGGCCGCGGCGGCGGACTCGCCGTGCGCGTCCATGCCGAAGGCGGCGACAACGGCATCGCCGATGAACTTCTCCACCTTGCCGCCGTGTTCCTCCACCAGGGCGCCGACCCGGGTGAAGTAGCCGTCCAGCACCGCGGCCCAGCGGTCGGGTTCCAGCGTGGTCGCCAGGTTCGTGGAACCCACGACGTCGCAGAACACCACGGAGACGAAGCGCAGGCCGCCCGGTGGTGGTCCGGGCCGGGCCAGTTCCGTGCCGCAGGCCATGCAGAAGCGGGCCGCTGGGGGATGGCGCAGGCCGCAGTCCGAGCACGCTCGTGTGGACTCGGCCGGGCGGTCGGGACCGCTCATGCTCTCCTGCCCGTTCACTCAAGGGGACGACCGGGTGGTGCACGGCGCTCGCTCCGCCGTGCACCACCCGCTGCTGTGCCGGAGTGGTGCGAGGCCCGCCGACGGCCGTGACGCCGCCGTGGGGCCGGTTACCGTCGTCGCCGGGACATGCCCGGCGAGGTACGGCGTGTTACCAGAGGTAGCCGCCGCTGGGGTCGGAGACAACGTGGCCTTCGACGTCCGAACCGGCAGCCTCGACGCGGGACTTGACGCTCAGCAGAACGCCGATCTCGTCGTCGCTGAGGGAATTCAGGACTTCCTGCTGGGCCGCGTTGGCCTCGGTGACGACGAAACCCGCCGCTGCCAGCTTGTCGATCTTCTCGCTCATGGTGTCCTCCTTGGAGAATTCCGCGCGCCTGCCGCGCGGGGCTACCGGGCCCCGGCGCGGAGCGCCGGGAGTGAGAGGGGCCGTGCCCGTGGGCCGGCCGGTGTCCCGCACGACCGCGGGCGGGTGCTCACCGCGGTCAGGTGCGGGCAGAGGGGGCGTGGTGCGGGCGTGCTCGTGTCCGGACTCCGCGGCCGGGCCGGCCGGGGCGTCCTGCGTGCCGGCCGGGGTGGCCGTGGCGCCCTGCGTGGCGGCCGGGGCGGGTGTGGCGCCCTGAGTGCCGGTCTCGTCGTGCCCGGCGACACGGGGTACGTCGCCGAGCCGCAGGCCCACCGCGAGGGCGGTCAGCAGCAGCGCCGCGCCCGCCGCCAGCAGCTGCCGGCCGATACCGAACCAGGTGACGAAGAATGCCGCGAGGGGCGGCGCCAGTACGTTGAGCAGGGCGGGCACGGAACTCATGAGTGCCCATACCCGGCCGGTGAGTTCCACCGGGGTCTCCGCGTGCACGACATTCGGAAAGGTGACCAGAATGCCGGCGCTCGCGACGCCCAGAAGGAAAATAACACAGAGCCAGAAGGCCGCGTCAATACGCATTTCGCGAACTATCGATATTCCGATCGAAGCGATGATGCAGCCGATGATCAGAATCGACCACGCCATGGTCACGAAGGGTTTCATCCGCGTGACCAGTTTCCCCATGAGCAGGGATCCCACCACACCACCGACGCCGACGGCGGACACCATGTAGCCGATGTACGACGGCCCCATCCCCAGCGCCGGCACGATCAGGGCGGCCATGGAGTCGTAGAGGAACACGACGAACATGAGGCAGCACATGACGAACAGCAGGGATCTCAGGACACGCGATCCGAAAACATGGGAGAAACCCTCTTTGAGCTCCGTGAAATAATGCGTTCCGTTTTCCGCGGAGGGTCGTGATGTGTTACGCAGAGCCCATGCGCATACCACCGCGAAGACAAAGGTGAAGGCGTTCATCGCGAAAATCGCGCGCGGTGACAGGAAAACGACGAGCAGCCCGCCGAGCGCCGGACCGAGAATCTTGACCGACTGCATCGCCGTCTGCAGCAGCACCGTGGCCGAAGGGATGTCGCGCGGCTGGACCGTCGCCCGCAGCTGGATCTGGCCGGCGATGCCGCTGACCGAGCCCAGCGTGGAACGCGCCAGGATCAGTGCGGCAGCCCAGTACGTACCGGGCGCGAACACCAGCCCCAGGGTCAGAGCGGCCTGGGCGCCGTCCGTCAGCAGCAGCGTCTGCCGGGACGGCCTGCGGTCCGTCAGAACCGCCAGGAACGGGCCGGCGAGCAACGGCAGCATGCCGGCGCTGACTATCAGCGCGAGACCGCCCGCACCCCCGTGCCAGACCGTGGTGACCAGCACCAGCAACGCGACCTGGTCCAGCCAGTCACCCAGGCCCGACACGACCGATCCGCCGAACAGCAGCCGGAAGTCCCTGCCGCGTAACAGTCCCAGCCCCCCCGGCCGTCTCATCCGGCCACGGCCGCGGGGACGTCCGCCTCCACCCGGTCGGCGACGGCCTCCATCACCTCGATCAGCCCCCGCAGGGTGTGCAGCGCGCTGAGGCCCAACAGGTCCTCCAGCGCCGCGCCGAGCGGCAGCCTGTCCACCAGCCGCAGCACGTCGTCGCGGTGCTGCACGTCCAGGTGCGAGTGACGCACGATGGTACGGAAGGCGTCCCCCGCCAGCCCGGTGCGCGACGCCAGGTCCGCCGCCAGCCCGGGGCCGGGAGGATTGCCCTCCAGCACCGCGATGTGGCCCACCAGCGCGATCGGATGGACGTGCCGCAGCCAGTAGTACTGCGACCCCACCAGCGAGGCGATCGCCGGGCCGGGAACCGCCGACCACAGCTCGGCCGGGTCCCCGCCGGCCACCACGAGGTCGTCGGCGACCCACTGGTCGTGCCCGTACTCCTCGCGGATGTGCTTGGACAGGTAACGGCCGAGCATGTCCGCGACCGGGTCGCCCTGGCGGGCCACGCACTGCTCGGTCGCGGCCAGCATGAGCGGCACCGTCGCACGGATCGTGCCGTGCAGGGTCTTGAGCCACTCCACATACATCCGGTCGCTGTGCGGGTGCGTCCACATACGCCGGGACGCGGCGTCGACGGCGGGCATCAGCAGGCCGATCTTCTGTTGGAGCCTGCGGGACCGCGACTGATCCTCCACCGGTCATCCCCTCCCAGATGTCTCGCCGGTTGTCGCCAGCATTCCGCCCAGCGCCCGCACCGCCCGTGCAGCCGCCGGCGAGGTGCGGGCGATGTCGTACGCCTTCCAGCACCCGCCGCACACGTTCTCGAAGCGCCCCTCGCCCAGTGCCTCGAAACCGGGCAGCCGAGCCGCCCCGCCGGGGCCGACGCTTCCCATGACCGTCAGCAGCGCGTCCCGCCGGAACCCGGACAGCGCCGCGGCGACATCCGCGGGACCACGCACGGCGGTCCGCAGCTCGGCCGGACCGTGCCCGGTGATCAGTGCCTCGTTGCAACAGGGGATCGCCACCCCGTCGTAGCGCACGGTCGGCGAGCCCAGCAGCGAGCACGCCGCCAGCGCACCGGCCGTGTGCAGACGCCGGATGGCGAACACCCCCGAGCCCCGGCCGTAACGCAGCGGCGTGATCAGCTTGGTCTCCGCCCACCGGTCCCAGTCCGGACCGAACGCGGTGTCCAGCAGCGCCTCGGCGTCACGGGCACCGTCGCCCTCGTCCAGCGCCTGCACCACGATGTGGCTCCCCGCGTCACGGACCGCGCGCAGCGCGGAGACGAACCGGGGACCGGAAACACCGCCCTGGTGGAAGCCGTCCGTGCTGAGGAAGACGGTCGAGATCAAGGGCAGCACCCGGCGCACCCAGGCCGGGGCACCGCCGTTCTCGCGCGCCCAATAGCCGCTGGTGAAGACGACGGTCTCCAGCCCGGCGGCGGCGAACTCCCCGATCGCGTACGGCAACGCCCGCTGCTCCGCGAACGGTTCACCCCCGGAGACGGCGACCGACCGCAGCCCGGGCAGCTCCCGGATGCCAGCGACGACATCCCGGAAAACGTCCCAGTCCACGACCCGCCCGCCGTCGGCGCGTGCGTCCACCGAGCAGTGCGCGCAGCCGACGGGACACTGATCGGTGATGTAGAGCAGAACCGATTCTCCTGCGCTGCGGCGGGCGGCCTCGGTGTCAGCGAGCGTGGGCCGGCGTTCCATGACCCTCCTCCGATCCCAGAGCCACCAGATCCCCGTGCCGCGAACGACGGATGGAGAACGCGGTCGCGTCCTGCCGCTCGACGACCTCCCGGGCGGTCCGCTCCAGCAGCCGGCCACTGTCCGTCCGCAGATAGGCCTCCAGGCGCACCGCGGCCTTCCGGTCACCGGCCAGCCCGACGCAGTTGCCGCACATCCCCTTGTCACACGCCCTCTCGGAGAACCGACCGGCGACATAACTCGGGCCGAGCGCCCGCAACGCCCGGAACATCTCCCGCTCCAGGAAGAGTTCACGCAACTCCGGCCACGACTGACGCCCCGCGTGACCGAGGATCAGATGCTCGGGCTGCCGCCGCTCCACAAGATCCTGGTTGCAGCACGCGTACACCGTGCCGTCGTACGTCACCAGCGGCCAGGTCACCCGGTCGCACGGGTCCACCGCCGCCACCGGCAGGCCGGACGTCGGTGCGGAGGGCGCCAGCCCCGCCAGGTTCCGGCCGCGGCCGATCGCGCTGAGCGTCCCGACCAGGATCGGCACCTGATCGTCGAACTCCCGCCGCACATCGGCGATCAGACCCGTGAGATAGGGGTCGTCGTCGTTGCGGCCGGTGATCTGGAAGCTGACGCCCGGCACGATCTCCCGGATCAGATGCATCGCGCGGAAAACCTCGGCGCGGCTCACCTCGCGTTCGTGGAACTCGTCGAGGCTCGCGGCGAAGTGGTCGACCTCCCGGACCGCCGCATGGACCGCCGCCGGCAGCCGGCGTCCCTCCCGGGCGAACCACATGCCCGACAGCACGTACGACCGGGTGCCCACCGCCCGCGCGATCCGCGCCAGATCAGCCACCAGCCCCGCGCGCAGCAGCGCCTCACCGCCGGACATCAGCAGCAGGTCGGGCCGGGTCTGCGGGTCGAAGGACTCCACCAGCTTGCGGAACGGGGTCTCGGGGTGCTGCTCGCTGCTGAGCGAGGAGTCCGTGGAACAGTGCGCGCACGACAGCGGGCACCGACGGGTCAGGGCCAGGTAGACGCCGGCCGCCGGAACACTGCGCCGGGCGCCGATCTCCAGCAGATGCATGCGCGGTCACCCCTTCCCACGTGCGAGGACGGCGGCGATCTCCTCGAGGGAGGTCAGGACACGTTCGGCGGCGGGATCGTCGGAGCGGGCCAGCTCACCCACCAGCGTCGTCAGCCGCTCGGCAGCCGCCGCGTGCGGCGCCGGCGGACCGGACGGATCCCCCACGATCGCGAGGGCCGCAGAACACTGGCGGGCGAGCTCCGACACCAGCTCGATGACCGCCGCCTCGCCGCGCGAACCCAGATCGGGGTCGAGGACCTCCATGATCCCGAAGACCGACCCCGCGGTCTCCAGCGGCGCCGCGATGATCGTCTTCGGTACCAGTCCGGTGGAAGCGGCGAACTCCCGGTTGAACTGGGGGTGGTTGTCCAGATCGTCGGCGATCACCGCCTCGCCGCTCTGGAACACCCAGCCGGCGATCCCGCTGTAATCGGGGATCTCCCAGCCCAGCAGGTGGTCCTCCTGCGGATCCGACGTCGCCTCCAGCACCAGGGAGCCCGCGACCGAATCGTGCAGGAAGATCGAGGACGCGGGAGCGCCGAACACCAGCCGCGCCAACCGCACCGTCGAACGCAGGACCTCGTCACGCCGGGACAACGGGGCGCCGCCCGGCGTCCCGGAAGAAAGAGCGTCATTCCCCGATGGCGTCATGCCCGGCTCCTTCCGCTAAATCGTCGGTATCAACAAAAAAATTGTCGGACAATGCAGCAAGCACGTGTTTTATCTCGCTCACCGGAAGATTCGGATGTTTACCGAGAAGGCGAGCGACGAAGCCACTCACATGCGGCGCGGCAAAACTGTTCCCGGAAAGCCGCGAACTCAACCCGTTCGTCCACGGCACCTCGATCTTCACGCCAGCGGCAAAGAATTCGACCGGCGGATCGGAACTGACCTCGAGGCGTTCGGTGTCCTCGCTCTCGTGTGAGCCGACGGAAATCACCGAAGGAAACGTCCAGGGAAAGCTGCGCACCGGACTGTTGTGGGCCGCGGCCACGATCGCCACCCGGCTGAAGTACGCCTCGTCGGCGATGTCGTGGAGCATGGCCTTGAAGTCCTCCTTGCGGGAGGACAGGCTGAGGTTGATCACCTGAAAGCGTTCGGCGACCGCCCAGCGCAACGCCGCCAGCAGGGCGTTCCCGTCCCCGCCGAGGCCCGGCCCCAGGATCCGGACGCTGGCCAGAGCGGCCTCCGGGGCTACCCGGTGGATAATCGCCGCGCAGGCCGTGCCATGGCCGGCGGCATCACCCTCCAGGTCGGGGACCATGCGGTACTCCCCCGGAGAACCGACACCCGAACCGGCACCCGAACCGGCGCCGTCGGGCGCGACGCGCTGAACGGTGTACGCGCCCCCCAGCAGGGGGCCGACCTCGGGATGGTCCGGTGTCACACCGCTGTCGATGACACACACCCGGACCCCGGCACCGCGGGAATCACCCCACGCCCATGTCCGATCGATGGCCGCCGATCCGATGAATTGAGATCGGTCGACGAGTTGCCCGGAATTCATGTGGGCGAAACGAACGGAAGCCCGCCGCGTCCCCGATATGCTCAAATGAACCGTCCCGTTCGTTCCGAAATCACTTACGCCGGACGGGGTTTTCCGTCCGGCGCCCTGCGAAAACGAAGCCCGACACGTGGTCGGTCGGTCTGTGCAGGCACGACATTAGGTCGAGATGTGAGGGACGTGCAAGGGTTCCCAGAACGATTTTGCGATCCATTGCCGGCAGGGGCCGCCCGGATACCCGACACCACCGAATCCAAACGCGGTCGTCGGCATTCCGAATGATGCGGAGGGGTCGTAATCGAATGGGTGTTGTTCGTGTGACTCCTGTGGCCTTCCAGGGTCCTACGTATAAAGCACCGGGTGGTGCGAACGGGGTTGCGGGGTTGCTGGTGCGGGAACCGGTTGCGGTTCCGGGAGCCGGTGGGGGTGGGGGTGCCGGTTCCCGGAGCCGGCTGCTGGCTCCGGTTGCGGGTGCCAGTGCGCTCGAACGAGATCCGGTTTGCCACAACGCACTTACAGTCCCAGGTCGACCGGCAGGACCTATCCGCCTCAGAACCATCAGAGGTAGGTGCTGGCTCCGGATACCGCAATGGCGACGACGAGGGAGAAGGCCCCGGGGGCGAGGGAGACCACGTGGAGACTGGCGCTCGGAGTCCTGTGCGGCAGGAAGTGGGCGGCCATGCCGGACAGGAGGGGGATCATCAGGATCTTTGACATCCTCGCCCCCGTGAACGAGGGCGATTCCCGCCTACCGCGCCGTTGAGGGCTGTGGTGTCGGGTGGGTTCCCGCTTCGCTGCGCGGTGCCGGGACGAGTCCCGGTCTTACCTGCGCTCCACGGGCTGTCACGGCCAGTCCGGCCGCCTTGGCGATGTTGACCGCCGCGTTGATGTCCCGGTCCAGGACGGCCCCGCAGGCCCCGCACGTCCACACGCGGACGTGAAGGGGCTTGGGGCCGTCCTTCACGCCGCACTGCGAGCACACCTGGGAGGTGGGCTCGAAGCGGCCGATCTTGATGAAGGTCCGCCCGTACCGGGCGGCCTTGTACTCCAGCATGGTCACGAACGCCGACCATCCGGCGTCGTGCACGGACTTGGCCAGACGCGTGCGGGCGAGCCCCTTCACCGCCAGGTCCTCCACAGCGACCGCTTGGTTCTCACGGATCAGCTGTGTGGAGAGCTGGTGGTGGAACTCGCGCCGTGCGTCCGCGACACGGGCGTGTGCCCGTGCGACGCGCATCCTGGCCTTGTCCCGGTTCTTCGAGCCCTTCTCCTTGCGGGAGAGGGCACGCTGCGCCTTCTTCAGGCGCTTCTCGGCCCGGCGCAGGAAGCGCGGAGAGTCGACCTTGGTCCCGTCGGAGAGGACGGCGAAGTGCCCCAGCCCAAGATCGATGCCCACCTCGGGCGTCGTCTCCGGCAGCACCTCTTCCGGGCCGGTCTCCACCACGAAGGAGGCGAAGTACCGGCCCGCGCTGTCCTTGACCACGGTCACCGTGGACGGGGTCGAGGGCAGTGTCCGCGACCACTTGACCTTCAGGTCGCCGATCTTCGGCAGGCGCAGCTTGTGCCCCGGGGTGATGGACCAGCGGGCGTTCGCGGTGAACCGCACCGCCTGCCGGGTGTCCTTCCGTGACTTGTACCGGGGTGCGCCCATGCGGGGGCGCTTGCCCTTCAGGCCGTCGAAGAAGTTCCGGTACGCGGCATCCAGGTCCCGCAGGGACTGCTGCAGTACGACAGTGGAGACCTCGCCGAGCCAGGCCCGTTCCGGGGTGTTCTTCGCCTCGGTGATGAGCTGCTTGGACAGGTCGCCGGTCTTCGGGAACGGCAGCCCCTCGCTGCGGGCGGTCTCCCGAGCGCGAAGCGCGTCGTTGTAGACCACCCGCGCACACCCGAACGCCCTCGCCAGCGCCGTGCGCTGACCGGCACTCGGGTACAGCCGGAAGCTGTACCGAAGCTGCACACCGATCACGCTACACAGTTGGTTTATGAGTATCGACGAGAACGTTCGTACGGGCCGTCACTGTGCCTTTCGGCTTCACGTCCATTTGGTTTTCGTGACCAAGTACCGGCACTTTCGTCTTCGCCGACCGGCACCCGACACGGTGCGAGGAGATCACGCGGGCCGTGTGCAAGGATTTCGAGGCCGAGCCGGTCGAGTTCAACGACGAGGCCCACCACGTCCACCTGCTCGTGAACTTCCCACCGAAGGCCGCCGTGTCCAGGCCGGTGAACCCCCTCAAGGGTGTCCCCTCACGCAGACCCCGCCAGGAGTCCCCAACCTCGACCGCCACTACCGGCGGGCACAACACCTGTAGTTCGGGTCCTACTTCGTCCGTCGGCGGCGCGCCCCTCAGCATCGTGGACGCAGTCCTGCGCTTGGGGGCGGTCCACTCGGGCCGAGGAAGACTCCAGCCACTGATCATCCACGCTCGGTGTCATGTGTGCGCGGAGCCGGCCGGCGCGCTCGACGCCGATGAAGACCGGCAGGAACTTGTGGGAGTCGACTTCGATCCGGCCTGCGACTGGTGCAATTGCGTCACTCGTTCCCAGCGCTGCCGCGAACCGGGCCTTCGCGTCGCCCGACGCGCGGCCGAGCGCGGTATCGAGGACGGCCTGAGACTCGGCACGAGGTTGGTAACTCGCCCCGCCGCCCTCCCAGTTCGACACGGTCCCGTCGCTAACGCCCAGGTAGGCGGCGAAGTCCCGCAGGCTCATGCGCAGGGCGTCGCGTAACAGCCGGGCTTCCCGACCGGACCATCGCTGCACCGTGACCACCGTCGTAACCCCTGTCCGTCACCCGGTGGAACGCCGAAACGACCAGCGTAGCCAGCCCTGTTCGGCAGTACTGCGGCATTGCTGCAGCACCCGTACGTCACACCCTGCCATCGCCCTGCACCATGCTGTGTCCACCGAGCCGGGGAGGTGCCCACCGCCACCAGGCGGCCCTCCGCCCGTTCTCTCCTGTACCACCACCAGAAGGAGCAAACGGCATGACCGACATCGTCAAGCGCAACGCTCGCGCCATCCTCCTCGACGGCGACGAGCTGGTCCTGATCAAGCGCACCAAGCCGGGGAGGGAGCCGTACTGGGTGTCAGTCGGCGGAGGGGTCGAGGAGGACGACGCGACCATCGAGGCGGCTCTGCACCGGGAGGTGTTCGAGGAGCTGGGCGGCAAGCTGGAGCGTGCCGAGCTCGTCCACCTGATCACCGACGAGCTGGAGGACGGGATCGGCGTCCAGCACATCTTCGCCGCGCGGCTGGAATCGATGGACCTGGCCGCGCGTACGGGGACGGAGTTCGCCAAGCCGGAGCGGGGCGGGTACGAGGTGATCCGGGTGCCGTTCACCGTCGAGGCTGTCCGTGAGCTGAACCTGATGCCGCCGGAGCTCGCCGACTTCATCACCGCGAACGCGGACGCGATCGTCTCCGTCCTCGACAGCCCGATCCACGAGGCGTGAGCGATGGCGCAGGTCCCGGACTTCGTCAGCCTCAACGGCCCTGACAACGTGGGCAAGACGACCCACCTGGTGCGGCTGGCCGAGCGGTGGGGCGACTTCCAGCCGCTGGGAGCGGTCCACGAGCACGACCCGGAGCCGTGGGCGCGGGCCGTGGCCGGCGACTACGCCCGGTGGTGGTTCGAGACGTCCACGACGGTCGAGCTGACCGAGATGCTGCTCGTCGGCCACGCCAAGCGGGCCGCCGCCCGTGAGGACGGGCGTACGGGCCTTCTCGACCGGGGCCTGCCCATGCTCCTCGCCGTGGCCACCGCAACCTGCGTGGTCAAGGACGGACTGACGGTCGGGGAGGCGTTCAAGACCGTGACGGGCATCACCGGTTCGCGAGCCGCCGCACCGGAGACCTCGATCCTCCTGCTGCCATCCCTCGACGTCGAACGCAGCTACGCCATAACGAGCGTCCGTGAGGGCCGACCGTGGACCGGAATCTACCCGGCCTACCAGAAGACGCTGCACGCGGTCCTGCTCCACCAGGCCGACCACGGCACGTACACCACGGTAGTGGACTGCGAGGGCCGCTCCCTGGACGACATCCACACCGACGTACTCGGCCATGTCGACCGCCCCCGACTCACCGACGGGAGTCCCCGATGACCCAGAACTCCCCGCCCCTGGTCCTGCCCCCGGGCCTGACCCGCGCCATGGCCATGCTCCAGGACAAGGACCGGCACCGTCTGGACGACGCCGTCACCCGGCTCCACACCGTCAACGGACGCCTGTGGGACACCGAGGACCGGGTGCGCGGCGCCTTGCTCTCCGCAGCCCAAGTCGCCGATTGCAAGCGGGAGATCGACCAGCTCAACGCTGAACGCAACGCGCTGGCCGAGCGGGCCGATGAGGTCCTCGGCTCGCTGGCGGACGCGGGCCGCGCCGGCGCTCCGCTGCACACCGAGACGCTCGCCTCCGTCGTCGACCGTCTGTCGGTGCTGACGCTGCGGATTTGGCACAGCGAGCGGGCGGCGGCCCGGGACGAGCTGGCCCGTCGGCGCGTCCCCGCGCTCCACGGCCAGCGGGAGGAGCTGTGTGCCGCCCTCGACGCGCTGGTCTCCGATGTCGTCGCCGGCCGCCGCCGACTCCCCGTACCGGCCCGCTTCAAGCTGTACGGCCGGGACGACGCCGCCCCCGCGGAGATCAAGCCGAGTCGGCATCTGCGCCGGGTCATCGCCTTCGGTGGGCTGAGCGAGTGCGGCAAGAGCACCAGCGCCGAGTTCGTCCGCCGCTCCCTGCCCCTTCCCGAGGGCATCACCGCGATCGTCACCAGTCCGATCCCCCGTGCCCGCCAGACCGCCACCCTCGTCTCGCACCTCACAGGCCTGCCGATCGTGGCCACCTCCGGCCTCCTCGCCGAATGGCGAGCCCCGAGCATCGTCCTCGGCCGCACGGCCGAGACCTACCCGCCGGCCTACCGCGCCTGGCGAGCCCGGCGCCTCGCCAACCCCTCCCTACGCTGCGAAGACGGCGAAAGCCTCACCGACCTCCACACCCGCGCCCGCCACTGCGCGGCCTTCCTCCACCACTCCGCCCAACGCCACGGGTGGCCTTCGACCTATGCCGCCAAACGGCATGCTCCAGTCCGCCTTTGTCGTGCCCGAGAAGCGCGGCGGCTTCCTCATACACTGCGCGCAACTGGTCGTATGGGAGGTCCGGAACACCAGCATCCACGGCGAAGGCGCGCAGATGTACGTCAACGGCGACGTGCGCACGGCCGACGAGATTGCCGATGTAGTCGATGCTCTTCGGCCCCACTCCCTTCACCGTGCGCAGAGCGGCGCGATTGGCCTGATGATCGAGCCAGGTGTGGAGGTCCTCGCGGGTATCGACCCCGTGGGCAGCGAGGAGGTCGGTGATGGCGTGAGCCGTCGCGACCTTCTGTACGTGGTTGAACTTCATGGCCACGGCAAGGTCTTCCGTGACGAGCCGGCGCTGGAAGCCGCGGACTGTTCTTGCATCAGGCCAGCTCAATTGCAGATGGAGGAGCCGCGGTCGGAGAGTCCCCTCGTACTTGCACCGGGGCTGAAAGCTGACGTCGCAGATGACAGCACCCATGTGGGTCCATCCGCCGGGCTGGGGAAACGGACCGCTGCCAAGTAGGTGCTGAACGTGGTCGGCGAGCCGCTGGGCAGGGCTGGATGCGGGCATGGATCAATGATGACGCTGCGGTCTGACAATCTGGTCGGGAAGTTCAGAACTCTCGAATGGATGGAGCGGGGGTGCCGTTCCATCGGGCAGCCCCCTCCATGATGGGCAGGCTGCCCATTTCGGCTACCGGGTCTCCGTCGAGACCGGGGCGAGGCGGAAGACGCACTGAACCGTGTTGAACTCGATCACCTCGGCGACGAAGCGGAACTTGTCGCCAACTGCAACGGTGGCAGGGACCTGCTTGCCGGTCAGGTGCAGGTTACCGGTGTTGACGTCTTCGTACTTGAAGTTCGGGCCGTCCGTCGTCTGCGGTCCCTTGTCGCCCGGGCCAAGAAGGAAGTCGAAGCGCGTCTGATCATCCCCGTAGGACGCCATGTGCCTAATTGACCCGTCGAAGGCGACTGTCCGCCCCTCGTGCTTGGCTGCGAAGTTCACGTTCGCTTCGTCACACGGGTCCGCCTTCAACAACGCTGCGAACTCGCGATTGTTGTGCGCCGTGATCACCTCAGCGGCAGTCGGCTCGTCTGCGGGCGGCGTAACGGAAGGCTTCTCGCTGCTGGCCGTCGAACTGGCTGACGCGCCCTTCTCCTCGTCTCCGTCGCCGAGCGCAACGCCAGTGCCGATGATGGCGGCCAAGACCACGAGGACAGCAGCCCCCGCCCCAATCAGACGCCACGGTAGTGGCCTCTTCGGCCGACGGAAGTTGAGGGTGGTGCGAAGTCTGCCTGGGAGCTGTTCCACGAGCTCCCATCCGTCCTTCTGCATCTTCGAGATCACCAAACCGTCGGTGCCCCGAACCGTCTGCACGGCCTTGTACTCGTACTTGATCTCATCGGCCATGCGGCTCCCCGCCCCCTGAAGCGAACTGGTCATACCAACTGGGCGCGAGCATAGATGACTCCACGAGGAGCCCGGCGTCACGAACTGTCGGCTCATCACCGGCATCCGCAGCACGCTGAACGCGTGTAACGGGAGACTGGAGTCGGCATGCACTACCGAGGGCACACCTCGGGCAACGAGTTGATCACCGTTGGTAGCCTCACGAGCGGCGCAAGTGTTCGCCCAGCTCAATGGCCTGCTGATGCAGCTGGAGGGGCAGATCGAGGGCCGTATAAGTTCCAGCCCGTCGGCCTGTGTCATCGACATACAGAGCGTGAAGACTTCCACCAGCCTCCCCACCCGGAGCCAGGAAAGCGACGCCGGCATTCGTGGGGCCTTCGTCGGCCCGCCCCCGCTCTCCCGCCCGAGATGATCATTGAGCTCACCCTTAGTACTGCAACCGCATGTGGTGTGACTGGTCGTCGTCTTAGTCGTTGGCTGACTGTGTGATGAATCGCTGACGGTCGCGCAGATCGAGGACTGGTCCGAGGGGATAGTCGGGCTTCATGCCCGGTTCGCGGGACGTTTTGGCAGGTCGGAGCCGCGTGAACGGGCTCTGGACTACCTGAGCACGTTGCTCGCGCCGCTGGAAAGGAAGAACGGGTGGGTGCGCCACAAGGCGCCATGTGACCAAGTGGGGGTGGAAGACCTCTACCGCCGGGCCGTCGCAGCGGCCGGGTAGAAGCTGAGGGCAGTCCGAGCCGGGGAACGCCGGTGAGGACGGAAAGCAGCCCTGACAACGCCGGAACGGCGCGGTACTGCCAGACGCGTCGGGTTCGGCAAGCAAGGCCAAAAGGCGTACGAAGAGGAATCCGTGTAAAGCCCCGTAAGTCTTGCACCGGGCTCAAATCTGGCGGATATGGGCCCGGGGTGCAGTGCGTGATCGCTCGCTTCGACAGGGGTGGTCAACTCCGAAGCCGGTCTCCAACTGCCGGTGGGGAGGCCACGCTGAAGGTCTGCGGCGTAGGCGTGGTGATGCTGCCGGGGTAGTAGCGGGACGCCGACCTGGCCGATCGGCACATGGTGAACGTGGGAACCGCCTGCGGTCGCCCCCACTTTCCGGGCATCCGGTCCGGAGATCGAGGGCAGGCCCATTGCCGGCTGAGGTCAGCAGGTGGGGCGGAGGCCCCGTAGTAGTCCGAGCGGAGGAAAGCTCCGTGCATGGCGAAGGGGGCCAGCAAGTCGGCAGGGAGGATGCTGCAATGCCGGGAGGCCGCTGGTGAATACCGACGCGCTGGAGTTCGCGCTGCTCAAGGCCGAGCGCCGTCGGCTGGGGATCCCCACCGTGCGGGACCGGGTGGTCCAGGCGTCCCTGAAGCTGGTGTTGGAGCCGATCTTTGAGGCGGATTTCCTCCCGTGTTCCTACGGGTTCCGCCCCAGACGCCGGGCTCGCCTACTACGTCTGCTGCGGTCCCGCCACGGCCCGGCTGAAAGACCTGGTCAGGACCGCAGGCGCGAGGTGGCAGGTGGAGGAATGCTTCCAGATCGCCAAGGGCGAGTGCGGCCTGGACCACTACCAGGTCCGCCTCTACCGAGCCTGGTACCGGCACATCACCCTCGCGATGGCCGCCCTCGCCTACCTGACCGCCACTCGCGCCGCGGAAGCCGCAAAAGGGGCAGCGGAGACAACGAGCAAGACCTCATACCCCTCAGCGTCCCGGAGATCCGCCGGATGATCGGGCACGTCGTCATCACGCGCCACTGCCACACCAACGAGCACCGTCTGCACTGGTCACACTTCCGACGCCGCAGCCAAGCCCGAGCCCGCCGATGCCACTACCAACGCCGAGGCCACGACCCCCACATGCGGTTGCAGTACTAAGGCCCTTCCTCGGGCACTGGAGCCCTTACGGACCGACCCATTGAGCGCCCGCTCCGCCAACGTCCGGCCCGCCGAACTACGGCATGCAGGAACTCGGCTTAGTTTCCTTCGAGTTCCTGCAAAGACAGCCCGCGGGAACGCGCCCTCCACCTGGCACGACCTGCACGATCAGTCAGGTGACGCCCCGTCAGAACGAGCGTCATCTCAGCGTCAAGATATCGCCCGTAACGCCCACACCGCCCATACTGTGCACGCACAAAATCGCAGGTCAGAGTCCCTACTTCACCGGCTCCAGGATCGCCACGCACTCCACATGATGCGTCATCGGGAAAAGATCGAAGGCGCGCAGCGTGCGCGGCTTGTAACCGCCCTCGCGGAAGTACGCGAGGTCGCGGGCCAGCGCCGCGGGGTCGCAGGCGACATACGCGATACGGCGGGCGCCCAGCCCGGAGACGTACTCGACGGTCTTCTTCCCCGCGCCGGCCCGCGGCGGGTCCAGCACGACGATGTCGGCCTCGGTGATGCCGGTGCGCGGCAGCACCTGCTCGACCTTGCCCTGCTCGATACGGACCCGCGGCAGGTCCTGGAGGTTGTGCCGTGCGTCCTCGACGGCCTGCTTCCCGGACTCGATGCCGAGCACCGCGCCCTTCTCCCCCACCCGCTCGGCGAGGGCGCCCGCGAACAGGCCCACACCGCAGTACAGGTCGAGCGCCATCTCGCCCTTGCGCGGCATCAGGCCCTGCATCACAGCCTCGACCAGCACATCGGCGGCCTTCGGATGCACCTGCCAGAAGCCGCCCATGCCGACGCGCCAGGTGCGGTCGGCGGCGCGCTCGCGGACGAAGGGGCGACCGTGCACACGGTGCACGGCCTTGTCCTTCTCGCCGATCCGCAGCACCGAGACCGGCTTGTCCAGTTCGACGATCGGGAGGCGGCCGCCCGGACGCGGGGTGAGGATCACCTGGCGGTCCTGGGAGCCGACGGCGGCGATCGCCTCGACGGAGGCGATCTGCGGCCAGGTCCGCTTCTCCACGCCCAGCTCGCTCACGCCGGGCGCGGCGATCATGCAGTGGTCGATGGCCTCGACCTCGTGGGAGCGGTGCCGGCGCAGACCCGCGCGGCCCTGCTCGTCCACGGCGTACTGCACCCGGGTGCGCCACTGCGGGACCTCGCCCGCCGGCACCTTGTCCCCAGGTGCCGGGGCGACCGTGCCGTCCCAGCCGGCCTCCTCCGGGGTGAGGCCGGCGAGCCGGCGCAGCTGCTCGGCGATCACCTCGCCCTTGAGTCGCCGCTGGGCGCCGGGCTTGGCGTGCTGCCAGTCGCAGCCGCCGCACTTGCCGGGGCCGGCGTAGGGGCAGGGGGCCTCGACGCGGTCCTTGGATGCCTCGATGACGCGCACGGCGTCGGCGCGCAGGAAGCGGGAGCTCTCCTCGCCCTCGGTGACCTTGACGACGACTCGCTCGCCGGGCAGCGCGTGGCGTACGAAGAGGACGCGGCCGCTTTCGGTGCGGGCGATGCAGTGACCACCGTGGGCGACGGGGCCGACCTCGACCTCGTACTCCTCCCCGACGAGCGAGGACTGAGGCGCGTTCTGCATGGTGAGGTGGCTCCAGGGGTGAAAGGGGGCGGCCATGGGGTCCCCCGCTCGAGCGAAGCCGAGAGTGGGGGGAGAACAGCCCACCAGTCTACGTGGGTCTCGTACGGCCGCCCGCCACGAGAAGGCCGTCAACTGCGGCCGGTGGGCTCCTTCGGGCGCTCGTTCACCGGGCCGCGTCGCACCGAGCCGGGTGCGTTCCATTCCTGGCGCTTCCTCGCCCGCAGCTTGGCGGCCTCGGAGGACTCCAGCTGGTACGGCACCGAGGTCACCATCACACCCGCCGTGAACAGCAGCCGGCCCTTGAGGCGCAGGGCGCTCTGGTTGTGCAGCAGATGCTCGTACCAGTGACCCACCACGTACTCGGGGATGTACACGCTGACCGCGTCCCGCGGGCTGTCCCGCCGGAGTCCCTTGACGTATTCGACGACGGGCCGGGTGATCTCGCGGTACGGGGAGTCGATGACCTTGAGCGGGACGTCGATGCCGCGCCGCCCCCACTCCTCCTGCAGGGCCTTCGTCTCCGCCGGGTCGACGTTGACGGTGAGCGCCTCCAGCTGGTGGGTGCGCATCAGCTTGGCGTACGCGAGGGCGCGCAGCGTCGGCTTGTGGATCTTGGAGACCAGGACGATCGAGTGCACCCGCGAGGGGCGTACGTACTCGTCGGGGCGCTCCTCCTCGGCGGCGATCTCCACGGCGACCGTGTCGTAGTGCTTACGGATCGCGGTCATCGTCGCGTAGAAGATCACCATGCCGAGCAGGGCCACCCAGGCGCCGTGCGTGAACTTGGTGACCAGGACGACGACCAGCACCAGGCCGGTGAGGAAGGCACCGAAGGTGTTGATCGCACGGGAGCGCTTCATGCGGCGGCGCTTGGCGGGGTCCCGTTCGCTCGCGAGATGACGGTTCCAGTGCCGGACCATGCCGACCTGGCTGAGCGTGAAGGACACGAAGACGCCGACGATGTACAGCTGGATCAGCCTGGTCGAGTCGGCTCCGTAGATCCACACCAGCAGCGCGGCCGCGCCCGCCAGCAGCACGATGCCGTTGGAGAAGGCCAGCCGGTCACCGCGGGTGTGCAGCTGGCGCGGCAGATAGCGGTCCTGGGCGAGGATCGAGCCGAGGAGCGGGAATCCGTTGTAGGCCGTGTTGGCGGCCAGGAACAGCACCAGCGCGGTGGCCGCGGCGAGGACGACGAAGAAGAACGTACCGTCGCCGAAGACAGCGGCGGCGACCTGCGAGATCACCGGATTCTGGACATAGTCGGGGCCCAGCGGGACGCCGTTGTGGAGCAGGTTCTCGGCGGGGTTCTCGGCCATCTTCACACCGGTGGCCATGGCCAGGGCGATGATGCCGCAGAACATGGTCACGGCCAGAAGACCCATCATGGCCAGCGTGGTCGCGGCGTTCTTGCTCTTGGGCTTGCGGAACGCGGGTACGCCGTTGCTGATCGCCTCGACGCCGGTGAGCGCCGCACAGCCGGAGGAGAACGCCCGCAGCAGCAGGAAGACCAGCGCGACTCCGCCCATTCCGGGCTGCTCGGGCTTGATCACGTAATCGGCGGTCGGGGCCTGCATGGTCTCGTCGAGCACCAGTCCCTTGAAGGCACCCCACCCGATCATGATGAAGACGCCTGCGACGAAGACATAGGTCGGGATCGCGAAAAGCTTGCCCGACTCCTTCACGCCACGCAGGTTCATCAGCGTCAGCAGCACGATGATGCCGATGGCGCAGAGGACCTTGTTCTCCACGACGAAGGGCACGGCCGAACCGAGGTTCTCCACGCCGGAGGAGATCGACACCGCCACGGTCAGGATGTAGTCGACCAGCAGGGCGCTGGCGACGGTGAGACCGGCCTTCGGTCCCAGGTTGGTGTTGGCGACCTCGTAGTCACCGCCGCCGCTCGGGTAGGCGTGGACGTTCTGGCGGTACGAGGCGACGACGGTGAACATCAGCACCACGACCGCGAGGGCGATCCAGGGGCTGAAGTTGTACGCCGACACGCCCGCGATCGAGAGGACGAGCAGCACCTCTCCCGGCGCGTACGCCACCGAGGACAGCGGGTCGGACGCGAAGACCGGGAGGGCGATGCGCTTGGGCAGGAGCGTCTCTCCCAGCCTGTCGCTGCGCAGCGCTCGGCCGATCAGGATCCGTTTGGGCAGGTCGGTCAGTTTGGACACGCAGAGGATCGTAAGCGGTCCAAATGGGTGCCGCCCATCCGCCGTCCCCGGGCCGTCATGGATTCTCCGGCCGGAAAATGCGGTGCACGCCCGTCGGCGCTGCCACGTTCAGCACTTCGTCCTCGGGGGGAGGCGGTTCCGGACCTTCTGCGCACCGGAGGTCCGGGCCGGTAATCCTAACGCCCCCTTAACGCCCCGAATCGGTCCGGCGGAGGGCTCGCGCCTCCGGCAACCGATCGTGACCGACGGGCCGCGCCGCGTCGGGCAGGCCCGCGGCAGGGGGCAGGCTGAGCACCATGGTGAGGCCTCCTCCAGGAGTGTCCTCGGCGGTGAGGCTGCCGCCGATCGCCTCCGCGAATCCGCGGGCGACGGCCAGCCCGAGGCCGACTCCGGCACCGCGCGGGGCGTCCCCGTAGCGCTGGAAGGGCTCGAAGATCCGGTCCTTCGCCTCGTCGGGGACACCGGGCCCGCGGTCCACCACGCGGATCTCGACGCGGTCGGCGATGGCACTGGCGGACACCAGGACGGGTTCGTGGTCGGGGCTGTACTTCACGGCGTTCTCGACGATGTTGGCGACGGCACGCTCCAGCAGGCCCGGGTCGACGGCGACCATCGACAGGTCCTCCGGGATGTCCAGCTCCACGCTGTCCTCGGGGACACCGCCGAGCGCCATCGGCACCACCTCGTCGAGATCGATCACCCGGATCAGTGGGGTGACGGTGCCGGTCTGCAGGCGGGACATGTCGAGCAGGTTGCCGACGAGGTGGTCGAGCTTGTCCGCGCCCTCCTCGATTCCGGCCAGCAGTTCGGCCTGGTCCTCCGGCGACCAGTCGACGTCGTCGGAGCGCAGCGAGCTGACGGACGCCTTGATCGCGGCGAGCGGTGTGCGCAGGTCATGGCTGACGGCGGCGAGCAGCGCGGTACGGATGCGGTTGCCCTCGGCGAGCTCGCGGGCCTGCTCCGCCTCCTGCTGGAGACGCTGCCGGTCCAGTACGACAGCGGCCTGGGCGGCGAAAGCGCCGAGCACCCGGCGGTCCTCGGCTGGCAGTACACGGCCGGAGAGGGCGAGCGCCAGATGGTCGCCGACCGGCATGTCCACGTCGGCGTCCTCGGGGCGGGCCACCGGCGTGGGGCCGACGCTGCCGGCCCGGGTCCATGGCTCCACCTCGCTCGTACGCTCCAGGAGCGCCACCGATTCCATGCCGAAGGTCTCGCGGACCCGTTCCAGCAGGGCCTCCAGGCTGGTCTCACCCCGCAGCACACTGCCGGCGAGAAAGGACAGGATCTCGGACTCGGCGCGCAGCCGGGCCGCCTGATGGGTGCGCCGGGCGGCCAGGTCGACGACCGAGGCCACCGACACCGCCACCGATACGAAGATCACGATGGCGACGATGTTCTTCGGGTCGGCGATCGTCAGCTGGTGCAGGGGTGGGGTGAAGAAGTAGTTGATCAGCAGCGAACCGACGGCCGCGGAGGCCAGCGCGGGCAGCAGCCCGCCGATCAGCGCCGCGGCCACCGTCAGCGACAGGAACAGCAGCATGTCGTTGGCCAGGCCGAGTTGGGCTTCGACATGCAGCAGCAGCAGGCTGAGCAGCGCCGGGCCGACGACTCCGGTCAGCCAGCCCCCGATGATCCGGGAACGGCCGAGCCGCGCCCCGCGGGCCACCGGCAGCCCGCGCCCCTTGGCCACCTCTTCGTGTGTGACGATGTGCACATCGAGGTCGGGCCCCGATTCGCGGGCGACCGCGGCGCCGACGCCGGGGCCGAAGATGTACTGCCAGGTGTGGCGGCGGCTGGCGCCGAGCACGATCTGGGTGGCGTTGACGCCCCGGGCGAAGTCCAGCAGCGCTGACGGGATGTCGTCGCCTATGACGTGGTGGAAGGTTCCACCCAGGTCCTCGACCAGCGTGCGCTGGACGGCCAGCTCCTTGGGCGAGGCCGAGGTGAGGCCGTCGCTGCGGGAGATGTAGACGGCGAGGACCTCACCGCCCGCGCCCTTCTCCGCGAGCCGGGCGGCGCGGCGGATGAGCGTACGCCCCTCGCGTCCGCCGGTCAGGCCCACCACGATGCGCTCACGGGCCTGCCAGGTGGAGCGGATGTTGTGCTCGCCGCGGTACTGCTGGAGGTATTCGTCGACCCGGTCCGCTGTCCACAGCAGCGCCAGCTCGCGCAGCGCGGTGAGGTTGCCCGGGCGGAAGTAGTTGGACAGGGCCGCGTCGACCTTGTCCGGCTTGTAGATGTTGCCGTGGGCCATCCGGCGGCGCAGGGCCTGGGGCGACATGTCGACCAGCTCGATCTGGTCGGCGTGCCGGACGACCTCGTCGGGGACGGTCTCCCGCTGCCGTACTCCGGTTATCGACTCCACGACGTCGCCGAGCGACTCCAGGTGCTGGATGTTGACGGTGGAGACGACGTCGATCCCGGCCTGCAGCAGCTCTTCGACGTCCTGCCAGCGTTTGCCGTTGCGGGACCCGGGGACGTTGGTGTGGGCGAGCTCGTCGACCAGGGCGACGGCCGGGCGGCGCTGCAGTACCGCGTCCACGTCCATCTCGGTGAAGACGGAACCGCGGTACTCGATCTCCCGGCGCGGAATCTGCTCCAGGCCGTGCAGCAGCACCTCGGTACGCGGCCGGGCGTAGTGCTCCACGAACCCGACCACGCAGTCGGTGCCCCGCTCGATCCGGCGGTGTGCCTCGGAGAGCATCGCGTAGGTCTTGCCGACGCCCGGTGCCGCGCCGAGGTAGATCCGGAGCTTTCCGCGTCCCATGGTTCCGATCTTCACTGGTGATCTTTATTGATGGAGAAGGTCTGTTTCGAGTCTGCACCTCGCCGGGCGGGCAGCGGACGTGGAGTCCGCTGCCCGTGGCGTGGTCACTTCCCGGTGAGGTCCTTCAGGGCGATGTTGAGCTGGAGGACGTTCACCCGGGGCTCGCCCATGAAGCCGAGGATCCTCCCCTGGATGTGGTCGGCGACCAGCTTGTCCACCTGCTCGACGTCGAGGTGGTTGAGCTCGGCGACGCGGTGGACCTGGAGCCTGGCGTACTCGGGGGAGATGTCCGGGTCGAGTCCGGAGCCCGAGGAGGTGACGGCATCGGCCGGCACGTCCTCCGGCCGGACCTTGAAGTCCGCAGTGGAGTTGTCCTTGATCACCGCGGCCTTGGCGTCCTTGACCCACTTGATCAGCTCCGGGTTGTCGCCGGCGCGGTTGGTCGCCCCGGACAGGAGGATCTTGTACTGGGTGTTGACGGTGTTGACACCGAGGCCGTTGGACGGACGCGGCTGGAACCACTTCAGATCGGGTGCGGGGGTCTCCTCTCCCTTCTGCAGCGGCAGGTCGTAGCGCTGGCCGATCAAGGACGAGCCGACGACCCTGCCCTCGCTCCTGATCTCGGAGCCGTTGGCCTTCCGGCTGAATGCCGTCTGGGCGATACCGGTGACGAGCAGCGGGTAGATCACGCCGGTGAGGAGGGTGAGGACGAGAAGGGCCCGGATCCCGGCCCCGATCAGCCGCATGGTGTTGCTCACGGAGTTCATGGTCGTCACCCGATGCCTGGAATGAGGGAGATGAGCAGGTCGATGATCTTGATGCCGATGAACGGGGCGATCAGGCCGCCCAGGCCGTAGACGGCGAGGTTGCGGCGCAGCATCCGGTCCGCGCTCATCGGCTTGTACTGCACGCCCTTCAGGGCGAGCGGCACCAACGCGATGATGATCAGCGCGTTGAAGATCACCGCGGAGAGGATCGCGGACTCCGGTGAGGCCAGGCCCATGATGTTGAGCTTGTCCAGGCCCGGGTAGGCGACCGCGAACATCGCGGGGATGATCGCGAAGTACTTCGCCACGTCGTTGGCGATGGAGAAGGTGGTCAGCGCGCCCCGGGTGATGAGCAGCTGCTTGCCGATCTCCACGATCTCGATGAGCTTGGTCGGGTTGGAGTCCAGGTCCACCATGTTCCCGGCCTCCTTGGCGGCCGAGGTGCCGGTGTTCATGGCCACACCGACGTCCGCCTGCGCGAGTGCCGGGGCGTCGTTGGTGCCGTCGCCCGTCATCGCGACGAGCTTGCCCCCGGCCTGCTCCCGTTTGATGAGGGCCATCTTGTCCTCGGGGGTGGCCTCGGCGAGGAAGTCGTCGACGCCGGCCTCCTCGGCGATGGCCCTGGCGGTCAGCGGGTTGTCACCCGTGATCATGACCGTCCTGATGCCCATATGGCGCAGGGCGTCGAACCGCTCCCGCATACCGTCCTTGACGACGTCCTTGAGGTGGATGACGCCCAGGACGCGGGCGCCCCCGCCGTCCTCGGCGGCGACCAGCAGCGGCGTACCACCCGCCTCGGAGATCCGGTCTGCGATGGCGTCGGCATCCTCGGCGACCGTGCCGCCGCGTTCCTCGACCCAGGCGATGACCGAGGCGGTCGCACCCTTGCGGATTCTGTGACCGTCGAGGTCCACACCCGACATGCGGGTCTGGGCGGTGAAAGGCACCCACTCGGCGTGGCTCAGCTCGCCCTGATGCCGCTCGCGCAGTCCGTACTTCTCCTTGGCCAGGACGACGACCGAGCGGCCCTCCGGGGTCTCGTCGGCCAGCGAGGAGAGCTGCGCGGCATCCGCCAGCTCGGCTGCGGTGGTGCCCTTGACCGGGACGAATTCGGCGGCCTGGCGGTTGCCGAGGGTGATGGTGCCGGTCTTGTCGAGCAGCAGCGTCGACACATCGCCCGCCGCCTCGACCGCGCGCCCCGACATCGCGAGCACATTGCGCTGCACCAGGCGGTCCATGCCCGCGATGCCGATCGCGGAGAGCAGCGCGCCGATCGTGGTCGGGATCAGGCAGACCAGCAGCGCTACCAGCACGACCATCGTCTGTTCGGCGCCCGCGTAGGCCGCGAAGGGCTGCAGCGTCACGACCGCGAGCAGGAAGACGATCGTCAGAGACGCGAGCAGGATGTTGAGCGCGATCTCATTGGGCGTCTTCTGACGGGCGGCGCCCTCGACCAGGCTGATCATCCGGTCGATGAAGGTCTCGCCCGGCTTCGTCGTGATCTTGATGACGATCCGGTCGGACAGCACCTTGGTGCCGCCGGTGACCGCGGACCGGTCGCCGCCGGACTCCCGGATGACCGGGGCCGACTCGCCGGTGATCGCGGACTCGTCGACCGAGGCGACACCCTCGATGACATCGCCGTCGCCGGGGATGATGTCGTCGGCCTCGCAGACAACGTGGTCACCGATACGCAGATCGGTGCCCGGCACCCGCTCCTCGGACTTGCCGTCCGCGGTCAGGCGGCGGGCGACGGTGTCGGTCTTGGCCTTGCGCAGGGTGTCGGCCTGGGCCTTGCCGCGCCCCTCGGCGACGGCCTCCGCCAGGTTGGCGAAGACGACCGTCAGCCACAGCCAGGCGGTGATGGCCCAGCCGAACCAGTCATCGGGGTTGGTGACGGCGAAGAGCGTGGTCAGTACGGAGCCGATCTCGACCACGAACATCACCGGGGACTTGGCCATCACCCGGGGGTCGAGCTTGTACAAGGCGTCCGGCAGCGACTTGATCAGCTGCTTCGGGTCGAACAGGCCCGCGCCGACGCGCCCGGTCTCCGGCTTGTGCCCGGTCGGGATGTCCTGGTGGGGTGCCCGGGTCGGGGTGGCGGTGGACATGGAGTCCTCGTGCTTCAGGTTGGCGGTCATGACAGTCCCTCCGCCAGCGGGCCGAGGGCCAGTGCCGGGAAGTACGTAAGACCGGTGACGATGATGATCGTGCCGACCAGCAGGCCGGTGAACAGCGGTTTCTCGGTGCGCAGCGTGCCCGCGGTCGCGGGGACCGGCTGCTGCTCGGCGAGCGAGCCGGCCAGCGCCAGGACGAAGACCATCGGGACGAACCGACCGAGCAGCATCGCCAGGCCGAGGGTGGTGTTGAACCACAGCGTGTCCGCGTTCAGCCCCGCGAAGGCCGAGCCGTTGTTGTTGGCGGCCGAGGTGTAGGCGTAGAGGATCTCGGAGAAGCCGTGCGCGCCGGAGTTCGTCATGGAGTGCACAGGGGTCGGCAGCGTCATCGCCGCGGCGGTGAAGCACAGCACCAGCGCCGGGGTGATGAGGATGTAACAGGCGGCGAGCTTGATCTGCCGGGTACCGAGCTTCTTGCCGAGGTATTCGGGCGTACGGCCCACCATCAGGCCGGCGATGAACACCGCGATGATCGCCATGATCAGGATGCCGTACAGGCCGGACCCGACGCCGCCGGGCGCGATCTCGCCCAGCATCATGCCGAGCATCGTGATTCCGCCGCCCAGACCGGTGAAGGAGGAGTGGAACGCGTCCACCGCGCCCGTCGACGTGAGCGTGGTCGACACGGCGAAGATCGACGAGGCCCCGATGCCGAACCGGGTCTCCTTGCCCTCCATCGCGCCGCCGGCGATCTGGAAGGCCGGGCCGTGGTGCGCGAACTCGGTCCACCACATCAGCAGCACGAAGCCGACCCAGATGGTCACCATCGTCGCCAGGATCGCGTAGCCCTGCTTGAGGGAGCCGACCATCCTGCCGAAGGTGCGGGTCATGGCGAACGGGATCAGCAGGATCAGGAAGATCTCGAAGAGGTTCGAGAACGCGTTGGGGTTCTCGAAGGGGTGGGCGGCGTTCGCGTTGAAGTAACCGCCGCCGTTGGTGCCCAGCTCCTTGATGACCTCCTGCGAGGCCACCGCGCCGCCGTTCCACTGCTGCGAGCCGCCCATGCTGTGCTCATTCAAGAACTGGCCGACCTCGTGGATCCCGGAGAAGTTCTGGATGACACCGCACGCGACCAGCACGATCGCGCCGATCACCGAGATCGGCAGCAGGATACGCACCGTGCCGCGCACCAGGTCGGCCCAGAAGTTGCCCAGCTCACCGGTACGGATGGGGGTCCCCCCTGCTCGAGCGGAGCCGAGAGCTCGGGGGAGGGCGAAACCGCGCACCAAGGCCACCGCGACGGCCATGCCGACGGCCGCGGAGACGAAGTTCTGCACCGCCAGGCCACCGGTCTGCACGACATGGCCCATGGCCTGCTCGCCGGAGTACGACTGCCAGTTGGTGTTCGTCACAAACGAAACGGCGGTGTTGAACGCCTGGTCCGGGGCGATGGAGGCGAAGCCCAGCGAACCGGGCAGGTATCCCTGGAGCCGCTGCAGCAGGTACAGGAACAGCACGCTCACCGCCGAGAAGGCCAGCACACTGCGCAGGTAGGCGGGCCAGCGCATTTCGACGGCGGGGTCGGCGCCGATGGCCCTGTAGATCCACCGCTCCACGCGCAGATGTCTCGTGGAGCCGTAGACTCCGGCCATGTAGTCGCCGAGCGGACGGTATGCCAGCGCCAGCGCGGCGATCAGCGCGAGCAGCTGGAGCACACCAGCAACGAAGGGGCTCATGATGTGTGCTCAGAACCTCTCCGGGTACAGGAGGGCGAGGACGAGATAGCCCAGCAGGGCGACGGCCACGATCAGGCCGACGATGTTCTCGGCAGTCACAGCTTCGCCACCCCCCTGGCGATGAGAGCCACCAGCGCGAACGCCGCGATCATGGTGACGACGAAGGCCACGTCGGCCATCGTGAGCTCCTGAAAGATGCTCGGAGTTGTTCGGACCCCTCCAGCAAACGTCCGTTTCGAGCGCCCTCGACCGCCCTTGATGGAGCTCTTACGACCGTGGGTACCGCATTGACGGCATTCTTACGCCCGCACCCGCCGCCCGCCCGTCCGATGCGCCACTCGGTCGATCAGGCCTCCGGACTTGCCGATACCGTGGACCCGAGCACGGACAAGGGCAGCATCCGGCATGCCTGAGCGGTTCGGGCCGGGAACTACCCGCGGCGTGTTGCAAGGCGGGACGGGAAGAAGGATATGAGCAGGGCATTTATGCAGGTCACAAGGCCTTCGAGGAGTGCGGGGTAAGACCGATGCATATCGTCATCATGGGTTGCGGGCGAGTGGGAGCCGCTCTTGCGCAGACCCTGGAGCAGCAGGGGCACACGGTCGCCGTGATCGACCAGGACCCCACGGCCTTCCGCCGCCTGGGCTCGGGGTTCGGTGGCCGCCGGGTCACCGGAGTCGGGTTCGACCAGGACACCCTGCGTGAGGCGGGGATCGAGGAGGCCGGGGCGTTCGCCGCGGTGAGCAGCGGTGACAATTCCAACATCATCGCCGCCCGGGTGGCCCGCGAGATGTTCGGCATCGAGAACGTCGCTGCTCGTATCTACGACCCCCGGCGCGCCGAGGTCTACCAGCGTCTGGGCATCCCCACCGTGGCCACCGTCCGCTGGACCGCCGACCAGATGCTGCGACGGCTGTTGCCGTCCGGAGCCGAGCCGCTGTGGCGCGACCCCAGCGGCGGGGTGCAGCTCGCGGAGGTGCACACCTCGCCGGCGTGGATCGGCCGGAAGATCAGCGAGCTGCAGGAGGAGACGGGCGTCCGCGTCGCGTTCCTCACCCGTCTGGGCGAAGCGATCATTCCGAGCTCGCAGACGGTGCTGCAGGAGGGTGATCTGGTGCACGTCATGATGCGCACCGACGAGATCGAGACGGTCGAGGCCGCCTTCGCCCACGGCCCCGAAGGGAATGGTCACTGATGAGGGTCGCCATTGCCGGAGCCGGCGCGGTGGGCCGTTCCATCGCGGGCGAGCTGCTGGAGAACGGGCACGAAGTGCTCCTGATCGACAAGGCGCCGACCGCCATCTCGGTGGAGCGGGTGCCGCAGGCCGAGTGGCTGCTGGCCGACGCATGCGAGATCACCTCGCTGGACGAGGCCGCGCTGCAGCGCTGCAACGTCGTGATCGCGGCGACCGGTGACGACAAGGTGAACCTGGTCGTCTCGCTGCTCGCCAAGACCGAGTACGCGGTGCCGCGCGTCGTCGCCCGGGTCAACAACCCGAAGAACGAATGGCTCTTCAATGAGTCCTGGGGCGTCGATGTCGCCGTGTCCACGCCGCGCCTGATGTCCGCGCTGGTGGAAGAGGCGGTGAGCGTCGGCGACCTGGTTCGGCTGCTGCGCTTCAGCCACGGTGACGCCAACCTCGTGGAGCTGACGCTGCCGCCGGAGTCGGCGGTGGCGGGCACCCGGGTCGGCGACGTGGCGTGGCCGGAGGACACCTCGCTGGTCACGATCATCCGAGGCAACCGGGTGCTGACGCCGAACCAGGAGGAGACCCTGGAGGCCGGCGACGAGCTGCTGTTCGTGGCCGCGCAGGCGCGGGAGGAGCAGCTGGAGGATCTGCTGTCGGTGACCCGCGAGGGCAACGGGGGCTGACGCCCGCACACATCCGTGCCGACGACAAGGGGCCCGGGGAACCGTCACGGTTCCCCGGGCCCCTTGTCGTCGTCGGGCGCCGGTCAGACGTCGGACCGGCCGGCCGCGGCGGCCTTACGGGCCTTCTCCGCGGCCTCCTCCGCCTCCATCTCCGCGAACACATCGATCGGCGGCGGCGCCTTGGCCAGGAAGATCCAGGTCAGATAGACGGCCAGCAGGAACGGCGGGATCTTCAGAATGACCAGCACCCAGCCGAGCTGCGCGAAGTCGGCCCACCAGTACAGCGGGAAGAGGATCGCGCACTTGCCCAGCAGGATCAGACCCCAGGCCCAGCTGGCCTTGGCATAGGCCGTCTTGCGGCCCGGGTTCCGGGTACGCCAGGAGAGATTCTCCTTGAATACCGGGCCCAGGATCAGTCCGATCAGCGGGACACCGCACAGCGTCGTGACGATGTAGGCGACCGCGAGGCCCAGCGTGTAGAGCATGCCGGGCAGATAGAAGTCCTTGGCGTTGCCCGTCATCATCGCGAAGACGACACCGAAGGCGACACCGAAGACCCCGCTGAAGGCGTGCTTGACGGTGTCCTTGCGGAGGAGCCGTACGACGACGCACACCAGAGACACGGCCAGGGCCGCGATCGCCGAGAAGTGCAGATTCTTGTTGATCGTGTAGATCGTGACGAAGAGCAGGCCGGGGAGAACGGTCTCCACCATCCCCCGCAGGCCACCGAAGGCCTCGAAGAGGGCGGCCTCGGTGATGGCTTTGCTGTCGTCACCGGCCTGGTCGGGCGAGGTTGTCTCGGTGGTCGGCTTGTCGAGGGACGTCACCGGCTACTCCTGTCCGATCGGTCGGAGCTCGTATTTGGGATTGAACAGCACTCTGCGGCCGTGGCTCATGGAAATCCGGCCGGAGGCGATCAACTTCCGGCCCGGTTCTATACCCACGATCTGGCGCCGGCCCAGCCAGACCACGTCCAGCGGTGCCGTGCCGTCGTAGAGCTCGGCCTCAAGTGCGGGCACGCCGGCCCGCGGGCGCAGCGTGACCGTCCGCAAGGTACCAGTCACCTTGACGATCTCGCGGTCGTGACAGTCCGAGATGGGAGTGCACCCCGTGGCCTGTGTGTCCTCCTGCAGCTCCGCGGAGTGCAGATCCTCCTGGGAGCTGGACAGCCGGTCGAGCATCCGCCGGAACCGCCCTGTCGGCTTCTGGGACTTCTCGGGGCGGGATTCAGCACTCATACAGGAAGCGTACCGGGGAGCTGAACTCCCCTTCACCGTTGATCACATCTCGAAGCGGCACCCCTGCTCGGCTCAGCTCGAAGCGGTGACCCATGCCCGGCTCGGCGTTCGAAGCGGTAACCCACAACCGGCTCCGCGATACAGCACCACCCGGGAGACACTGCATCCGACAGCGGCTGCGCCGCAGGCCGGACCCCCGGCAGACCCGGCTCGGCGTTCGAAGCGGTAACCCACAACCGGCTCCGCGATACAGCACCACCCGGGAGACACTGCATCCGACAGCGGCTGCGCCGCAGGCCGGACCCCCGGCAGACCCGGCTCAGCGTTCGAAGCGGTAACCCATGCCCGGCTCCGTGATGAAGTGGCGGGGGTGCGACGGGTCGGATTCCAGCTTGCGGCGCAGCTGGGCCATGTAGACGCGCAGGTAGTTCGTCTCAGTGCCGTACGAGGGGCCCCACACCTCCTGCAGCAGCTGCTTTTGGCTCACCAGGCGCCCGCTGTTGCGCACCAGGACCTCCAGCAGATGCCATTCGGTGGGGGTCAGGCGTATGTCCTTGCCGCCCCGGTTGGCCTTCTTCGCGGCCAGGTCGACGGTGAAGTCCGCCGTATCCACGAGGGCGACGCCGTCGCCCTCCTCCGGGACCGCCGTCGGCTCGGCGCGGCGGACGGCGGCGCGCAGCCGGGCCAGCAGTTCGTCCATGCCGAAGGGCTTGGTGACGTAGTCGTCTGCGCCCGCGTCCAGGGCCTCGACCTTCTCGTCGGAGGAGTGGCGGGCGGAGAGCACCAGGATCGGCACCCTGGTCCAGCCGCGCAGGCCCTTGATCACTTCGACGCCGTCCATGTCCGGCAGGCCGAGGTCGAGGACGATCACATCGGGGTGCCGGGCGGCGGCGAGTTCCAGCGCGGTGGCGCCGTCCGAGGCCGCGTCCACCTCGTACTTGCGCGCCTTCAGGTTGATCACGAGGGCGCGTACGATCTGCGGCTCGTCGTCGACCACGAGCACCCTGGGGGTCCGGGGACGTCCCCCGGATGAGCGCAGCATGGGTCCTGCCTTTCCTGGACGTGGGTTCGAGGCGTACCCATTGTGCTCCGAGGCCGATTGGGTACGCCTGATAGACCCTATGGCCAGGACATTCCGGTGGAACGGCCCGGAAGCGGAATCGGTGAAGGTATTGACGGGACTCTGACGCGCATACGCCGATGGGCCGCGCTCCCGCTGGGGAGTACGGCCCATCGAAGACATGGCTGAACGGTCAGCGCACCTCGGTGATCTCGGGGCCGCGCTGGAGCTGACCCATGCCGCCGGAGAAGCGCGAGTTCTCCTGGGCCTCCTGCTGGACGCCCTCGGGCACCATCTGGGCATCGTTGGGCAGCTTGAGGACGATCGGGTCGCGCGGGGCCATCGGGGCCTCGCCACGGACCACCACGGTGTCCCGGAAGATCGTCTCCAGCACCCCCGCGGCCTGCGGCTGCACCGCGCCCTGCCCGGAGATCACACCGCGCAGGAACCAGCGGGGGCCGTCCACACCCACGAAACGCACCATCTGCACGCCGTTGGTGCCGTCCGGCAGCTGTACCGGAACCTGGGCGCGCAGCTCCCAGCCGAGCGGACCCTCGATCTCGTCCACCACACCGCCCTGCTGGGTGATGCCGGACGCGATCTCCTCACGCACCTCGCCCCAGATGCCCTCCTTCTTGGGCGCGGCGAAGCCCTGGAGCTGTACGGCGCTGTCGTGCAGCACGACCGTGGCGGCGACGATCGCGTCACCCGCGACCTCGACGCGCAGCTCCATGCCCTCGACTCCGGGCACGAAGAGACCACCCAGGTCCACCCGGCCCTCGTCGGGCGCGGAGACCTCGGAGACGTCCCACGGGCCGTCCGGCCGGGGGGCCGGCGGCAGGCTCGCCCTGCGCTGCTGCCCGGTGTCCGCCGCGGTGTCCGCGGTGTCGTTGTCGTCCGCCTCGACGCCGTCGACGACCTGCTCGGCCTCGCGCGGTGTCTCCTGAGCGGAACCGCTCTTCTTGCGACGTCCGAACACGTCACTGTCCTTCCCGGTCGGATACGGCCGAAGCGTATCGATTCCCACCCTGTGTGCCGTCCACGGCGGCATGGCCGCCGGTGGACCCGAAGCCCCCCTCGGCCCGCGCCGAGCCGGGAAGCTCCGCTACCTCGTGGAAGCGCACCTTCTCGACCTGCTGGACGACCAGTTGAGCAATCCGGTCGAACCGCTCGAACCGCACGCTCTCGCGCGGGTCGAGATTGACCACGATCACCTTGATCTCTCCACGGTACCCGGCATCCACCGTCCCTGGGGCATTCACCAGTGCGACACCGCAGCGGGCCGCGAGTCCGGAGCGCGGATGCACGAAGGCCGCGTAGCCGTCCGGCAGCGCGATGGACACCCCGGTGGGCAGCACCGCCCGCTCTCCGGGAGCGAGCTCGGCCGCCTCGGTGGTGACCAGGTCGGCACCGGCGTCGCCCGGGTGCCCGTAGGACGGGATCGGCACCTCGGGGTCGACGCGGCGGATGAGGACGTCCACGGGAGTACGCATCAGGGGTTCACCTCGAATGCGCGGGCGCGCTTGATCTGGTCGGGGTCGGCCATCACCGCACGGATCTCGTCCGGACGGCCGTTCTCGATGAAGTGGTCGACCTTGACCTCTATGAAGAGGGCGTCGGCGCGGACCGCGACAGGCCCTTCGGGGCCACCGATCCGTCCGATCGCGGTGGAGTAGATCTTGCGGTGGTGCACGGCGGTGACCTCGGCCTCCAGATACAGCACCGAGTCAACCGGAACCGGCCGCACGAAGTCGGTCTCGAGCCGACCGGTCACCGCGATCACCCGCAGCAGCCAGTTCAGCGAGCCGAGCGTCTCGTCGAGGGCCGTGGCGAGCACACCGCCGTGTGCCAGGCCGGGCGCGCCCTGGTGGGCAGGCCGGACGGTGAACTCGGCGGTGACCCGGACGCCCTCAGCGGCCCGCGCCTCCAGGTGCAGCCCGTGGGGCTGGGACCCGCCGCAGCCGAAACACTGGTCGTAGTGCGCACCGAGCAGTTCCCCGGGCGCCGGGGCGTCGGGGTGCCGCACCGGCGCCACGGCGTGGGCAGGGGGAATCAGAACCGCAGATCGCGGGGGTCCGGGGGTCGCTCCGCGGACAGGCACAGTACTCACAGCCGCAGACCTTACCCGCGCGGCTACCCACCGGTCGCGTCGTGCCAAGCTTGACTTCATGCAGCCTTACGAAGAACGCCTGACCGCACCTCGTTCCTGGTGGGTCATCGCGGCCCTGCTGGGGATCTCCGGCGGTCTGATCACCCTGCCACTGGGCCCCGTACCCATGCTCGGCGGACTGGTCGGCGCGCTGGTGGTGGCGGGTGTGGCGGTCAGTTCGTACGGCTCCGCGCGCATCCGCGTGGTGGCGGACTCGCTGGTGGTCGGCAAGGCCCGGATCCCGGTGTCGGCGCTCGGCGCGGTCGAGGTGCTGAACGAGGAGGAGGCGCGCGCCTGGCGGTCGTACAAGGCCGATCCGCGGGCCTTCATGCTGTTGCGCAGCTACATCCCCACGGCTCTGCGGGTGGAGGTCACGGACCCGGCCGATCCGACGCCGTACGTCTACGTGTCGACGCGGAACCCGGAGGAGCTGGCCGCGGCGCTGGAATCGGTACGCGTCGCGTAGGGCCTGTCCGGCCGACTCAGGGCCTGTCCGGTCGATCAGGCCGGATCAGCGAACGCCCGCTGCGCAGCGGCTGGTGTCTCGTGGTGCCGTGCATCGCAAGGCGGAAGAGGGCCCGCCCGCGGAGCGGCTGATGTCAACGCATGCGGTTGGGGGCACCCCCGGGGGCACAGGGGCACCCCAGGGGTAGCTGGGGGAGGTAGCTGGGGGACATCGGCGACCGACGACAACGCCGCGAGGCGCGGTGCCTGGGGGCACCTCTGGGGGTGCGTCGCGAGCCCGGCATGATCGGCCGGACAGCCCAGGGCCTAGTACTCCAGTTCCTCGGCCGGCGGCGACGACGCGTTCGGCAGCGCGTCCCACGGAATCTGGCGCTTTCGCAGGTCCTTGCGGATGCGTGCGGCGAGTTTCCTGGTGTCGCGGCGGTTCATCACGGCGCCGACGGCCGCTCCGATCAGGAACGGGATCAGGTTCGGCAGATTGCGGACCATGCGCTTGGTGATCTGGTGCCGCAGCTCGCGTTTCATCTGGCCGCCGAGCGCGACGTTCACGGTCTCCGGTTTGGTCACGTCGATACCGCGTTCCTCGGTCCAGGAACGCACATAGGCCAGCGAGCGCTCCGTCAGGCCACCCTGCGGCCTCAGGCCGTACACCTCGTGCAGCTCCGCCACGAGCTTCAGCTCGATCAGGGCGACGCCGACGATTTCGGTGGCGAGCTCGGCCGCCAGCACGGGTGGTGTGGGCAGCATGGCTGCGGCTCCGATGCTCGCCCCCACGGTGGACGTGCCTCTGGCCGCGCCCACGATCAGTTTGTCGGCGATCTCCTCGGGGCCCAGACCCGGGAACTGCGCGCGCAGCGCCGCGAGGTCGCGCACACGCACACGTGGAGCCGCCTCGATGATCCGGTCGGCGATGGCTGCGATCAGGGCTTTCGTGCTCTCCCTGCCCTTGCGTGCGACCAGCACGAAAGCCCCGAGCGAGGCCGGACGGCCTCGCCGGTCGTCACGCTCACCGGGAGCAGTACTCGCCGTGGGGAGGGCGGACGGCTCGGAGGGCGTCGTAACGCCCTCTGTCCGGCCCGTACCGCCCTGGAACACCCCCGCGGCTCGCTTCCCGTGAAAGAGCCGCTTCCGAGGCGGTGTCGCGCCTGCCACGGCCGGCCCTGCCTAGTCGCAGTCGCGGCAGATCGGCTGACCGTTCTTCTCGCGGGCCAGCTGGCTGCGGTGGTGGACCAGGAAGCAGCTCATGCAGGTGAACTCGTCCGCCTGCTTCGGCAGCACCCGGACGGCCAGCTCCTCGTTCGAGAGGTCCGCACCGGGCAGCTCCAGGCCCTCGGCGGCCTCGAACTCGTCGACGTCCACGGCCGACGACGACTTCTCGTTCCGCCGGGACTTCAGTTCCTCAATGCTGTCCTCGTTGAGGTCGTCATCGGTCTTGCGTGGGGTGTCGTAATCCGTTGCCATGTCGCTCTCCCCCTCCTGGGTGTCTGCGGTGTCTCAGCGCAGGTAACGCGTGAGAGGCCGGACTTGTGCCCGACCCGAGGCGGAGATTTTGCCTCACATCAAGGTCTGTTACTCAATCGACACCCAACCGGACTCCTCATGGAGGAAACGGGTTGAGTGGCGAACGGGACCGTACACGGCCCGCATGTCGCTCTTCATAGGCACCCCTCCGTGTACTTCCCGTGATGACACCCCCTGAAAACCCGGACTTTCCCGGCTTTCCAGCGGGATGACGATCACGGAGAGTGGATAGCAGGAAATGCGCTTCTGTGATCGATCACACACGAAGTCACCGGGACCAGGTCCCGAAAATTCCGCGCAAAGCGAACATTCGGTCGGGGTGCGAGGTGCTTCTCAGGCCGGCAAGGTGACGCGCATCACCAGGCCGCCACCTTCGCGGGGTTCAGCGATAATACGCCCGCCATGGGCCCTCGCGACGGATCGCACGATGGACAGGCCGAGGCCGACGCCCTTGTCACTGCCCGTCCGCTCGGTGCGCAGACGCCGGAACGGCTCGAAGATGTTGTCGATCTCGTACGCCGGGACGACAGGGCCCGTGTTCGAGACCACCAGCACCGCCTGGCCCTGCTGAAGCTCGGTGGTGACCTCCACCCAGCCGTCCTCGGGAACGTTGTAGCGAACGGCGTTCTGCACCAGGTTGAGGGCGATCCGCTCCAGGAGCACACCATTGCCCCGGATCACGACGGGCGCCCGCCTGCCCCGGAACTGCACGCCCTTCGCCTCGGCCTCGCCTCTCGCCTGGTCGATGGCACGGGTGGCGACCTCGGCCAGATCGACGGGCTTGCGGTCGACGATCTCGTTCTCGCTGCGGGCGAGCAGCAAGAGGCCCTCCACCAGCTGCTCGCTGCGCTCATTGGTGGCCAGCAGGGTCTTGCCGAGCTGCTGGAGTTCGACGGGCGCGGCCGGGTCCGAGAGCTGGACCTCCAGCAGGGTGCGGTTGATCGCGAGCGGGGTACGCAACTCGTGCGAGGCGTTCGCGACGAACCGCTGCTGGGCGGTGAAGGCGCGCTCCAGCCGGTCCAGCATCTCGTCGAAGGTGTCCGCCAGCTCCTTGAACTCGTCGTCCGGCCCTTCGAGCTCGATGCGCCGGGACAGGTCCGTGCTCACCACGGTGCGAGCGGTGCGGGTGATCCGGCCCAGCGGGGAGAGCACCCGGCCGGCCATGCCGTAGCCGAAGGCGAAGGCGATGATGCTGAGGCCGACGAGGGCGAAGAGGGAGCGGGTCAGGAGGTTGTCGAGGGCCTGCTGGCGCTGGTGGTTCACGCAGATGTTCAGCGCCGCGTTGAACTCGTCGGGGGAGGCCTGCGCGGGCAGGCGGCAGACCTTGCTCGACACCGTGCCCGTGACGAGCTCGAAGGGGAGCTTGCTGCCGACGTTCAGGGCCTCCGCCGCCAGCAGATAGATGAACGACAGCAGCAGGATGCCCGCGATCAGGAACATCCCGCCGTACAGCAGGGTGAGCCGTATCCGGATGGTCGGCCGCAGCCAGGGGCGCTGATGCTCCTGCGGTCTCGGGGCCCAGGTCGGTTTCGGGGGCGCCGACGGGGGCGCGGGTGTGGTCGCCATCAGGTATCAGATCCGGTAGCCGGAGCCGGGCACGGTGACGATCACCGGGGGCTCACCGAGCTTGCGGCGCAGGGTCATCACCGTGACGCGTACGACATTGGTGAACGGGTCGGTGTTCTCGTCCCAGGCTTTCTCCAGCAGCTGCTCGGCCGAGACCACCGCGCCCTCGCTGCGCATCAGCACCTCCAGCACCGCGAACTCCTTCGGGGCCAGCTGGACCTCCTTGCCGTCTCGGAACACCTCGCGGCGGTTCGGGTCGAGCTTGATCCCTGCGCGCTCCAGCACGGGCGGCAGCGGCACGGTCGTACGCCGCCCCAGGGCCCGTACACGCGCGATCAGCTCGCTGAACGCGAACGGCTTGGGCAGGTAGTCGTCGGCGCCCAGCTCCAGGCCCTCCACGCGGTCGCTGACATCACCCGCGGCGGTGAGCATCAGCACGCGGGTCGTCATGCCCAGCTCGACGATCTTGCGGCAGACGTCGTCGCCATGGACCAGCGGGAGGTCGCGGTCGAGCACGACGACGTCGTAGTCGTTGACGCCGATACGTTCCAGGGCGGCCTCGCCGTCGTACACGACGTCGACGGCCATGGCCTCCCGGCGCAGTCCGGTGGCCACCGCATCGGCGAGCAGCTGCTCGTCCTCGACGACGAGTACGCGCACGGCGCTGTTCCTTCCTGTCAGCCCATGATCAGGGCGAGTTGTAGCACTGACTGTGCGCTTCCATCCTGCCTCCACTTTGCGTAAACCGGCTGTAAGCCGATGCGGTGCGGGCGGTGACACACGGGGAAACGGAACGGGAATTCCCTGATTTCCGGGCGAGTTGAGGTTTCTTCGAGGGACGTGCTGGGGAGGACGTCCTCACATCCGCGATCACGCCCCGTATGTGGCATGCCACAACATGCCCAGTCCCCCCAGAGACTCTGCGTGATCGAGCAATCACCACGGGCACACCCCCGTGCCATCGACCCACGACGAGGGGGCGCAACCATGGACGCATTCACCGCAGGTCTCCTGCAGCGCATAAAAGCCACGGAGACCGACCTCACGCGGGCTCGCGAAACGGGCGACGACTTCCTCGTGGAGGTCGAGCAGGCCGCACTGGACGATCTGCATCGCCTCGCCGCCGAGCACGGCGTGGAGGTCGGCGCCGCAGGCGCCTGACCGCGACACGAGGCCCCGGCGCCGCGGGACGGTACCGGGGGGCCTCGTGCGCCCGGCGCCACGTCAGTCGTGCCAGGCGCCGAACTCCTCCAGCAGGGCCTGGAGCGGCTCGAAGACCCCCGGGGTGCCCGCGATCGCCAGTTCACGGGACGGGCGCTCACCGGGGCGGCCACCGGTCAGCGCGCCCGCCTCCCGGGCGATCAGGTCGCCGGCCGCCAGGTCCCAGGCGCTCAGGCCGCGCTCGTAGTACGCGTCCAGCCTGCCCGCCGCGACGTCGCACAGATCGACCGCGGCGGAGCCTCCCCGGCGGATGTCGCGCACCCTCGGGATCAGCCGCTGGGCGACGTCCGCCTGATGGCTGCGCACCGAGTGGACGTAGTTGAAGCCGGTCGAGACCAGGGCCTGGTCCAGCGGCGGGGCGGGACGGGTGCGCAGCCGCCGGTCACCCAGGTACGCGCCGCCGCCGAGGACCGCGTGGTACGTCTCACCGCGCATCGGGGCCGCCACGACGCCCACCAGCGTCTCGCCGTCCCCCTCGGCCGCGATGGACACGGCCCAGGTCGGCAGGCCGTAGAGGTAGTTCACCGTGCCGTCGAGCGGGTCGACGACCCAGCGGATGCCACTGCTGCCCTCGGTGGACCCGCCCTCCTCGCCGAGGATGCCGTCGGCGGGGCGGTGCTCGGCGAGGAAGCCGGTGATCAGCTTCTCCGCGGCGATGTCCATCTCGGTGACGACGTCGATCGGGCTGGACTTGGTCGCGGCGACGCCCAGATCGGCCGGGCGGCCGTCGCGCAGCAGCGCTCCGGCCCGTCCGGCCGCTTCCAGGGCCAGGGAGAGGAGTTCGGAGGTCAGGGGGTCGGTCACGGTCACAGGAGCTCCTCTACGCGTACGGGCTGTCGGCGCCCGCCGCGGCGGGCCTTGCGGCACGGGCCGGGCAGCAGCCGGCGGGGCACAGGTCGTGGCTGGGGCCGAGTGCGCCCAGGGCGCAGCGCTCGGCGGGGACGCCCCGCTCGGTCGCGGCGCGCTCCAGCACCAGGTCCCGTACCGCCGCCGCGAACCGTGGGTCGGCGCCGACCGTGGCGGACCGGGCGACGGGCAGGCCCAGCTCGGCGGCCTTGGCGGTGGCCTCGGTGTCGAGGTCGTACAGGACCTCCATGTGGTCGGAGACGAAACCGATCGGCACCATCACGACCGCGGGGACGCCCGCGCGGTGCCGCTCCTCCAGGTGGTCGCAGATGTCCGGCTCCAGCCACGGGATGTGCGGGGCGCCGCTGCGCGACTGGTAGACGAGCTGCCAGGGGTGCTCGATGCCGGTCTCCTCGCGCACCGCCTCGGCGACGGTCCGGGCCACGTCCAGGTGCTGCCTGACGTAGGCACCGCCCTCGCCGTGCTCCTCGGCCGGTCCCGAGGTGTCGGCGGCCGAGTCGGGGATGGAGTGGGTGGTGAAGGCGAGGTGGGCGCCCGCGCGCACCTCCTCGGGAAGTCCGGCGAGGGAGGCCAGTACGCCCTCGACCATGGGGCGGACGAAGCCGGGGTGGTTGAAGTAGTGCCGCAGCTTGTCGACGCGCGGCAGCGGCAGCCCCTCGGCCTCCAGCGTGGCGAGGGCGCCCGCGAGGTTCTCGCGGTACTGCCGGCAGCCGGAGTACGAGGCGTAGGCGCTGGTCGTGAGCACGGCGATGCGCCGGTGCCCGTCCTGGACCATCTCGCGCAGGGTGTCGGTGAGGTACGGCGCCCAGTTGCGGTTGCCCCAGTGGACCGGCAGGTCCAGCCCGTGCTCGGCGAAGTCCTTGCGCAGAGCGTCGAGGAGCGCGCGGTTCTGGCCGTTGATGGGGCTGACGCCGCCGAAGAGGAAGTAGTGCTGCCCGACCTCCTTGAGCCGCTCCTTGGGGATGCCCCGGCCGCGGGTCACGTTCTCCAGGAACGGGACGACGTCGTCCGGGCCTTCGGGGCCGCCGAAGGAGAGCAGCAACAGGGCGTCGTACGGGGCAGCGTCACGCGGTTCGGGCATGGCAACGATCCTGCCACTCTCCCCCGGGCCGTGCCGGAGGTACCCGCCCTCCGGTCCCGCGCCGCCGGGGCGGCGGAAACCGAGTGAGCACTCGAATTTAACCCCTAAACTGTATGGACCATCTACATGCCTCACCGGAGTGCCCCTTGCCCAGTCCCTATCGTGCGATCTTCGCCACCCCCGGCACCAAGGCGTTCTCCGCGGCCGGTTTCGTCGGCCGCATGCCGCTGTCGATGATGGGCATCGGCATCGTGACGATGGTGTCCCAGCTGACCGGCCGGTACGGCCTCGCCGGAGCGCTCTCCGCGACGCTCGCGATGTCGGCCGCGGTGATCGGCCCACAGGTCTCCCGGCTGGTCGACCGCTACGGACAGGCGCGGGTGCTCCGCCCGGCCACCCTGGTCTCGGTGGCGGCGGTCGCCGGTCTGCTGATCTGCGCCCACCGGGACGCCCCCGACTGGACGCTCTTCGTCTTCGCGGCGGGCGCGGGCTGTGTACCGAGCGTCGGCTCGATGGTCAGGGCCCGCTGGGCGGCGATCCACCACGGTTCGGCGCGCGAGCTGCACACGGCGTACTCGTGGGAGTCGATCGCGGACGAGCTGTGCTTCATCATCGGCCCGATCCTGTCCATCGGGCTCTCCACGGCCTGGTTCCCCGAGGCGGGCCCTCTCGTCGCCGCCGGGTTCCTGGTGGTCGGGGTGTTCTGGCTGACCGCTCAGCGGGCCACCGAGCCGGTGCCGCACCCGCGAGAGCAGCAGTCCGGAGGGTCCGCTCTGCGCTCCCCCGGGCTCCAGGTGCTGGTGGCCGCCTTCGTGGCGACCGGCACCATATTCGGGACGGTGGACGTGGTGACCGTGGCGTTCGCCCAGGAGCAGGGTCACAAGGCGGCGGCGAGCCTGGTGCTGTCGGTGTACGCGCTCGGCTCCTGCCTCGCCGGGGTGGTGTTCGGGCTGCTGCATCTGAAGGGGCCGGCGTCCCGCAGGTGGCTGGTGGGCGTCCTCGCCATGGCCGTGAGTATGATCCCCCTCCAACTGGCCGGGAATCTTCCGCTCCTGGCCGTGGCGCTCTTTGTCGCGGGCCTTGCCATCGCACCCACGATGGTGACCACGATGGCCCTCGTCGAACAGCACGTGCCGCGCAGCAAGCTGACCGAGGGCATGACCTGGACCACTACCGGGCTCGCGGTCGGTATCGCGCTCGGTTCTTCGGCCGCAGGCTGGGTGGTCGACGCTTCCGGGGCGCAGGCGGGGTACGCCGTGGCCGCGGGAGCGGGAGTGCTCGCGGCCGTGGTGGCGTTGCTGGGCCACCGCCGGCTGCGCAGGCCGGTGCCGGAGCGGGAGGGAGCCACCCGACCGCCGTCGAGGGGGAGGCAGGGCACCGATGACCGGAGCAAGGAGTCCATGGCGTAACTGGGCGGGCAATGTCACTGCCCGGCCGGCCCGGGAGGTCACCCCGGCCTCGGTGGAGGAACTCGCCGCCGCGGTGTGCAGTGCCGCGAAGGACGGCCTCAAGGTGAAGGCCGTGGGAACCGGCCATTCCTTCACCGCCGTCACCGCGACCGACGGCATGCTCATACGCCCCGGTCTGCTCACCGGAATCCGCGAGATCGACCGTGCCGCGGGGACGGTGACCGTGCAGGCGGGCACCCCGTTGAAGCGGCTGAACGCGGCCCTGGCCCGGGAGGACCTGTCGCTCACGAACATGGGCGACATCATGGAGCAGACGGTGGCCGGCGCCACCGGCACCGGCACCCATGGCACCGGCCGCGACTCGGCCTCGCTCGCCGCCCAGATCCGGGGGCTCGAGTTGGTGACGGCGGACGGGCGGGTGCTCCACTGCTCCGAGAAGGAGAACGCCGAGATCTTCGCCGCGGCAAGGATCGGTCTCGGCGCCCTCGGCATCGTCACCGCGATCACCTTCGCCGTGGAGCCGCTCTTCCTACTGAACGCCCGCGAAGAGCCGATGAGTTTCGCACGCGTGACAGCGGAGTTCGACGAGCTCTTCACCGAGAACGAGCACTTCGAGTTCTACTGGTTTCCGCACACGGGAAACTGCAACACCAAGCGCAACAACCGCAGCGCGGGCCCGGAGGCTCCGCTGGGCAGGCTGAGCGGCTGGTTCGAGGACGAGTTCCTCTCCAACGGCGTCTTCCAGGCGGTCTGTTCACTGGGCCGGGCGGTACCCGCGACCATCCCGGCCATCGCGAAGATCTCGAGCCGGGCGCTCTCCGCCCGTACATACACGGACATCCCTTACAAGGTCTTCACAAGTCCGCGTCGGGTGCGTTTCGTGGAGATGGAGTACGCCGTTCCGCGTGAGGCCGCGATGGCGGCGCTGCGCGAGGTCAGGGCGATGACCGACCGGTCCCGGCTCAGAATCGGGTTCCCCGTCGAGGTGCGCACGGCTCCCGCGGACGACATCACGCTCTCCACGGCCTCGGGCCGGGACACCGCGTACATCGCCGTACACATGTACAGGGGTACGCCCTTCCAGTCGTACTTCACCGCGGTCGAGCGGATCATGACCGCCTACGAGGGCCGGCCCCACTGGGGCAAGCTGCACACCCGGGACGCGGCATACCTGGCACGGGCTTACCCCCGGTTCGGCGAGTTCACCGCGATCCGCGACCGGCTGGATCCGGACCGGCTGTTCGGCAACGCGTATCTGCGGCGGGTGCTCGGGGACTGATTCCGCGGGGGCTCTTCTCTCACTTCATTTCGCACACCTTGCACGGAAAAGGGATATTTGGGCGAAGTGAATAGTTCCGTTTCTGACGGAGACGTGAAACCGAACTACCACAGAAGGGGCGTATCGCGCCGTAGCCCTCGCCTCTCCTGGCAACTTCGGCGGCGCGCCGGTCCACCCGGATGGCCCGAATGGAGTACTGTGACGAGCCCTGGGAGTGGTCTCCTTCACGGCGAACAGTCCCACGGGAGGGGGCCAAAGAAGGCACTCGAACCGGCGGCGCCGCGGGCCGCACGGGCGCCTGCTGCACAGAGTGACCAAGTCCGTCACTTTGCGTTGCAAACAGGTAACCGTGCCATAGCGGCGTTCCAGGGCCCATGCCCGACACGCCGGGCAACTCGGCAAGGTTGTGGCAGGCTGAACCCGGGCAGGCCACACTCGACTAGCGGAAGCAGCGACGCACGTGACGTCGGCAGGCACCACCCGGGAGGTCCCCATGCCCGAACTGCGTGTCGTGGCCGTCAGCAACGACGGCACACGGCTGGTGCTGAAGGCTGCGGACAACACGGAGTACACGCTTCCGATCGACGAGCGGCTGCGCGCCGCGGTGCGCAACGACCGCCCCCGGCTCGGTCAGATCGAGATCGAGGTGGAGAGCCATCTCCGCCCGCGCGACATCCAGGCCCGGATACGTGCCGGTGCCTCCGCCGAGGAGGTAGCCCAGCTGGCCGGCATCCCCGTCGAGCGGGTACGCCGCTTCGAGGGCCCTGTGCTCGCCGAGCGCGCCTTCATGGCCGAGCGCGCCCGCAAGACACCCGTGCGGCGCCCCGGGGAGAACGCCGGGCCGCACCTCGGCGAGGCCGTCGCCGAGCGTCTGCTGCTCCGCGGCGCCGAGAGGGACTCCGTCCAGTGGGACTCGTGGCGGCGCGACGACGGCACCTGGGAAGTGCTGCTCGTCTACCGGGTCGCCGGTGAGCCGCACTCCGCGAGCTGGACCTACGACCCGCCGCGGCGACTGGTACAGGCCGTGGACGACGAGGCGCGCGCGCTGATCGGTGAGACCGTCGACGCGATCGCGCAGCCCGAGCCGAGCGTCCCCTTCGTGCCGAGGATCGCCCGGCTCCCGCGGGACCGGCCACTCGACCGTGCCCTCGACCGGCAGCTGCCGACGCCCGTCGCGGACACGGGGGACGGCCCCGCCGAGCGGGACTCGCTCACCAGCCTGCTGGAGGCCGTGCCGAGCTTCCGCGGGGACATGGTCGTGCCCGAGCGCACCGCGGAGAGCGAGGCGCCACCGGTGCCGGACGAGCCGACGGAGGAGGCCGAGGCGGAGGAGCCGCCGGCTCCGGCGGCCTCGGCGGGCTCCGCGTACGCGGACGTACTCATGCCGCGCTCCGTGAGCGGCCACCGGGACCGGCTGATCGGCACGACCGACCGCCAGGCCGAAGCGGACGGCGTCCGCCCGGGCCGCCGGGCGGCGGTCCCGAGCTGGGACGAGATCGTCTTCGGCACGCGCCGCAAGAAGCAGGACTGAGCGCACCGGGCCGACCACGCACGCCCGGCCGGCCCGTGTGTCCGGTCCTCGACGGCCGTACAGGCTGAGTGGGGTTGCTGCTGCCGACCGCTCGGCTGCCCGCGCACGCGCCGCTGACGCTGCCCGACGCCGCCTCTCAGCGACCGGCCCTGCCGCCGGGCGCTGGGCGGTCCCCTGAAGCCCGTCCGGCGCTTGAGGACGGACACACCGGCCCGCCTCGCGGTATGCGTCGTCGGAGCCCGTGCGGCGCTTTAGGTCAGGACACGCACCGCTCGGCCGGGCGGCGGTCAGCCCGGGTGGGGGCCCGTCGCCACGGGGCGGGAGGCGTCGGCGCACCACTCCGACCAGGAGCCCACATAGAGCGCCGCACGGAAGCCGGCGATCTCCAGGGCCAGGACCTGCTGCGCCGCGGAGACGCCCGAGCCGCAGTAGACGCCGACCTCCGCGGCCTCGGCCGCGCCCAGGGCCTTGAAACGGGCGGCGAGCGCCTCCGCGGGCAGGAAGCGGCCGTCCTCGTCGACGTTCTCCATCGTGGGCGCGGACACCGCGCCCGGGATGTGACCGGCGACCGGGTCGATGGGCTCGACCTCGCCGCGGTAGCGCTCGGCGGCCCTGGCGTCCAGGAGGAGGCCGGAACGAGCCAGCACCGCCGCGCCGTCCGCGTCGAGGAGGGGCGCGGCGCCGGGGGCCGGGACGAAGTCGCCCTCCGGCGGGGAGGGGATTTCGGAGGTGAGGGGGCCGGTCCACGCCGGGAGGCCGCCGTCGAGGACGCGTACGTCCGGATGTCCCGTGAAGCGCAGCAGCCACCAGGCACGGGCCGCCGCCCAGCCCTGGCCGCCGTCGTACACGACGACGGGCCGGGACGGGGTCACACCCGCACGGCGCATCGCCGCGCCGAAGACGGCGAGGTCCGGGAGCGGGTGGCGTCCCCCCGCGCCGGGCGGGGCGGCCAGTTCCGCTTCCATGTCGATGAAGACGGCTCCGGGGATATGCGCGGTCTCGTAGGCGGAACGAAGGTTCGGGACGCCCATCTGGTAGCGGACGTCCAGGAGCACCGGGGGCCGCGGCCCGGCCGACTCGCTCGCAAGTTCGGATGCGGAGATGATGGCATTCATGGATGCCATCCTCGCGTAGAGCTCTGCCGGAGCCACCCCTCCTGCGGGAACCAGCCAAACGCGGCGCGGCCCGGCCGCGCCGGGCGACAGGTGATGCAAGCATCTGCACGGGCACGTATCCACGACGGTCCGAGGAGAGATTGACGATGACAGCGACCCGTCGCACACCCGGCACCCCCTGCTGGGTGAGCCTCATGGTGCACGGCCTCACCTCGACGCAGGAGTTCTACTCGAGGCTGTTCGGCTGGGAGTTCCATCCCGGCCCGCAGCACCTGGGGCCTTATGTCCGTGCGCTGCTCGGCGGCGATCCGGTCGCCGGTATCGGGCAGTTGCCGCCGGACCGGCATCTGCCGATCGCCTGGACGACCTATCTGGCCACCGACGACGCCGACGAGACCGCCGAGGTCATCAGGTCCTGCGGCGGCACGATCGGAGTCGGGCCACTGGACGCGGAGGAGGCGGGCCGGCTGGCCATCGCCTCCGACCCGGAGGGTGCGGTGTTCGGCATCTGGCAGGCCGCCGAGCACGCGGGCATCGCGGCGGCCGGCCCGCCCGGCACCCCGGTGTGGAACGAGCTGGTGACCCGGGAAACCCTGATGGTCGGGAAGTTCTACCAGTCGGTCTTCGGCTACGACCTGGAGCCGGTCGTGTCCGCGGATTTCGACTACACGACCCTGCATCTGCTGAGCCGTCCGGTGGCCTCCCTGCACGGAGTGGGCAACGCGCTTCCGCGCGACCTGGGCGCGCACTGGATGACGTACTTCGAGGTGGCGGACACCGACGAGGCCGCCCGGCGGGTGGAGGAGCTCGGTGGTCATGTCCTCCATGAGCCCAGGGAGGCGGCGAGCGGCCGGCTGGCGACCGTCGCGGACCCGGAGGGCGCGGTGTTCACGATCGTACAGTCGAATCACTGACGTCGCGCTCAGCGTAACCAGGTCGACGTGGCCCACCGCCGGTCAGCTCCCACCCCGCGCGTGCGCCGGCGGCAGCCGCACAACGAGACGGGCACCACCGAGCCCGCCCTCCGCAGGCGGCGGATCCTCCTCGGCGCATACGGCGCCCCCGTGGGCGGTGACGACCTTGTCGACAATGGCAAGGCCGAGGCCTGAGCCGCCCGCCTCACGGGAACGGGCCTCGTCCAGGCGGGTGAAGCGCTCGAAGACATGGGCGCGGTAGGCGGCCGGGATGCCTGAGCCGTCGTCGCTGACCGTGAGCTCGACGAGGCCAAGGCGTACGCCGAGCGCCACCTGCACCTGGTCGACGGCGTGACGGCGGGCGTTGTCGAGAAGGTTGCGGACGACACGGCGCAAGGCCTCCGGGTCCCCCCGCACCCGCCCGGCCGAGACCCGGCGGGCATCGATGCGGGTGGAGGTCAGGCGTCGCTGGCGCCTCACCTCTGCGAGGACGACCTCGTCGAGGTCGACCACGGTGTCCGGCCGTTGCGACGCGGGATCCTCGCTGCGGGCCAGGGCAAGAAGGTCCTCGACGAGATCATTCAGCCGTAGGGCGTCCTCAAGCAGGCTCGCGGCGGCGAGAGGGTCACGCCTCGGGTCGGGATAGGCGGCCATGACCTCCAACTGGGCGCGGATCGCGGTGAGCGGGCTGCGCAACTCGTGGGCGGCGTCGGCGACGAAGCGTCGTTGCGCGGCGGACGCCTCGTCGAGCCGGGCGAGCATGTCGTTGAGCGTGACGGCCAGCGCGTGGACCTCGTCCTGGGAGGCCGGCAGGTCCAGGCGGCGGTGCAGGTCAGTAGCCCCGATGTCGATGACCTGGCGGCGCAGCGTCTCCACCGGGCGCAGAGTACGTCCGGCCGTGCGCGAGACCGTCCACGCGACCAGCGCGGTCAGCGCCGGAGCACCGATCGCGAGGCCGGTGGCCAGGCTGGAGAGGGCGGACTCGGCCTGGCGGAGGGACACCGCCGCCACAATGGTGGCCGGACGCCCCTCGACACGGACCTGCCGGCCCACGACCCGGAAGTCGCCCCCATCGCCGATGTGCAGGCTGGGCAGTGTGGCGGCGTGGCCCTCGGTGACCTCCGCCGGCAGCGGGTGCGGGAAACCGCTGGGCATGCCGGGGCGGATGTCGTCGTCGGAACTGGCCAGCACCCGTCCCGCGGAGTCCATGACCTCCACCACGTCCGCGTCACCGCCGTTGGAGGGGATGCGCACCTGCAGTGGGTGGTACTGGACGAGGGACGCGACATCGGCGACGCGTTGTCCTGCCGTACCGTCCAGGTTGCTCCACATGGAGTGTTTCAGGCCGAACAGCAGGCCGAGACTGGCCACGATCATCGCCGCGGCCACGATCGATGTGGCCCACAGGGTCACCCGCTTCCGCAGGGTGAGCCTGCAGGAATGCCGCGGCCACCGGCCCGCCAAAGCGCCGAGGGGCAGGCGTCGCACGGCTCAGCCGCCCTTGCCGTCCAGACGGTATCCGACACCGCGCACGGTCTCGATGGCCGAGCGGCGGTACGGGGTGTCAATCTTGCGCCGAAGGTAGCCGACGTAGACCTCGACGATGTTCGGGTCACCGTCGAAACACGCGTCCCAGACCTGGGTGAGCAGTTCGTGCTTGCTCACCACGGTTTCGGGGTGCTGCAGGAGGAACTCCAGCAGGCCGAACTCGCGTGGTGTGAGGGCCAGGACGTCCGCGCCGCGGCCGCAGCGGTGGGAACCGGGGTCCAGCCAGAGGTCCCCGGCCCTCAGCACGGCCGGGCGTTGCGGGGAACTGCGGCGCAACAGTGCGCGGATGCGGGCCAGCAGCACGACGAAGGAGAAGGGCTTGGTGAGGAAGTCGTCGGCGCCGAGATCGAGTGCGTCCGCCTCGTCGTACTCGCCGTCCTTGGCGGTCAGAACCAGCACCGGTGTGGTCACGTCGTCGACTCGCAGCGCGCGGCAGACATCGTAGCCGTTGCGTCCCGGGAGCATCAGATCGAGGACGATCACCGCGTAGTCGTTGTGGCGGGCCAGGGCCAGGCCCTTTTCGCCGTCATCCGCGATGTCCACGCCGAAGCCTTCGGCGCGCAGACCTCGTTCGACCGCGGCGGCGATATGCCGTTCGTCCTCAACCACCAGGACCCGCACGCCCGTCTCCTCGTGCACCCACCGGGTTCGGCCGACAGGCCGAACCCCGTCTACGAGTCTAGTTCTGGATCGGTCTGCGATTCCAGATCGACTCGCGTCGGTGAATCGTCGGCTCTCAGCGTGCTCTCAGCGGCTCTCAGGCTCCACACAGCAGGCTTCCCGCACTGTAGGGAGTCCTGTGATCTCGTGCGACGCGGAGTCCACGAGATGCGCCCACCCACTCGACGAGAGGCGTCCTGTTGGCTCCGACTCCCACACTCCAGCGAGAGCGGTCGTCCGTTCCCGCTGCCGGCGCCGCGCCCGCACCCGGCCCCGACGAGACCCGCCGGCCTCGACCGGCACTCGCCGGACGCTGGGCACTGATCGTCGTCGGCGCGTACGCCGCCGGCCTCGTAGCCTCCGTTCTTGGCGTTCCAGCGCCCTACCTGCTGTCCTCGTTGCTGGTCGGCGCCGCACTGGCGGTGTCCGGCATGGTGCGCGACCGGATACCCGGACCGGCCAACCGTGCCTCCCAGGCACTGGTGGGCGCGCTCATGGGCAGCTACCTCACGTGGTCGGCGCTGCGCTCGGCGGCGCCCGTCGCACTACCGCTGACGGCCGTAACCGGGGCCACGATCGCGCTCAGTGTCGCGGTCGCCTGGTTCATGGCACGCCGGGGACAGATCAGCCGCCCCAGCGCAGTCCTCGGCACCATGCCCGGCGGCTCGGCGGCGATCGTCACCTGCGCCGATGAACTCAAGGCCGATGTACGTCTCGTCGCGTTCAGCCAGTACCTGCGGGTGGGACTCGTCGCGACCACCGCCCCACTGGCCGCCCACTGGATGACCTCCGCCTCACCCGCGGGCGCTCCGGGCCCGTCCGCCGCCGGGAATGGAGCATCCGGCGGCCTCCTCCACCTGGTCGCGGGGGCACAGCAGGTGACAGGCATACTCACCCTCGCTGCCATCTGTGTCGCGGGCGCCGCAGTCGGCCGCCGGCTGCGGCTGCCCACGCCCGCGCTGATCGGTCCCATGCTCGTGGCCCTGGCTGCCACCCTCAGCGGTGTCCTGCCCGGCTTCGCCCCGACCGGGGTCCTGCAGAACCTCGTCTTCGCGTTGGTCGGTCTGGACGTCGGGGTGCGCTTCACTCGCGAGACCCTGATACGCGTACGGCGTCTACTGCCATCCGTCGTGACGGCGACGGCAGCCGTCTGCCTCGGATGCGCGGGGCTGGCCTGGCTCTTCTCTCGGACGACCGGTACCCCCTTCATCGACGCCTACCTCGCGACCACCCCGGGAGGGATCAACGCAGTCCTCGCCACAGCCGTCTCCTCCCACGCCGACGTCGCGGTCGTCGCGACCGTACAGAGCCTGCGCCTCCTCGCCGTCGTTCTCGTCACCCCGCTGATCGTCCGCCGGCTGACGCCAGACTTCACACCTCCAGGGCCAAGCACGGGCCTGAGCAGGGTGCGGCGATGGGTGACGGGCACCGGGTGCGCCCCGAAGGCGGGGGCGGGTCTCGTCCATGCGGGCAGGATCGCACCGACCACTGCATACCGGCGATCCGGCGCTGTCCGCTCCTTGTCGTCCCCGCTCAGCTTCCAGCGCAACTTCGTGGCGGCCCAGACGGAGGCGTAGGTGTGGCGACCTTGTCCGAGCGCTCCAGCGCCCTGCGGAGCAGGGTGCAGAGCAAGGCAGTTATACGGGAACGACCGGCAGGACATCGGGCGACAGCGCACCGGCACGGGCTGCAGCGCTGGTCATGCGGCGGCGGTGGTGGCGTCGGCAGAGGACCTCGTAGCCGATCTCCTCGGCCGGTCGGTCGACGTCGCCGACGACGACCTGCTCACCCTCGACGACCATCTCGCCTCCCACCGTGCGGGCGTTGTGGGTGGCGCGGGCGCCGCACCAGCACATGGCCTCGACCTGGAGCGTCTCTATCCTGTCCGCCAGCTCGATCAACCGCTGTGAGCCCGGGAAGAGTTTGGTGCGGAAATCCGTGGTGATGCCGAAGGCGAACACGTCCAGGCCCAGTTCGTCCACGACCCTCGCCAGCTGGTCGATCTGCTCGGGAGCGAGGAACTGCGCCTCGTCCACGATGACGTAGTCGACCTTGTCGCCCTTCGACATCTGGCCCACCAGGTGGCCGTACAGATCCATGCCCCGGGCAGCCTCGACCGCCTCCGTCACCAGGCCGAGTCGCGAGGAGAGCTTCCCCTCGCCCGCGCGGTCGTCCCGAGTGAAGATCACGCCTTGCAGGCCCCTGGCCGACCGGTTGTGGCCGATCTGCAGCGCCAGAGTGCTCTTTCCGCAGTCCATCGTTCCGGAGAAGAACACCAGCTCGGGCATGGGGAAGTAACGGCCTTTCAGGTCGTGGACGAGGAGGAGGGATTTACGAGCGGACTTCGAGCAGCGGGACCAGCTGCTCCGCCGGGGTCATGGAGCCGTGCATGCCGGCCATCGCGGACTCGTTCGGCTCGTTGACGGAGGCGGTGATCACGACGTCGTCGTGGGCCGCGGCGACGACGTCGCCGATACGCCCGTACACCCGCTCGTCGAGCTCGTCGGGCCGACCGAACCAGCCCGCCTCGATGGCCTCGTCCCGGCTCGCCACCCAGAACTGCTCGCCGAGCACTTCACGCCAGACGGTGAGGACGTCGGACTCGGCGCCCGGGACCGCGTACACATGGCGGGCCCGGCCCTCGCCGCCCAGCAGGGCGACTCCGGCGCGCAGCTCCCAGTCCTCGTCGAAGTCGATGCGCGACTGCTCGTCGAAGGGGATGTCGATCATGCCGTGATCGGCGGTGACATAAAGGGCGGTGCGGGGCGGGAGCTGTTCGACGAGGCGCTGAACGAGCCGGTCGACGTACATCAGCTGACCGCGCCAGGCGTCGGAGTCGACACCGAAACGGTGCCCCTTGCCGTCCAGCTCGCTGTAGTACGTGTAGACGAGGGAGCGGTCCCCCGCGGCGAGCTGCTCGGCGGCGAGGTCCATCCGGTCCTCGGCGGACAGCCGGCCGTGGAAGGTGCCGCCGCTCAGCGCGATCTTGGTGAGCGGGGTTTCCTCGAAGGCCGGGGAGGAGACCTGCGCGGTGTGCACACCGGCCTCGTCGGCCAGCTGGAAGACGGTGGGGTACGGCTGCCAGACCCGCGGGGAGGTCCAGGGCTTCCAGCGGAGCTGGTTCATCAGCTCGCCGGTCTCCGGGTTACGGGCGGTGTAGCCGGGCAGGCCGTGCTTGGCGGGCGGCAGGCCGGTGCCGACCGAGGCGAGGGAGGTCGCGGTGGTGGCCGGGAAGCCGGCGGTTATCGGCAGTCCGGTGCCGCCGCGGGAGCTGCCCATCAGGGAGGTCAGGAACGGCGCTTCGTCCGGGTGGGCGGCGAGCTGCTCCCAGCCCAGGCCGTCGATCAGGAACACACAGTTCCGGTCGGCCGGAGTGAGCTCGGCGATGGCGGCGGTCATACCCGTGACGCCCTGGCCCGCGGCGAGCGTGGGCAGCAGATCGGCGAGCGAGCCGCGGCCGTACTGCGGCACGGGCGCGCTGTCGAGGGCGAGCGGAGCGGGTTCTTCCTGGTCCGGCCAGGCGGGATGGATCATCAGTGGCCGGTCGCCGCGGTGGCCTCGGACAGCGCCTGGGCGAAGACGAGCGTCTGCCGGACCGTGTCCGGACCGTCGCCGGCCTCGCTGACCCGCAGGCTGAGGTCGTCGGCGGTGGAGTTGCCGGTGTAGCCGTGGTCGGCGTCGCAGTTGGGGTCGCCGCAGGCCGCCGGCTCCAGGTCGATACGGGAGACCGCGCCCCAGCCGATGGTGAGGACCACCTCTCTGGGCAGCGTGCCGGGGGTGTACGACTCGGGGTTGGCGACGACGCGGCTCACCACGACCGACGAGATCCGGTCCAGCTTGACCGACTCGGTGGAGGTGGTGGCGTACGGCGACGGGGAGCTGTTGTCGGCGGCCTGCTCGTCGGTGTGGCTCACGATGAAGCGGTTGGCGGTGAGGACCAGGACCGTCACATGGCGGCGCACTTCGTTGGCGTCGAAGGTGGTTTCCTGGTGCACCAGGTACGACGAAATCGGCTCCCCACCGACCGCGGCCTCCACCGCTTCGGCCACGAGAGTCGGGTAGTAGCCACTGCGCTCGATCGCCGCGCGCAGCCCCTGGGTCGTCGTACCGGTCTTCGCCATGCCGTCCATCCTACGGGGCCGCGGGGGCCCTGCGGCCCCTCAGTAACTGGGGAGACGCCGGGGCCCGAGGTCGGTCCGCGCGGGCGGCGGCGCGAGCCGTACGGTCGCGCCGAGGACGGACAGGCCCTGCTGGGCCACCACGACCGGTTCCAGAGCCACCGAGACGACCTCGGGATGGTCGTCCACCAGCCGCGACACCCGGAGCAGCAACTCCTCCAGCGCCGCGGTGTCGGCCGGGGCCGCGCCGCGCCAGCCGAAGAGGAGCGGGGCCGTGCGGATGGACCGGATCAGCTCGGCGGCATCCCGGTCGGTGGCCGGAACCAGACGGTGGGCCATGTCGCCGAGCAGCTCCGAGGGCGCTCCGGAGATGCCGAAGGAGAGCACGGCGCCTGCGGCCGGGTCGATGGCGGCCCGTACGACCGTGTCCACCCCGCGTGGCACCATGGCCTGCACGACGGGAAGGAGCTCGGCGGGCTTGCCGAGGGTCTCCGTCAACTCGGCGTAGGCCCGGCGGAGTTCCCCTTCGCCGGCGATGTCGAGCCGGACCCCGCCGAGGTCGGGGCGGTGGCGCAGATGGGGCGCGGTGGTCTTGAGTGCCACCGGGTAGCCGAGGCGGGCGGCCGCCGCGACGGCGGCGTCGGGGTGCGGTGCGGGCAGCGCCCGCAGCACACCGATCCCGTACTGCTGGAGCAGCTCGCGGGCGTCGTCGGGACCGATCCGCATGCCGCGCGGGTCGGGCTCAGGACCGAGGAGTGCGCCGATCCGGGCGGCGGCCCCGGCCTCGTCGATGTCCTCGTACTCGGGAACCCTGCCGGGCGCCTGCCGCCGCCACTCGGCGTACCGGACGGCCTCGGCCAGCGCACGGACGGCCCGTTCCGCGGCGGGGTAGGCAGGGATGATGCGCGCACCCGCCGGCTCTCCAGCGCCCGGACCTTTCCCGGCCGCGGCGTCACGTGGCTCCGCCACGCGGGGTACGACGGCTCCACCGGGGGGCGGCGCCGTGCCGGTCGCCGCCGAGAGGGCGTCCGCAAGGCCGCCGAGTTCCACGTGGACCACCGCGACCGGCTTCGGCGAGGCCGACGCGGTCGCGGTGCGCAGGGCCTCTGCCAGGGTTCCGGTTCCGTTCTCGCTCTCCCCCACCCTGGGCATCGCCGTCACCACGACCGCGTCGCAGGCGTCGTCACCGAGGGCATGGGCGAGGGCGGCTCGGAAGTCGTCCGGGGTGGCCGCCGTCGTCAGGTCGAGGGGCGGGAGCGGGCGCAGGCCCTCGGTGAGGCAGGCGTCGTACGTCAGCAGACCGAGGGACTCCGAGTTGCCGAGGATGGCCACGCGCGGTCCGGCCGGGAGCGGCTGACCGGCCAGCAGCAGGCCGGCGTCGACCAGTTGGGTGTCGGTGTCGACGCGGATCACGCCGGCCTGGCGGAGCAGGGCGGAGACGGTGGCGTCCGGGATGCGGGTGGGCATCACGGCATGACCGGGCGGAGCGCTGCCGCTGTGGCGGGCGCTCTTGACGACGACGACCGGTTTGACGGCGGCGGTGCGCCGGGCGAGGCGGTTGAACTTGCGCGGGTTGCCGATGGATTCCAGGTAGAGGAGGACGACATCGGTGTCCGGGTCCTCGTATCCGTACTGGAGGAAGTCGTTGCCGGAGACGTCCGCGCGATTGCCGGCGGAGATGAAGGAGGAGAGCCCGGCGCCGCGGCGGTGGAGTCCGGAGAGCAGGGCGATACCGATCGCGCCTGACTGGGTGAAGAGCCCGATGCGGCCGGACGCCGGGGCCTCGGGGGCGAGGGAGGCGTTGAGCCGGACGGCCTCCGCGGTGTTGATGACACCGAAGGAGTTGGGGCCGATGAGGCGCATGCCGTACGAGCGGGCCAGGCGCACCAGTTCCCGCTGGCGCTCCCGGCCCCCGGGGCCGCTCTCCGCGTATCCGGCGGAGAGCACGACCAGGCCCTGCACCCCGTACTCGCCGCACTCCGCGACGGCTTCCGGCACCCGCTCGGCGGGCACGGCGACGACGGCGAGGTCGACGTGCTCCCCGATGGTGGCGAGGGAGCGGTGCGCGGGAACGCCGTCCACGGTGTCCCGGTCCGCGGGGAAGGCCCGGTTCACGGCGTACGTACGCCCGGTGAAGCCGCCCGCCAGGAGGTTGCTCAGGACGCTGCGGCCCACTCCGCCGGGCGCGCGGCCGGTGCCGATGACGGCGACGGAGCCGGGGGCGAGGAGGCGCTGCACGGAGCGTGCCTCGGCGCGCTGTTCACGGGCGCGTTGCACGGCGAGGGAGCGGTCGGTGGGTTCCAGGTCGAGTTCGAGGCGGACGACGCCGTCCTCGAAGCTGCGCTGCTGCTGGTACCCGGCATCCGTGAACACCTTGATCATCTTGGTGTTGGCGGGCAGCACCTCGGCCGCGAAGCGCCGGATGCCGCGCTCGCGGGCGACGGCGGCGATGTGTTCCAGCAGGGCGGAGGCGACGCCGCGTCCCTGGTGTGCGTCCTGGACGAGGAAGGCGACCTCGGCCTCGTCGGCGATATCAGGGGCCGGCGCGAAGCACCCTCCGGCAAGGGCGGTGGTGGGAGACGGACGGGAGGTGGCCGGGAGGCCGGCCGCGTTGATGCGGTCGTAGCGGACGGTCGCGATGAACTCGCCGCCCA